>JAHEDQ010000061.1 GCA_024641125.1 Candidatus Competibacteraceae bacterium | reverse complement strand
CGAGCGGAATTCATCAAGGCCAGCGGTCATAGGTCCGCATCAACAGGCCGGATATATGGTAGCAACCTTCTTCTTGTCTCGAACGCACATGTGTCTTGCAAACGGGATGGGTCCATATATGTGTCGACAGGAATCCATGCGGACCGAGCCGGTCGAACCGATCCATGAATCACAACCACACAACGGAGGTACGCATCGTGTCCATTGTCCAGATGTCCTCGTCTTTTTGCTGCGCACGCCTGGCGCTGCGCAGCGCTGGCGCGCTGTCGCTGCTGATCCTATCCGCACCCGGCCTGGCCACCGAGGAGCTGAACGCTTTGGTCTGGTGCGACCACACCGACCCGGCCTTGATCGAACCGTTCGAGCATGAACATGACGTGCGGGTCAATCTCAAGGAATACGAGGGCACGGGAAACGCGCTGGCCATCGTAGAACAGTCGCAACCCGGTGACTGGGACGTGTTCGTCATCGACGGCGTCGATGTTCCACGTGTGGCGGAGGCCGGACTGCTGGCGGAACTGCCCGCGGACGCCCTGCCGCTGGACGATATTTTCGAGCCGGTGCAGATGCGCGACGTGACATTCCGGGACGGAAAAATGTACGCCATCATGGAGAAATTCGGCTACAACGTGGTGGCCTATAACAAAGCCAAGGTCGATCCTGCCGACATGCGCGACCTGGGCGTGCTGTGGACCGATAAGTACAAGGACCAGATTGCGGTGTACGACTACTATATTCCGCTGATGGACCTGGTCGCGCTGCAACTGGGCATGAAGCCCAGCGAGATTTCCGCCGAGACCCTGCCCCAGATCCGCGACGCCCTGTTCCAGCTCAAAGACAATGCCAGCATGGTTGGTGAAGTGGTGTCTTCCACTACTGCCCTGGCAACCGGCGAAGCCGACATACTGCTGGGAGGTGGCGAGTGGGCGGTGGCGGTGCTGCAGGCGGAAAACCCCGACCTGGATTGGGTACTGCCCGATCAGGGCGGCCTGCTCTGGAGCCAGTCGCTGGCGGTGTTCGAGACCTCCACCAAAAAGGACCTGGCCATCGAGTTTGTAAAGTACATCATGAGCCCCGAGGGGCAGGCCCGACTGGCCACTTCATCCTGCTTCTGGGGCGTGCCCGCCAATCGCAAGGCGGGGGATTTGCTCACCGACGCGCAAAAGCGCGCACTGCGTTGGGACGAGCAGCCGAAGCTGCTGGCTAATTCCCATCGCTACTTTATCCCGGACGCCGAGCTGGACGGGCAAATGCTGGATGTATGGTCCGAATTTCTGCAGCACTGACGGATAACCGACGGTCTAGGGCCTGTTAACACTATGCGAGACCCCGTGCGGGGGCCGCCTGGATGATGGCGAACCGGCATCTGGCCTGGGGCTTGTTGCTGCCGGCACTGCTTTGGACGCTGGCCTTTTTTGCCGCGCCTCTGGTGATCATGGGCATGTACAGCCTGTGGCAGCGGGTGGGCATGAAACTGGTTCAGACCTGGACCACCCACAACTACCAGCAGTTCGCGTCCAAATCGTTTCTGTTCGAGTCGCTGGTCAACTCACTGGAAGTGACCGCGACGGTCACGATCATAAGCATTCTTCTGGCCTATCCGCTGGCCTATATTCTGGCCGAGCGGGTGCCGGCGCGATGGCAACGTCTGGCGCTGGTGATGGCGATATTGCCGTTCTGGACCTCCTACGTGGTGCGCTCATACAGTTGGCTGCTGGTGCTGTCGGAAGGCGGCATTCTGTCCAATTTTCTGATGGATATCGGCCTGATCGCCGAGCCCATGTCGTTCGCCAACAACCGAGGCGCCACGGTGGTGGGTTTCGTCCATTTTTTCGTGATGCTGCTGACCCTCACCATTTACGCCAGCCTGGTGCAACTCCCACCCAGTTACCGCAAGGCGGCCGCCGACCTGGGGGCCGGCCCGGTCCGCAGTTTCATCCATGTCGTACTGCCCCTGACCCTACCGGGCGTCATGGTGGGCGCATTCCTGACCTTCGTACTGTGCATCGGTGATTACATCACGCCACAGATTCTCGGCGGCAATCAGGAGTTGCTGCTGCCCCAGACCATCATGATGCAGATTTCCCGGCGCTCCGACTTTCCCATGGCCTCCGCCCTGGCCATGATCCTGATGGCCGTGGTCAGTCTGGCCTATCTGGCCTGCGCCCGTTGGTTGAAGCTGGACCGGCTGTGAACATCCGCACTCTGCCCGCGGCCCTGTATGTCCTGCTGCTGTACGGGTTCATTTTTCTGCCGGTCCTGGTTCTGGTCCTGTTCTCGTTCCAGGAGTCCCGCCTTCCGGTACCGCCGTTCGATGGGCCATCGCTGGCCTGGTATCGGGCCATGCTGGCGGACGATCGGCTGATGGATGCCCTGGTCAACTCGGTACTGGTCGGGGTGGTCTCCTCTCTTGTGGCCGTGACCCTGGGCTTTCTCGCCGCGTACGCATTGGCACGCCATCGGCTGCCCCTGGCGGGACTGCTGCGGGGCCTGCTCACCGCGCCGCTGACGATCAGCTATCTGATCATCGGCATGGGACTGTTGATCACCTTCAACAGCCTGGGAGTACCCAAGTCCCTGTGGACCATCGGCATCGGCCATGTGGTCATAAACCTGCCCCTGTGTTTCGCCATTGTCTACAGCCAGATGGGGGCGCAACAGGCCCACGCGGAGCGGGCCGCACGGGATCTGGGCGCGCGGGAATGGCAGGTGATCGTGCTGATCACCGCGCCCATGCTCTGGCCCGCCCTGTTCGCCAGTTTTTTCCTGTCCCTGACCTTCTCCTGGGATGAATTCATCATCGCCTTTCTGGTGAGCCGTTTCGACGTCACCCTGCCGGTGGAGATCTGGAGCATGCTGCGCAGCGGCCTCAATCCCAAGACCAACGCCATTGGCAGCTTTGTCTTCGTGATCTCGTTCCTGTTCGTACTGCTGCTGGATCTGGTGGTGCTGCGGAAGCGAGCGGCATGAGCGTACCCGCGGTGGAGTTCCGCGATGTGTCGATGCGCTTTGGCGATATCGAGGCGCTCAGCGGGGTCAACCTGACGGTGGAGGAAGGCGCCTACATGGTTCTGCTGGGCCCATCGGGCGGTGGCAAAACCACACTGCTCAATATTCTCGGCGGATTTCTGGAACCCAGCGGCGGTCGGGTGTTGATCCGGGGTGAGGATCTGACCCACGCGCCACCGGCGCGGCGGCCCACCACCACCGTGTTCCAGGACTATGCCCTGTTTCCGCACATGAACGTCGCCGGTAACGTCGCCTTCGGGCTCAAAATGCGGCGCGTGCCAAAACGCGAGCAGCAGGAGCGCGTTGCCCAGGCATTGGATCTTGTGGGTCTGGCACACACCGCCGGCCAGCGTACCCACGCGCTTTCCGGCGGTCAGCGTCAGCGCATCGCCCTGGCCCGAGCCCTGGTGGTGGAGCCCAGCGTGCTGTTGCTGGACGAACCCCTGGGCGCCCTGGACATGAAACTGCGTCGGCAGATGCAGCATGAGCTCAAGATCATTCAGCAACGGGTCGGCACCACCTTTGTACACGTCACCCACGACCAGGAAGAGGCCATGGCCATCGCCGACACCATCGTGGTCATGAACCAGGGTTCGATCGAGGACTTGGGGCCACCGGAGCGGATTTATCTGCGGCCCGTGTCACGCTTCACCGCCGATTTCATGGGCGACAGCAACCTGATCGAAGGCCAGGTCGTCACCCAGCGCGACGCGCAACTGACGGTGCGCAGCGCGCTGGGTGAGTTCGAACTCCCGGGCGTGGCGGAGCCCGGTACCTGGGTGACGCTGGCGATCCGGCCGGAGCACCTGCATACCGACCCCGGTGATGGCCGCCTCGGGCTGGGTAACGCCCAGGTTTTAGAATGCGGCTTCTATGGCACCCATCACCAGTGTGATGCCACGCTTGCGTCGCTGCCCCATCCGATCAAGGTGCGCATCGATCAGAAACGGCTGCTGCAACCGGGGGACGTGCTGCCGCTTTATCTGGACCCCAGCGATTTGGTGGTACTGGCCCGCTGAGGGGAAGCCGCATCCGGTACGCACCTGTATCGCGGTTTCTGCATGACCGACACCGGGCACAGTGAGCGAGATGGTCGCCACCGCACCCCGGCCGCGCAACTGGATATGACACCACCCGTGTCACCCAAGGCTCGGTCTTGAGCGAGGTGTTCGACGGCTCCGGAAGGAACCTGACGGATCGATGAAATCAGGCTGATCTCAGTAAGCGCCGATCCAGCGATGCACTTTGCCGGCGCAATCGTTCACCACCGACGCACCAAACTGGAGCACACATCGCCGACCAGCACATGGCACACGCCAATTTACGGGCAGGTCGGAACCGGAAACCCCCGCTGCGCCTGGCTCGCGGCGTTGTGGCGCACAACTTGCGAAGTCTGCGGTTCAAAGGCAGACCCTTCAGGGCGATTCGCACACATCCAGCCCCATAACCCATGCCGCGCACCATGCACTCAATCGATCTGCCCCAGGGCAGCTATGGCCCCAGGCGCAGTCTGGAATCCCGAGCTTGGACAGCGAACGCATGCACGGCAATGTAAAGCTGGTCTCGCTGGCAAAGGACTACGGCCGCCTAACGGCGGTGGCAGGGATCGATCTCGAAATCGAAGCGGGTCAGTACTGCTGTTTGCTCGGACCGTCCGGGTGCGGCAAAAGCTCGACCTTACGCATGATTGCAGGTCACGAGAGCATCACCTCGGGTCAACTGCTGATCGATGGGCACGACGTCGGCAGCCTGCCTCCTGCGCGCCGGCCGACAGCCATGATGTTCCAGAACTATGCGCTGTTCCCGCACCTCAACTGCCTGGACAACGTTGCGTTCAGCTTGCGAATGCGGGGTGCCAACAAATGCGAACGGCATGCCCGGGCGCGGGACAAGCTGGCCCTGGTGGAAATGTCGGACTTCGCCGAGCGCATGCCGGCCCAACTTTCCGGCGGTCAGCAGCAGCGCGTGGCGCTTGCGAGGGCCTTAGCCACCAACCCTTCGGTGCTTCTGCTGGATGAGCCACTGTCGGCCCTTGATGCATTCCTGCGGGTGCGGATGCGCGGGGAACTGAGGCGGCTTCAGAGCGACCTGAACATCACCTTTGTGCATGTGACCCACTCGCAACAGGAAGCCATGTCCGTCGCCGATCTGGTGGTGGTGATGAACGACGGCCATATCGAACAGGCCGCGCCCCCGCGTCAAGTATACGATGCGCCCGACACCGGCTTCGTTGCACGATTCATCGGTGGCCACAATATTCTTCAAGGCCAGATTGAGCCAGGCCCTGAACCGACGTTCCAGCTGATCACCACCGCCGGGCGGGTGTCCGGGATCGACGAAACCGGGGCGGGCCCGCGGGGCGCGGCGGCGGTCGCGGTTCGCGCGGATAAAATCCGGGTTGGTCCGCCGCAGGAATCCGATGGAACGAATTGCGTGCCCGGTAGGGTTCGCACTCTGGAATATCATGGCGCGACGGTGCGCCTCGAACTCGACGTGGCAGGTGCCGAGGAGTTCACCGTGACGCTGGCCGAGGCGGACTACTTCGCGGCACCGTTCCAGTCGGGTGACCGGGTCCAGGCGAACTGGGATGTCGACGCGGTACACCTGCTAGCACGCTAGTGTTCCGTTCGATGATTTGGCAACTGCAATCGGAGACGACAGGATGAGCGAAGACAAGAGCAAAGACGGACCGGCGAACGCGTCGCAAAGTGGAACCTTAAGCCGGCGCAAGGTGCTCAAGGCCGGTGTCGCACTGGCAGGCGCCGCGGTCGGCAGCGGCGCCATCACAGGTTTCCCGATGGTCTGGGCGCAGAACATCAAGAACGTAACACTGCGCCAGTTCGGCACCGGCGTGTCGAACATCAACGAAATCGCAAAGCAAGCCAAGGAAGATCTGGGCATCAACCTGGAAATGACCGCGTTGGACACCGACTCCACCGCCCAGCGGGTGGTCACCCAACCGAAGAGCTTCGACATCGCCGACATCGAGTACTTCACGCTGAAAAAAGTCTGGGGCGCAGGCAATCTTCAGCCCATGAGCATCGCCAAACTGAGCGAGTACGACCAGATTGTCGGTATCTTCAAGGATGGAAAGCTGACACCCGACTCCAACATCGCCCAGGGAACCGCGCCACACACGGTGAGCTTCGTGGAGAGTCCCGGGGACACGACCTTCGCGGGTGGCATGACCGACTGGTACACCATGGTGCCGACCATTTACAACGCAGACACCCTGGGCATTCGGCCGGATCTGATTGGGCGCCCCATCGACAGCTGGACCGAACTGCTCAACCCGGAGTTCCGCGGCAAGGCCTCGATATTGAACATTTCCTCAATCGGCATCATGGATGCCGCCATGGTGTGTGAGGCCATGGGCGAAATCCAATATGGCGACAAGGGCAACATGACCCGTGAAGAAATCGACAAGACCATGGAAATCTTCACCGAGGCGAAGAAAGCCGGGCAGTTCCGTGCTTTCTGGAAGACGTTCGACGAATCGGTGAATCTGATGTCGTCGGGCGAGGTTGTAATTCAGTCCATGTGGTCGCCGGCCATCTCCAAAGTCCGCTCCATGGGTATTCCGTGTATCTACCAGCCGCTCAAGGAAGGCTATCGGTCCTGGGGCGGCGGCTTGGCCCTGTCTGCCAACCTTTCCGGGCTGGAGCTGGATGCCGCCTACGAGTACATCAACTGGTATCTGTCCGGCTGGGTCGGCGGATTGCTCATGCGTCAGGGCTACTACTCGGCCGCCCCCTCGACCTCGAAAGCGCATATGAGCGAGGACGAGTGGGGATACTGGTTCGAAGGCAAGCCGGCCCAGGCCGACATCATCAACCCATTCGGCCAGAAGGTGGAGTCGGCCGGCGCGGTGCGTGACGGTGGTTCGTTCTACGACCGCATGGGGCGGGTAGCGTGCTGGAACTCGGTGATGGACGAGAACCGGTACATGGTTCGCAAATGGAACGAATTCATCGCCGCGTGACCGCTTGATGGTCTCTGTGTCCGGCGACCGTGTCGCCGGACACAGCATTGCCAGGGAAACCCGTTGCCCTATCTGCAAATACTTCCGCTCACACTGACTCTACTGGTGTTTCTGGTGGCGCCGGTGGGTCTGATCGGCGTGGTCAGTTTTTGGGACTACACCGAGTTCAACCTCATCCCCGACTTCGTCTGGACCAACTATCGGGAGCTGTTCGAGTCAAGGGTGACCTACAGCATCTATCTCTCGACCCTGAAATTCACCGCATTGACCTGGGTGTTTACCACTCTGATCGGCTTCACCGTCGCCTACTTTCTCGCCTTTCACGTTCGCACGCTGCGCTGGCAGATCACTTTGTTTCTGATCTGCACGATTCCCTTCTGGACCTCAAACATCATCCGCATGATCGCCTGGATTCCGGTGCTGGGCCGGCACGGCCTGATCAACGAAGCATTGCTCGGCAGTGGCCTGGTCGATACGCCCCAAGAGTGGCTGCTGTACTCGGATTTCGCTGTGGTGCTAGCCTTTGTGCATCTGTACACCCTGTTTATGGTGGTGCCGATATTCAACTCCATGATGCGCATCGATCGAGCCGTGATCGAGGCCGCCTACGACGCCGGCGCCGGTCCCTGGCGCACCATACGGCACGTGGTTCTGCCCCTGTGCAAGCCGGGCATCGCCATCGGCAGCATTTTTATCGTCACCCTGGTGATGAGTGACTATGTGACGGTTCAGATGATGTCGGGCGGCCAGAGCGCATCGGTCGCCGTGGCCATGAACAACAAGCGGGCGCTGCTGCAGTACCCGGCCGCCGCCGCCGACGCGGTGGTGCTGCTGGGGGTGGTGTTGCTCATGGTGGTCGGGCTGATGCGCATTGTAAACGTGCGCAAGGAACTCTGAGGGTCCCGCGCCATGCACGACCACGCCAGACGCGGCATCGGCTTCTACCTGCTGGCGGCGTTTTTCGTCCTGTTCGTGGTGTTTTTGTACGGTCCGATGTTCGGGGTCGTTATTCTGTCGTTTCAGGGTCCGGACGGCGGTTTGACCTTCCCCATGAACGGCTTCTCGTTCAGATGGTTCGCCAACCTGTTCGAGGAACAAATGGTGGGTGATTTCAAGAGCGCGTTCCTGCGCTCTTTCGGCCTGGCCATAATCGTGATGCTGTTGACGGTGATCTTTTCCCTGGCTGCGGGGCTCGCATTCCGACGGCCGTTTCGCGGCGCGTCCATCGTCTTTTACCTGACGGTGGCCAGTCTGATCGTGCCGTCCATTCTCATCACCCTGGGCATCGGTCTGATGTTCGACCAACTGGGCATCGAGTCCAACTGGTACAGCTCAGGTTTGGGCGCGCATCTCACCTGGACGCTGCCGTTCGGACTGCTCATCATGTTTGCGGTATTCAACCGTTTCGACCCGGCATACGAGGAAGCAGCGCGCGATCTCGGGGCCAGTTCGTGGCAGGTGCTGCGGCATGTTCTACTGCCGATTATCGGTCCTAGCCTGGTCGGCGTGGGCCTGTTCGGGTTCACCCTCTCGTTCGATGAGTTCGCCAGGACGCTGATGGCGGCGGGCGTCAATAACACGCTGCCATTGGAGATATTCGGCATGACCACCAACGCCACCACCCCGGTGCTTTATGCGCTGGGCACGGTGACCACCGGGGTCTCTTTTCTGATCATCGGGCTCAGCCTGGCCATCATCAGCGTTGTGCAGCGCCGGCGATTGCGCCACGGCTCGGATGCGGGACGGGGAATGGTTTAGGTCAAGAACATGCGGATTGTGCTGATCAACCCCAACTCCACCGAATCCATGACCGCAACCATGATGGATGCGGCCAGCCGTATTGTCGCGCCGGGCACCGAATTACTCGGCCTAACGGCGGCCTACGGGCCGGAAAGCATAGAGGGCCACTACGACGGGGCGTTCTCGGTGCCGCCTTTGCTCGACGCACTCCGGAGCCAGGGGGATGATATAGACGGCGTGGTCATCGGCTGTTTCGACGACACCGGTGTCGATCCCGCCCGCTCTATGCTCGACGTGCCCGTGATCGGCATCTGTCAGGCTGCGATGCAGGCGGCAACGACACTGGCCGGCAGCTTTTCGGTGATCACAACCCTGGGGCGGTCTGTGCCCGTGCTGGAGCATCTGGCCCTCAAGTACGGCTGCGAGCGAGCCTGTCGGCGGATCCGTGCCTGTGAAGTCCCGGTGCTGGAACTGGAACAGACAGACGGCCCCGGCCGAGCGCGAATCCGGGCTGAAATCGAGGCCGCGCTGCATGGGGACCGGGCCGAAGCCATTGTTCTGGGATGCGCCGGAATGGTGGGCTTCGCCGCAGAACTAACGGAGGAATACGCGGTGCCGGTCATCGAAGGGGTGACGGTCGCCGTCAAAACCGTCGAAGGACTGGCCCGCCTGGGTTTGAAGACGTCACGCCGCGGCGGCTATGCCCCACCCCGATCCAAGCGTTATCGGGGAAACTTTCAGCGCTACGCGCCGGACGACTAAGCGGTCTATTCACGGCATCGACCTGAGCGGGTCTGGTCGGACGCCTCACCTGATATCGTCGATGTCCGCAGCAACCCGGCAACGCACTGAATTTGGGCGATTCCCTCGGCCTGTAGTACGCTCGTGTCTGCATGGCCAAATGTGATTGACCGACAACAGTGGGACCCATCGGCACCGTTGAGGCTATCACGCCGTCTCTGGCACGTTTTATCAGCCCGGCAACCGTCCTCAAAACAGGGATGTTTAAGTGATCCGCCACCAAGTGATCTGCCTTGCCGGTTTCGGTGGCGCAGCGTGCTCACGGCTAGTTTCAGCGCCGGATTGCTTGCGGAATCGCAAGTGAACAGCCACGAATCAGGCCATCAGGACAAGGTTGAACAGGTCCTCAAGGATCTGGCGGCTTGCGCCAGCTCGGGTGCGGATGAGGGTTTCCTGCGCCAATGTGTCCGCGACCTGGGCGAGGTGTACGGAAGTCAGGCCGCGTTCGTGGGCGTCTACGCGTCGGAGACGCATGACAAGATCCGCACACTGGCTCGCTGGTCAAAGCAATGCGGTTTCGTCGAGAACCACGTATACGATCTGGACGGAACACCCTGCAAAGACATCCTGGATCAAACCATCGAGTTGATTTCCTGTGGGGTCGCCGAGCTATACGCCGAAGATGAGGCGTTGGCAAAAGCAGGGCTGGAAAGCTATTGCGGCGTCCCGCTGGTGACCTCGTCCGGGGAGGTGCTTGGGCTGATATCCGTTGTCGACTCCGATCCTATCCCCGAATCCCATGTCGCGCGGCCGCTGCATCACGTTTTGGCCAACCGTATCTCCCACGAGATGGAACGCGAGCAATGGTCGCGCGCATTGCGCAACAGCGAGGACCGGTATCGACGTCTTATTGAAGGGCTGCAAAGCAGTTTCCTCTACTCCATGGACAGCAGCGGCAAGTTGACCTATGTGAGCCCTACGGTGGAAAAGCTGTTTGGTTTCTCGGCCGAGGAGTTCGCGGAGCAAAGGTGCCGGCTGCTTGGCGAGTTTCCGTTGAATGCGTCCGCCTTGGAACACGCCCGCAGGACACTGCGAGGGGAGCAGCAACCGCGCTACGAGGCGAGTGTCCGCCTCAAGGACAGTAGCATCCGGTCTGTGCTGATTTCCGAGCACCCGATCCTGGACGACAGCGGCGCCGTATGTGCCATTGAGGGCATGGTGACCGATATCACCGCGCGCAAGCGGGCGGAAACGCAGGTACAGGTGCGCAGCGAAGTGCTGGAAAACATTGCCGGAGACACGTCATTGGAAGACGTCCTGGCATTACTGTGCCGTCTGGTGGAAGCGCAACGACCTGGCAGCATGGCCTGCGTGCTGTTGCTGACGGACGATGGCGAAACTGTCTACACGGCCGCTGCCCCATCGCTTCCCGATGTCTGCAGTAAGGCACTGAACGGTCTACCCATCGGTCAATTCGCAGAGTCATTCGGTCCCAGTGAAGGCCCCGGCGACGCGATCCTCACAGCCGACATCGCGGCCGACCCGCAATGGGCCAGCGTTCAGAGTATCACTGGCCAATTCGGAATACGCGGATGCTGGTCGATCCCGATTCGATCCGAGACGCACAGACTGCTGGGATCGTTTGCCATTTCGCTTCCGGAACCCACGGAACCCGAAGCGTATGAGCGTGACTTGATGAAAATGGCGAGCCAGACCACGGCAATTGCCATTCGAAAGTACCGGGCGGAAAAGGCGCTGGCACACAGCGAAGCGCGATTCCGCGATTTCGCGGCCATAGCGGCGGATTATCTGTGGGAAATGGACGAACACCTCAACTTCAGCTTCGTGTCGGACCGGTACCGGGAAATTACCGGCCTTGACCCGACCGGACTGGTCGGTGTGCCGTACATGGATGTGGTGGTCGATCAGTCGGCCGAGTCGGAGCTTTGGTCGCGCCATCTGCCTGCCCTGCGAACCCAGGACGCGTTCGATGTTGAATTCCCCTGGGTGCGTCCCGATGGAACAACCATCGTGCTCAATCACCGTGGCCACCCGATACGGAACCCAGCCGGGGCGTTTTGCGGATACCGGGGCACCGGCAGCGATGTGACCAACGCCTATCAACTTTCCGAACAACTCGCCTACCAGGCAAGCCACGACACCCTGACCGGGCTGGTCAATCGGAACGAGTTCGAATCCCGCCTGTGTCGCGCCCTGGATTCCGCGCATCTGGGCGAGGCGGAGCATGCCCTGTGTTATCTGGATCTAGACCAGTTCAAGATCGTCAACGACACCTGCGGCCATGTCGCGGGGGACGAGCTGTTGCGGCAACTCGCCCAGGTACTGCGTGCCCGCGTTCGCAATCAGGATACGCTGGCACGGCTCGGTGGCGATGAGTTCGGCGTACTCATGGAGCGCTGCCCCGTTGAGCACGCACATTCAGTTGCCGATGCGCTGCGACAGTCGGTAGAGGACTTTCGATTCCATTGGGAAGGGAAGGTGTTTGCCGTCGGTGTGAGCATCGGGCTGGTCCCCGTAGTCCAGTCCAGCCATGATGCCAGTTCCGTACTGCGCGCGGCCGACACGGCATGCTACGCGGCCAAGGACGAGGGACGCAATCGCGTTCACGTGTTTCATGAGAAGGATTCGGAGGTGGTGCGCCGGCAGGGGGAAATGCGATGGGTCTCCCGAATCCAATCCGCCCTGGCAGACGATCGTTTCCGCATCTACGCGCAACGCATTCAGCCGATTGCGGCCCAGCACTCCGACGGCAAACACTATGAACTGCTGCTGCGCATGGTCGATAACGATGGCCAGCTCGTGCTCCCCGGGCAGTTCCTGCCGGCCGCCGAGCGCTACAATGCCGCAACGCGACTGGATCGCTGGGTCGTCACAGCAGCCAGGGACTGGTTCCAGACCCACCCAAAGGAACTGGCGTCTCTGGGGCTTTGCTCAATCAACCTCTCTGGACAGTCCCTGGGCGATCAGAGATTTCTACAGTTTGTGATGGATCAGTTCAGTGACGGCTTGCTTCCCCCGGAGCGCTTCT
The DNA here is from genome assembly GCA_024641125.1 of Candidatus Competibacteraceae bacterium. Lineage (GTDB taxonomy): Bacteria > Pseudomonadota > Gammaproteobacteria > Competibacterales > JAHEDQ01 > JAHEDQ01. The sequence continues at coordinate 8,323 of JAHEDQ010000061.1, read as the reverse complement.
GTTTCGAAGTAACGGAAACCGCCGCAATCGGGGATTTGACACGGGCGACGGCATTCATCAACACGCTACGACGAATGGGCTGTCAGTTCAGCCTGGATGACTTCGGCAGCGGATTGTCTTCGTTCGCCTATCTAAAGACCCTGGCGGTGGACTATCTCAAGATAGACGGCGTCTTTGTTCGAGACATTGTGACCAACTCCATCGATCTCGCCATGGTCCGCTCAATCAACGAGATCGGCCACGTGATGGGCAAAAAAACCGTCGCTGAGTTCGTGGAAAGTGCGGAGATCCTTGAAAAACTCAGGGAAATCGGCGTGGACTATGCGCAGGGCTACCACATCGCCCAGGCGACGCCGCTCGACGACTACGCCCTCAACCGATCGGCTTCGCCAAGTGCGCAAGCGAGTCCGTAAATTTCCTGAGGGAACTGGATCTTGACGAAGTGTGGCGCTGGTTGAGAATGGGTGCAGAACGGTATCCTGCCGTTGTTTGATTGGTTCGGCCGTCGCCCGCAAGACTAAATCTCTCGGCCGATTGATCCACCTTCCCGCTGCAGGTCGACCCGCACCCGTACCGCCGGCTCAAAACCTTTTCTCCTCCTCAGCAATGGCGGCAAATGCCTCGAGCTGGGCCCGTGTCAACGATAAGCCCCATGCAGCTGGCATCCCGTCCCTTGTTGAATCTACCGGATCTGCGCTTCTGGCCAAATTTCGGTTGCCGCAAAACCGGATGCGCGAGGCCAGCCTGGATTCCGGCTGCCGCCGCTCGAAGGCATCATTTATACGGAAATGCACCTATTGCAAATAATCGCCAGCCCGCTCCGTTTTTCAGGTTGATGTGGATCAAGTAATCGTGACTGTGTATTAAGATTTGCGCTCGATAAAGTGTATTCTTTTGCGACCATAAAGTTTTGGGAGGGTACCAAAATGCGGTTGCGAAAAATCCTCATCGCGCTGGCGTCATGCCTGATTTTGAACCTGGGCACGGCATCGGCGGACGAAAATGCAATGTTTACCACGCAAACCCTTACCCCGGAGACCGCGCTCAAAGCGGCAATGGCGGCGCTTAAACAATGCCGCGCGGAGGGCTACCAGGTGGCGGTGGCGGTCGTCGACCGCATGGGTAACATGCAGATCATGATTCGCGACCGATTTGCCGGGGCGCATACCCCCGACACCGCAAGGCGTAAGGCCTGGACCGCGACCAGTTTCCGCACCAATACCACCGATATGCTTGAGATCACCGGTCCGGGCCAAACACAGGCCGGGGTGCGTCATATCAGCGACGCCCTGATGCTCGGCGGCGGCATGCTCATCGAAGCCGGCGGCTCGCTCGTTGGCGCGATCGGCGTATCGGGTGCACCCGGTGGCGACCAGGACGATTTGTGCGCGGCTGCCGGGATCGCGGCCATCGAAGACGATATTTCCTTTTAAAAAATTCTTAAATCCGTCGAAACGGCCGGATTCCGGACACGATCCGGAGTCCTGCCGGGTCATTCGGGCCCGGGAGCATTGCCCATGAAAAGACCCTCCCGGCACGCGCGGATCAAACGTTTCGTCCGCGATATCTCGACCCATACGCCGTTTGCCAAACTGGTGATCTTGCTGATCGTGCTCTGGCTGGCATTCTCAGGCGGTCTCTATCTGGCAGAACGCGGCATCGACGGAACCTCAATCGATTCGTACGGCAAGGCTCTGTATTGGGGTATAGCCGCTTTTTCGACCGCGGGAATCGCCGATACGCCGGTCACCGGTAACGCCAGGATCATCGGCGGTATTTGGATAGTACTGGGCTCGATGCTATTTTTCGGCGCAATCGTCGCCACCGTTACTTCTTATTTCATGCGGCCAATGCTGCGGCCCCACAAGAGGATCATCGAGACCATCGAATACAATCTCGAACAACTCGAAGAGCTGACCGTCGAGGAACTGGATCTGCTCAAGCAGACGGTCGACACGCTGATTGTCCACGTCGAAAAGCTCAAGAAAAAGCAGCATCGAAAAGAAACTGCCGGCTAAACGCATCCATTCTTTTGTTCACCGCAGTTCAATTTGCAAGGGTTCCCGCTTGTTGTCCGGCGGGATATCCTGTCGCGGGATAAACGCCTCCGCATTGTTCCACTGTTCCGGAACGTCCAGGGAAGGTCTGATTTATTCTGGACGAAGCAGATTCGCGGCGCAGATCGCGGGTAATGGTTGTTCGATTGCCAAAGTTTGCAACGATGAAAGGGCGGCGATCATAGGCTGCTCGCCTTTTGCTGCCCGAAGATGCCCGGTTCAGGCTGTATGGTCCCTCAGGAACCGCTCGATCAGATCGCGGTAGCGTTGACCGTCGAAACTTGGGAAATGCCCGCCATGCACCACGCGAACGGGCAGGTCGTGGATGCGTTTCATGCTTTCCAGATAGTCATCCACATTGGAGTGGTAAGCATCGTCGATCAGCGGTCCATCGTAGACCGTGTCGCCGGAAAACAGGATCCCGGAGTACGCTTCCCAGAGCATGATGCCCCCGGGGGAATGTCCCGGTGTGTGTATGACCTCGAAGTGCCGATCGCCCAAGTCAACAGTATCTCCTGCTTCCAACAAGCGGGTGGCCGGCGCCGCGGACACGGTGTACTCAGCGGACCGGTACGGGGCCGGGGGCATTTGGGTGAATATATCATCCGTCACATAGGGATCGGCCAATGTTGCGGCACGGGTCGGCGCACCCATGATGTCGGCCTCGGCCCGGTGGATCCAACGCTGTTCGAATTCGTGGTGGCAACCCATATGGTCGAAGTGGGTATGGCTGGCCACGGCAATGCAGGCCTTGCGGGTAACCAGCGGGACCTGCTTTCTCAGGCTGACCACCCCCATGCCGCTGTCCACCAGCAGATCTTTGTCGCGACCGCGCACATGCCAGATGTTGCAGCGATAAAACGCCTTGATATGCGGTTCCCATATGGCGGTGACTCCGTCGCCGACAGTGACGGTTTCGTACCAGGTTTCGGGCGTTGCAACGCGCATGATGTTGACAGTTTAACAGCCAAACGTATGTCCGGCAGAGTCCGGCCTTATGTTCGATACACAGCCCGCTCAATGGGCACCAGTGGCGCCTGTGGAACGTTCCGTCTCGGCCGGTCAGAAAGTAGTCACCATCGGCACCGATGTCCCACATCATTCGTGGAATTTCGATAGCACACCGGCTTCCGCGTCCGATCCCCGCCACAGAATGATACGGGTCAGTTCGACGCGCTGAAATCTACGCGGCCCCCGGTAGCGGACCGACTCGCCGCCCCTGAACAACCCACTTCAAAGTGACAGAGGGACCGGCGGACAGACCAGCTCTTGTGAATATTCACGTTGAATGTTGACGCCACTGTTCACTAATCTGTTCGTATAACGCATCGGCTCGAAGCACCTGAAGGCCAGATCAGTACAAGAGGTTTTGCAAAGCCCGCGATTCACCACCTTATGAGCACATCCAACTGGAACAAGGCCCAAGCACTCTTCGAAGGGGCGCTGGCGCTGGATGCAGACGCACGATCGGCCTATCTGGAGCAGGTCTGCATGGGCGATGAGGCGCTACTGAACGAGGTCGCTGGACTGCTGGCGGCGGATGCGAACGGCGAAGGGCTTTGGGGCCGACTGGCCGGGGTTGTGCCAGAGGCGCCGGAAGCACCCCTCAAACCGGGCCAACTGCTGGGCCCATATCACATCGTTCAGAAAATCGGCTTCGGAGGTATGGGCGTTGTGTACGCAGCACTCGACACGCGCCTGGACCGGGATGTGGCGCTGAAGTGCCTGCCTGCACACCTGAGCAAGCATCCGGAATCACGGCAAAGATTCATGGCCGAGGCGAAAGCCGCGTCGCAGTTGGATCACCCCAACATCTGCGTGCTGTTTGATATCGGTGAGATGCCTGACGGGTCACTGTATCTGACCATGCCCTATTACCAGGGCGAAAACCTGGCAGATCAGATCGAGGGCGGCCCGCTGCCCCTGGAAACGGTGCTCGGTATCGCCCGGCAAGTCGGTTCCGGGCTCGCGGCAGCCCACGAAAAGGGCATTGTGCATCGGGATATCAAGCCTGCGAACCTGATGCTGACCACAGACGGCCAGGTGAAGATTGTCGACTTCGGCATTGCCAAGATGACCGGCATCGAACTGACTCGTACTGGGGGCAGCGTAGGTACCGTAGCCTACATGGCGCCGGAACAGATACGCGGTGAGCAGGTCGATCACCGAACCGACCTCTGGGCCTTGGGCGTGATCATGTACGAGGCACTCACCGGTCAACGACCATTCGCGGGTGCCCTGCCCCATGAGATCATGATGGCTGTCCTGAGCGACACCGCCGAGCCGGTTTCACAGATCTGCCCGAGTCTTGGCGACACCATCGATCCCCTGCTATCAAAACTGCTCGCCCACGACCCCGCTCAGCGCTATCCCAATGCGGAGACGCTGCTCGAGGATCTGGATGGGGTTCTCGGGCGCTGTGCCGGGCGTCGAGGCTCCGACGCCGAGACGGCGGCGGCCACAGCGCAGGATCGGGATTGGAATCCAGCAGTGCTGGCACAAATCGTCCGGGAACTGACCGAGTCCATCGGCCCGATCGCGCCACTCCTGGTCCGTCAGGCGGCGCAATCCTGCACCAGCGAAACAGAGTTACGCAATTGCCTTGCCGCACGTTTGCAAGACACCGCCGCGCGCGGGACATTGCTGCGCGGTGCCGGTCTCGATAACCAAACCGGTTCAAGGGGGATCGACTCGGATACAAAAGCCTCTGCCGGCCGGACAACCGCGTTGCCCGCTGAGACCGTTGATGCGATCAAAACCGCCCTCGCTCAAGTCCTCGGGCCCATTGCCCACACCCTTGTGCTGCGGACTGCAGCCCGGTGCACATCAACGGAAGCCCTGTGCCGGGCGCTGACGGAATACATGGAACACGAAACCGATCGCGATGCCTTTTTGTCCACGGTGCGCCGTCTGTGGTGAGCCAGACAGGGATGGGGCCGGATCCAGCCGAAGGCAGGAAACGATACGGCGTCTCCTTACCCTTCTCGGCCCGCATATTGGCCTGCTTGCTGCTTGCAACAAGTGCAAGCGTGGTCCCGGCCTGGGCGGAAAGCTGGCGGGTACTGCACGGGACGGACCCCATAGACGGTTCAACCCGCTGCCTGATGATATCCAGTGAGCTGCAAGTGGATGATGGACAAACCATTACACCCGTATCGCTGGTGTTTACCGGATCGGCCCTGGCCGCGGTGACGGAATCAAACATCGACCTGAGCTATCCCGATGTCGGCCTGCAGGTGGACCAGCAACCGGTGATTCCGGTGGATCGGGTACATCGGCAGACTATCGCCGTGTTCGAGAACTCGGCAGACGCCATACGCGGTCAGTTCCAGCGCGGACATACCGCCCGACTGAAATTGGGATTCTGGCCGACCTGGCCGCAAACGGAAACGGTGGTGATGGAATTCAGCCTGCTTGGCTTTATCAGGGCCCAAGAGGCCTTGCTGCACTGCGACCCGGGCAGGGGCGCAAAATGATCTGGGACGGTCCGGACAAAGAAGCAAACCCGTGGGACTGAAAACCAAGTTCAATATCGCGTTGTGCCTTGTCATGGCATTGGCCATGGGGGCCACCGGATACATTTCTTACCGCATGCTGCAGGAAAATGCCCGACAGGAAATCCTGCACACCGCCGGGATCATGATGGAAAGCGCCATGGCGATTCGCGCCTACACCGTCAGCGAGGTCCGGCCCCTGTTGGCGGTCCAGAGCAAACGCAACTTCCTGCCCCAGACCGTGCCGGCCTATGCGGCAATGCGCAACATCGTCGGCCTGAGAAAACGGTATCCGGAGTACACTTACAAGGAGGCCACCCTCAATCCGACCAACCCTGCAGATCGAGCTACGGACTGGGAGACCACGGTGATCGAGCATTTCCGGAACAATCCGGAGTCGGATGAACTGGTGGGAGAGCGCTTGGGTGCGGCCGGACCGAGTCTCTACCTGTCCAGACCGATACAGGTCAATGACCCAAGCTGCCTGGTCTGTCACGGTGCGGTTGAAGACGCACCCGAGACCATGGTGGCCAAATACGGAACGGCAAACGGCTTTGGCTGGTCACTGGGTGAAATCGTGGGTGCACAGATCGTGAATGTACCCATGTCCATTTCCCTGGAAAGGGCGCAGTCGGCATTCCAGACATTCATGCTGCTGATTGCGGGGGTGTTCGCCGCACTTGCGCTCACCCTCAATATCCTGCTCCACCGGATTGTGGTGCGGCCGGTGACGAAGATGTCCAACATCGCGCACGATGTCAGCACGGGAAATCTTGACGCACCCGAGTTCGAGACCAACGGCAAAGACGAAATCGCCTCGCTGGCCGAATCCTTTAATCGCATGCGGCGCAGCCTGGTGAATGCCATGAATTTACTGGAAAAATAAGACTGATCGAAATCTCGCGCCGCGGCAGTAGCAGTCTGGACCAGGGTCTCCGTCAGGACGCGGGGCTCAGTTCACGCGCAAGCCAGGCCTTGGCAAACCTGAGTTCGCGATCGACCGTGGCGGCGGAAATCTCAAGTGACGCGCCGATTTCATCGTAGGTCATGCCCCCAAAAAAGCTCATCTCCACCACCTGACCCTTACGCGGGTCCATGACGGACAGTTTGTGCAGCGCTTCATCGAGATCCAGCACATCGGGTTCAGGCGCGTCCGCCGCCAGGCGGGCGTCGTACAGGGTGACCCGAGCCAGGTCTCCGCCACGCTTTTGCCGCCCTCGGCTGCGTGCGTGGTCCACCAGAATACGCCGCATGGCGGTGGCCGCCACCGCGAGGAAATGGGCACGATCCTGCCACGTCACGTTGGCGTCCATAAGACGCAGGTAGGCTTCGTTCACCAGCGCTGTCGCCTGTAACGTGTGTCCCGGTGCCTCTCCTTGAAACTGGCGCGCCGCAACCCGATGCAGGGTATGAGCCACCAACGGCATCAACTCGGCCAGCGCCTGTTGACGCCCGCCCCGCCAGGCACCCAGAAGCAGGGTCACGCGCGCCTGTTCGTCCACCTTGATATCCTCTCCAACCGATTGTCCATGCTGCTCCAAGTTTAGCTCGGTAACCCCGTGTTTGATGCGGCACGAGCGACAATCCGGCGCGGGCGCTCCCATGGTCATGCGTCGAGGGCGCAGTTGCCGGCGGCCCGGTCTTAGTCCACGGTCGGAGCCGGACTGTACCCGGCTTCGGGATGCGACGGGCTGGAAGTTCGACAACGGGAAGAGCCTATGACGCAACTTGGTGACGGCAAATGGACGGTGACCATGGCCTATCGCAATTTGAGCCATTTGCTGACAGGCACGTCACGGGATTTTTCCCGTTGGCCGCATTCCGATCTGCGCCAGGTCCAGACCGCGGCCTTCACCCTGTGGCAGGGCGACACGCTGCTGCTGGCGGACGCCGTCACCCGGGCCAAGGGCGGCTTAGAGGCACGACTTACCTTGATTTTCGAGGGCAGGTGCCAGGCATTGTGGACGCGGGTGATGGCGCCGGGTCTGATCCCGGCGGCGGTGAGCGATATGATGCCAAACGACCGACAGCGCCGAATCCTCAGCGAGCGTTACTGCCGGGAAAACCTGAGCTACCGCTACCTTGCTCTTGAAACAGAGAGCGTGGCCAATGCAATAACAGGCCGGATTCGGGCCGGGGCCCTCTCAATGCCACCCCCACTCATCCAGTCGAGCTGTGTGGAATCCGAATAGTAACGACTGACTCAGCCCGAACTGGGCACCTGGCGACGGCGCAACCGCTCCTGGGCGGAAAGCGCCAGGAGAAAGGCAAGCACCGCCAGCACAGCCGAGGTGGTCATCACGGTGAGCATGGGGAACTGGGTCTCTCCCTGCAGATGCCCCACCACCAATGTACCGAGCGCGCCGATCGCCATTTGTATAAAACCGGCCAGGCCGGACGCAGTACCGGCCAGTTTCGGATCTACGCTGACGGCGCCGACCATAGAATTGGGCAGGCTGAGACCGTTGGAGAAGCCAATCAGCGCGGTGGGGCCGAAAAATGCCAGCGGTGGAGGCTGTGAACCCGAGGCAATAACCCAGAGCAGTGTGGTGCCCAGCAGGGCCAGGGCGCTGCCGTAAATCACCATGCGGTCGGTGCCGATGCGCATCGAGAGGCGTGCCGCGGTGAAGTTCCCGAGCATGTAACCGCCGGACACCAGCATAAAATAGAGACCGTACTCACTGGGGCTGCGGCCAAGTAATTCCACCATGATATAGGGGGCGCCGGCGAGAAAGGAAAAGAAAACGCCGGTGGAGAATGTGGCGTTCAGCG
>JAHEDQ010000060.1 GCA_024641125.1 Candidatus Competibacteraceae bacterium | reverse complement strand
ATACGATTTCGGTGACTCCGACCTGCCATCCCGCGCCTGGACAGATGTGATGGATCTTGCCTTTGAACAGGGTCTGATCAGGTCGCCGCCACCGGAAACCATGTTCCTGCACCGCAAGCTCGTGGGCTCATTCCTGCTATGCGCCCGCCTGGGTGCACGGGTCGACGTGCGTGCCTCGATTCTCCCGTTCCTGGCGCCTTGAGAAACCTCTGGTCTATTCGTAAACGTGCATCTTGGAAATGAACTGCACAGCTTCATCGCTGCAAATTTTGGCAATAGAACAACTATTACCGGCGATCTGCGCCTTGAAACTGCACATTTCACCCGCCAATCTGCTTCGTCCAGAATCGTTCAGAGGTTCCTTAACGGGCCATCTCGGCGAGGCAGATACGGAATCCGGCATGATCAGGCTCTTGCAGTTCCACCCCGGCCCTTACAGACTCTTGCCGTCATAATCACAATCACCGGAGGACTCCGTTCATGCGTGCCATCGCCACCGTATTGGCCATACTGCTGTGCAGTCTCGCCCTCAATGCCCAGGCCGAGACCCGGGTTACCTACAAATCCGCCAAGTCCACGTCCTCCTACTATCAGATGGCGGTGCAGGTGGCCGAGGCGGTCAAAGCCCGCAGCAAGGGTCAGCTGATCCTGACCGTGGAGGAGAGCCAGGGCTCGGTCCAGAACGTGAAGGAAGCACGCAAGCGCGGCGGCGCCTATGTTTTCACCACGCCCCCATCGCTGGTGGGCAAAGCCATGGAGGGGGTCAAGCCGTTCGAAGGCGAGACTGGCTATGACGGCATCCGCAGCCTGTTCGTGATTCCCTCCCTGACCATGCACTTTGTGGTGCGCGCCGATGCCGGGATCAACGGCTTCGACGACCTGGCGGGTAAGGATTTCATCATCGGCAAGGGCAGTTTCGGCGCCCGGAAAGCGGCCTCGACCTTCGCGGCCTTCGGTCTCGACGGCAAAGTGCAACTGGTGGATGTGGAACTGAACGCCGCTGTTCCGGCATTGAAGAACGGCAAGGTTGACGGTTTCGCCACCGCCGGATCCTACCCGGCGCCCAACGTGGTGGAGGCGGCGGCCGGCACGGACATCGCCCTGCTCAGCATGTCCGATGAGCAGGTTGCCCTCGCCCAGGGTGAGCGTTTGGTAATCCCGGCAGGAACCTATCCAGGGGTAGACACGGACGTGACCACCATTTCACTGCCGGTGGGCGCCTACACCACTGCCGAAATGGACGAGGAGACCGCCTACCGCCTGACCCTCGATTTCTGGCAGAGCAAATCCGATATGGGCGCCAGCAATCCCTGGTGGAACGGGGTCGAACCGGCCATGCTGACCACCCTCGCCGCGCCGCTTCACCCCGGCGCGATTCGGGCCTATGAGACCCTGGGAGTGGCGATCCCAGAATCGCTGCGCTGATCCCTGGGGGCTGAACCCGTGTTGCATCGGGCCGCGCTCGCCCTGGCCGGGACGAGCGTGGCCTTCCATATGTACCTGATATTCTCCGGGCTGGTACCCAACCTGCTCAGCCGCCCGGTTCACCTGGCGCTGGCCCTGCCCTGGACATTTGTTTTCAGTTCTCGGCCCCAGGGGCGGACTGAGCGCTTGTTCGGTTACGGCTTGTGCGTATCGGGCCTGTTGGCCTGCGCCTATGTCGCGTTGTATCGGGAACACCTGGGCGATCAATACGGCGCCCTGGAAGGTCCGTTTCAATACCTGGTCGCCGCCGTGTTGCTGATGGTGGTGCTGGATCTAGCCCGCAGAGCGATCAAGCTCGCCCTGCCCCTGGTGGCCACACTGGCGTTGGCCTACGGATGCTTCGGCCAGTATCTCCCCGGGGAGTTCGGTCATCCCGGTATACCGCTGGACAGTTTTCTCGGCACCCTGACCATTGCCGAGGGCGGTGTCTGGGGCCCGCTTACCGGCGTTTCGGTCAACGTGGTGGCTGTATTCGTCATGCTTGGGGCCTTTGTCGGCGCTGGCGAAGGCGGCGCCGGTTTCATGGCGCTGGCCACCCGTCTGGCCGGTCGCTATCGAGCGGGCGCCGCCAAGGTATCAGTGCTGGCCTCGGCATTGTTCGGGTCGATTTCCGGATCCGCCTCGGCCAATGTCGCCTCCACTGGCGCCATTACCCTGCCGACCATGAAGCGCCTAGGCTACCCGGCGCCATTCGCCGCAGCGGTGGAAGCGGTGGCCTCCACCGGCGGCCAGATCATGCCGCCTCTCATGGGCGCCGGCGCCTTTGTGATGGTCGAGTTGCTGCGCACCAGCTACAACCAGATCATGGCCGCGGCGATACTGCCGGCCCTGTTGTTCTTCTGGGGCGTATGGCTGAGCGTTGACCGCTATGCCCGGCAGACGGGCCTGGTCGGCATGCGTCCTGAGGAACTGCCCGATACGCGCACACTCCTGGTTACAGCCCCGTTTTTTCTGCTGCCCTTCGGCATTCTGCTCGGAATGTTGTTTCTCACCGGCTACACACCGCAATATGCCGCCGGGGTGGCCATCATTGTCGCTGCGCTGCTTCTGGTCACCGACCGCAGCGGCCGTATTCGGCTTGCCGCCGCGCGCACCCGGTTCGAGAAGGCCCTGATCGACGCGGCCCGTCAGATTGCCGGCATCGCGGCGATCATTGTCTGCGCCGGCATCGTCATCGGCGTGCTGAACATGACCGGTCTTGGGGTCAAGGTCACGTCGATGATCGTGGGATTCTCCGGCGGGAATCTGTGGATGGCGCTGTTGTTCACGGCGCTGGCCTGTTTGATCCTGGGCATGGAAGTACCCACAACGGCCGCCTACATCATCTGCGTGTCGGTGGCGGGCCCGGCCCTGCAGACCCTTGGCCTGCCCCCCCTGCAGGCCCATTTGTTCGTGTTCTGGTTCGCCCTTCTGTCGACCATTACGCCGCCGGTGTGCGGCACGGTGTTCATCGCCGCCGGCATGGCGGAGACACCCTGGGTTCCGACCGCACTGCACGCGATGCGACTGGGCCTGGGCCTGTACCTGGTGCCGCTGGCGTTTGTTGCCAATCCGGCCCTGATCCAGCCCGATCAGGCACCCCTGGCAGCCGCGGCCGCGCTGGTCAAGATCGGCCTGGGTCTGTGGCTGCTGGGTCAGGGCGTGGCGACCCGCGGTAGCGCCTGGTGGCGGCGTGGACTGACCCTGGCCGGCGGACTGCTGGTGATCTTCGCTTTGCCCATCCGCTAGTGTCATGAGTCAGCGGTTCGTTGCATTTCGGCAAGACGAGAAGCGCTCAGACGCCAGGCGGGCGGACTTAGGACCAGCCTGCGCTCATTCAAGCGTGCCCAACACCGCGGATGGGCGCTTATCGTCTTGCCCGACGGGAGCGCCCCAGGTCCGCCACTGGGGCGTTGCAGCTGCCCGACAGAGCTCACTATGCCTTCGCATCCGCGCCTTGCATTGGCGGATCTGGGGCGCTCTGAAGCGCTACGAACTTCTGACTCATGACACTAGAAATACAACACCATGACTGTCACGCCAGCCAATCAGGACTTGACCGAATTCACCGCCCGACTGCAGCGGCACAGTCCCCTGTTCGTTCTCACCGGCGCCGGCGTCAGTACGGCTTCCGGCATCCCGGACTATCGCGATGCCGAAGGTCATTGGAAACACCGCCGCCCGGTTCAGTACGCCGACTTCGTTCGCAGCCCAAGCGTGCGCCGACGCTACTGGGCGCGCAGCATGATGGGCTGGCCGCGGGTCGCCAACAGCGTGCCGAATGCGGCTCATCAGGCCCTCAACCGGTTACAGCAGAGCGGGTTTGTCACTCGGTTGGTAACCCAGAATGTGGATGGACTTCATCAGAAGGCCGGGAGCAGCAAGGTGATCGATCTGCACGGACGCCTCGACACCGTAGTCTGTCTGGGCTGCGGGAACCGGCAAGCGCGGACGATTCTGCAGGAGCGGCTGCAGGCGGCAAATCCGAGATACAGGCATCTGTCCTACACGGCCGCGCCCGACGGGGACGCGGACCTGCAACCGGCCGAACTGGACCGGTTCCAGGTTCCGGATTGTGAATACTGTGACGGACTGTTGAAACCGGATGTGGTGTTCTTCGGCGAGAATGTGCCTCGACCACGGGTCGAGCAATCCTTGACCGCACTGGACCGAAGCGCCGCCGTTCTGGTGGTGGGTTCGTCGTTGATGGTCTACTCCGGCTACCGCTTCTGCGTGGCCGCGAACGCCCAGGGTAAACCCGTGTTTTCGGTCAGCCTTGGCCGGACCCGGGCAGACGAAGCATTGGCGGCCAGTTTGAACATGGACTGTGGCGCAGCCCTGACCGGGATCGCGGATCGGATCTGTGACTGATTCAGCCGGCTTGGCCGACGCCCTCACCCGGCGTACCATTGCCGCCGCATCATTCGCCGTTTGACGGCCGTTCACGGTCGCGGCACCCGTTAGCGCTGATATTCAGGTCTTCATGTCAGAACAAAAGCTCAAAATCCGCATTGTGATAAAGCCGCCGGACGATGTCCCAGCGGCACCCACACGGCCGGAGCCGGATCACAACAATCGGCGCATGGCCGTTGCGATCTTTCTCGGTCTGGCTGCGGTCACGGTGATCGCGGTGCTGGGTTGGCAGTACCTGACGCCCCGCGCGTCCGGGGTTTTCGTTGCGAGCAAGGATGAATCCCCACCCGTGGCGGAGGTTGAATCGCAAGCGGCCATGGATGTCACCCGCTCGGGCGAGCCGGCAATGCCGGAAACGCCGGAGGCGCCGCTGACGCGGCGCGAGCAGGATGCCCCGGCAGAAACACAGGCCTCGGAAACCGCGTCGGTCGAATCTCAAGCTGCTGTGGACGTCGCCGCCTCGAATGAGCCGGCGATCCGGGAAACGCGAGGGGCGACTTTGGCGCAGCGCGAACAAGCTGCCCCGGCGGAAACACAGGCCACGGAAACCGCGTCGGTCGAATCTCAACCCGCCGTGGGCATCGCCGCCTCAAATGAGCCGGCGATCCAGGAAACGCTAGGGGCGGCATTGGCGCAGCGCGAACAAACTGCCCCGGCAAAAACACCCGCCACCGAAACCGCGCCGGTCGAATCTCAAGCTGCTGTGGACGTCGCCGCCTCGAATGAGCCGGCGATCCAGGAAACGCCGGAGACGAACTTGGCAGAGCTCGAACAAGGGCGCCCAGCCGAAACGCCTGCCACCACGGAGGACACCGAGCAGCGCGCAACGGCCTTATCGCCCATTGCAGTTGCTGCCGATCGAACACAGGCCACGGTTGGCAACGCAACCGAGACGGCGTCGTCAACCGCGCTGGAATCCGAACTAGCTCCCCACCCGGATATGGCGCAAGTACCGTCGGGACCAGAATCGGCTATGGAGATGGACCAAAAGCAGACGCAGGCGATGCAGCCGGCCGATTCGGCGGCGCTGTTGTCCAGTCCGCCCGGAGCAGCCGCTACGCCAATCGCATCCGTCAACGGCACCGATCCCGCCGATGTGGTAGTCGATGCGAATCCCTCCGCGCCTGCGGCGAGCGGGGCGGCTGAGAACAACTTGAGCGTAACCCCAGGATCTGCAGTGCCGGGTCCGTCCAGCGACCCGGTTCCCGCCCCGGTAATGACGGTGACATCTGCAGAAGCGGTGGCGGCCATGCCCGACCATTCGATACCACCGACGCAGCCAAGTCCGGAAACCATGCCCGCTCCGGTGACACGGGCCAACCCGGACCCAGGGCTCGACGCCGGTTTACCGGCACGGGTGGCCCGCTCGGCCTTGAGCAGCGATGTCCGGGACCGGGAGCCGGTGGATGAACTCTTTGGAACCATTGTGCTGGAGTCCGGCGGCGCCCGCAGGCTGTACTATTTCACCGAGGTGCAGGACATGGCCGGGGAAACCGTTCAGCATAGGTGGGTCCGCAACGGCGAGACCGTGGCGACGGTTGAATTCCCCATCGGTGGCGTGCGCTGGCGAATCTATTCCAGCAAACTGCTGTCGTCCACGATGGACGGTCAATGGGAGGCGCGGGCCGAATCGGCAGACGGCGAGGTGTTGGATCGAATCGAGTTCAACGCGGCGCGGCCCTGACCGGTCCACCATTGAAGACACCGGTGCGCCCAACCAATCCGACCGATTGGCAAGGCCGTGGGATTTCAATAGAGTAGCGGCCTCGCGTCCGGGAACCCGGTGATTCGGTATCCCTATGATTCACACGCGGTGACGAACGGAAACGAGTACCCGTCCGATCCGCCTATCGGGTCGGCATGTAACAGTCAATGCTAGAACGGACGGAATCCTGTGACCTGCCCACCCGCTGGGGCAACTTTCGCTTGACCGGATTCATGGAGGAATCGACGGGCAAGGACCATGTCGCGCTGACCCTGGGCGATGTGGCCGACGCACCACCGGTACTGGCCCGGGTTCACTCTGAATGCCTTACCGGTGACGCCTTGTTCAGCCAGCGCTGCGATTGTGGGCCGCAACTGGAATTGGCTATGCGGCGCATCGCCGATGCCGGTCGAGGCGTCATTCTCTACCTTCGCCAGGAAGGTCGCGGCATCGGCCTGCTGAATAAGATCCAGGCCTACCGGCTTCAGGATGAGGGCGCCGACACGGTGGAGGCAAACTTGAAGCTGGGGTTCGGTGAAGACCAACGGGATTACGCGGCCGCCGCCGAAATGTTTCGGGCGCTGGGCGTGTCGCAGGTGCGACTGCTGACCAACAATCCGCGCAAGGTGACCGCATTGGAGCAGAACGGCATTGCCGTGACCGAGCGACTGCCGCATCAAGCTGGCGAAACCGCGCACAATCGACGCTATCTCGCCACCAAGGCGGATAAGCTGGGGCATCGCTTCGACTGAGCAGGTGGCAATCCCGCTTACGATGGCTTGCTTGGATCGTGCACCGGCAACCGCTGCCTGGACCGGATGTCCGGCAATGGAACCGCTAACAACCGAGTCCCGATCTCCACCATCGAGCACATGCATCGGCCTGGGCCAGGGTCCTGGCCGCATACGATCGCTTCCACGCGCACCGGCCAGGATCTCAAATCGGCTACACTAAGCAGTGACAAACAGCCTTGGGATCCTCGCATGGAACTGGAATTCTACGGTGCCGCCGGACGGGTCACCGGCTCCTGCCACATACTGCGCGTGGGGGGCGCTCAAGTCCTGCTGGACTGTGGACTGATCCAGGGCCGAAGAGCGGACGAAGCGCTCAACCGCGAATCGTTGCCGTTCGACCCGGCTGAGGTGGATGCGGTGGTGCTCAGCCACGCGCACATTGACCATTCTGGACGCTTGCCCCTGTTGGTGAAACGCGGGTTTCGCGGGCCCATCTATACCCAGAATGCCAGCCGGGATCTCTGCCGTATCCTGCTTCAGGACTCTGCCCGTCTGAGCGAGCGCGACGCGGAGTATGAAAACAAGCGCCGCCGCCGCAAGGGACTGGAGCCCATCTCACCCCTGTACACACCGCGGGATGCGGATGCCTCGCTGAAAACCATGCAGGGGCTGCGCTACAACCAGCGCCAGGAAATTCTGCCCGGGGTCGAGCTGTGCTTCCGGGATGCCGGGCATATCCTTGGCTCAGCCATCGTAGAGCTTAGATTGAGCGAGGGCGAGGTCCGGCGCACGCTGGTGTTCAGCGGCGATCTCGGCCAATACGATTCGCCCATTCTCAACGATCCCGACCAGATCGACGACGCCGATCTGGTGCTGATGGAGTGCACCTACGGGGGGCGGCTGCACCGGGATCGATCACAAACCATCCGCGAGATTGGAGAAATCGTCTCCGCGGCGGCGCACGACAAAGGCAACATTCTGATTCCGGCCTTCGCCATTGGCCGTACCCAGGAGGTGCTCTACACCTTTGGCATGCACTACGACGCCTGGGACATGGCCCGGTGGCATATCTTTCTGGACAGCCCCATGGCCATCGCCGCCACCCAGGTCTATCTGGACTATCCCCATCTCTATGACGAAGAGGCAAGCAAGCTCCGGGCCCGGCTAAAGGGGATGCCGCTGTTGCCCAATCTCCACCAGACCGAGAGTACCGAGGAATCCATGGTCATCAACCGTGTGGCCAACGGCGCAATCATCATCGCCGGCAGCGGCATGTGCAACGGCGGACGCATCGTCCACCACCTGAAGCACAACATTGCCCGCCGGGGCAACCACGTGATCATTGTCGGCTATCAGGCCTATGGTACCCTGGGTCGCAGACTGGTCGATGGACACGAAACCATCCGCATCCACGGCGAAGAATACCGGGTGCGGGCCCGGGTCCACACCGTGGGTGGCCTCTCCGCCCATGGCGACCAAGCGGCCCTTCTGCGTTGGGTGGGTGGATTCCAGAAGCGACCGCCCGTGTATCTGGTTCACGGTGAACCGGAAGCAGCCGAGGCCTTCAGTGCTAAGCTGTCCGAAGCCCACGGCAACCGTGTCACCGTCGCCCAACCGGGCCTGAAGCTGGACCTGAGCGCGCTCTAAGGATTGGCGCCATCCCGTCGGATACGTCGGGCAAGCCCCCGATTCACCGCGCGAGACGCCGCCACCATGCCAAAGGTTGCGGTGACAAATGCGGCCGAGCCATAGCCGAAGCGGCAGTCCAGGGAGACGCCGTGGATGCCCGGTTTCTCCTGACCGACGCTGCCATCTGCCTTGGGGTAGACCGGCTGTTCGGTTGAGAACACGCACTCCACACCGAAACGGCGTTTTGGATTCTGGGTAAATCCGTACTCCCCCCTGAGCCGCTGCCGCACTTTTGCCGCCAGCGCGTCATTCCAGGTGCGGCTGAGATCCCGCACCTGGATGGCGGTGGGATCGGTGCGCCCACCGGCGCCGCCGGTGGTCACTATGGGAATCTTGCGCCGCTGGCAAAAAGCGATCATGGCCGCCTTGAACTGAATGCTGTCGATGGCATCGACAACATAGTCATAACCGCGATCCAGATAAGTCTCCAGGGTTTTCAGGGTGAGAAAATCATCGATCGGATAGCAGCGGCAGCGGGGATTGACCTGCATGACGCGTTCGGTCATGACGCTCACTTTGGAACGCCCCACCGTGTCATTGAGGGCATGGAGCTGACGGTTGACGTTGCCCAGACCGACCTCGTCGTTATCGACAAAGGTCAAGGTGCCCACCCCGGTTCGGGCCAGGGCTTCCAGGGCCCAGGAACCGACACCGCCGATGCCGACCACGCACACGTGCAGATCGGCGATGAGGGCCATGCCCTGCTCGCCATAGAGACGCTGCAGCGCAGCGAAACGCTCATCGACGGCTGGGCCCATCAATCCTCGCCCCGAACGGACGCGCTGGGCCGGGGCTCCTGCACCAGAACCCAGGGCGCCACCACCACCGCCCAGAGAAGCGCGTCCCGCTGTTGCCAACGACGGGCGTCCGCATCCTGCGCCCGGCACACACGCCCCTCGGCAGCCCAGCTCTCCATCGACGCGTTGTCGTCCCTGACGACCGCGCAGGCGACCTTCACCAGATCCAGATCCGGCGAAACCCGCACCAGCACACCGCGGGCGAAGTGTCGCTGCAGTTGGCACCAGCCTATTCGGGCGGTCTCGGCATTCAATCGTGCCTTCAGTTCGGATTCGGTCTGTTGCATCGCACTCTCAAACCACCGCTCGCGCCTCGGCTTCCAGCCGGCTGACCAATTCAGGCGACAAGCCGAGCTGTTTTGCCAACTCGTCCAAATATCCGCGCTCCATGTAGTTGTCTACGTTGACCGCCAGCAACGAGGCCAGATAAACCTCCGCCGCGGCCTCGGGGGAGTCCACTTGACTGGCCAGCGCCGACGGGTCAGCCGGTTTCGCCAGCTCCTGCTGTAAGAAGTTCCTGGCATCCGCATCGAGAGCCAGTTGGTCCATGCCCTGTTGGATACGGCGCCGTTCGTCGTCATCCACATGGCCGTCAGCCTGGGCCGCCGATACCATGGCGCGCAGCAGCAGCCGACTGCGGTGCTCGGCCTGTTCGGCCGGCAATCGATCTACCGGCAGCCCGGGATCCTGCAGGGCCACCGGCCCCGCCGCATCCTGACTCTGCCAATCCCGATACACTTTGTAGGCTACCCCGCCCAGTGCCGCCAGGCTGCCGACCTTGAGTGCAGACCCGCCCACTTTTCGGCCCGCCTTGGTGCCGAACAAAAGACCCAGAGCCCCGGCAGCCAGCGCGCCCTTGCCCATCCCGGACAGCATGGCATCACGTTCGGGTCCGTCCTGCGGTACCCCGAGCTTCTGTTCGCCCAGATCACGACCCTGGCTGGCCAGCGACAGACCGGCCTGAAGCATCTGTTCAAGTAAACCCCGCGCATCCATCTTGATCCAACTCCTCTGTCAACACATTGAAAGCAATCTTGGAACCTACCACATGCCCCGAGCACGAACTCTTACAAGCATGCCATGCCCGGGGCAAGAGGGTCTCGCCGAGATCGGCGGCACCACTCCGACCCCCCGGCGCGCTCAGGCGCCGCTCCGGCGGACGCGTTCGCTATGGTGTCAATGCAGGTCGTCACTGGACCGATTCAGGCTATGGGCAAACCCACGAACCTCGGCATTTCCCAGGTGCATCACCAGAACACGGGCTGCTTCCCGCAACAAGGCAATGACCTGTGATCGACCGGGCAGTGACAGAGCGGCGGCAGTTTCGCTCCAACCGTGTTGCTGGAGCACTTTTATCACCAGCACCTGACCGTGGGCGTGGCTCAATCCGGTAACACACCGGGTGGACGACAACGCCCGCAGGGCCAGCACCCGCAATTCGGGAGCGCAGGCCTCGTATAGGCGGGCGGCAAACCCAAAACCGGCAACAGCCCGCCACCCGTGCCGATCGATCCGCCCGGCGTATGCCGGTCCGAGGTTCAGTAATGCCGTCACCAGCTCGGGCTCCAGCTCCCGATGCGATTCGGACAGCTGCCGGTGGAAATGCCGGCGAAACCGTCGGCCGGCCCCCACCCGCAGCGCTTTGCCGGTGGAACTGAGGCCTTTGAGCAGGACCACCGAGTACGTGCCACTGCTGGCATCCCGCCGAAAGCCGATCCGCACCGGTTTTAGATGGTGGCGCGTCCAGAATGCCAACAAGCCGACCTCGACCCCGAAACTAACGCCGATCAGATCCGCCCCATCCTGGCGGGCGCGGCGCTCCGCCGCCCGCAACAGACGTGATCCAATCCCGCGGTGCCGGACTGCAGGGTGCACGGCAATCCGCACGACACGGCTGCAGCGCAGGGTCGGGCCCTGTTCAAACCCCAGATGCGTGGCCAGGGTTTGGGGTATCAGATGCCCCCTCGGGCGCCGACGCCCGGCCCAGATCAGGGCCGCCAACTCCGGGGCCAGTCCACCCTCATCCTGAACCTGAATCACACCGGCCACCTGATCGGCCCGCCGGGCGATGCCGATCGCCACCTGGGGGCCATCCAGCACATGACGAAGGTCCAGCGGCGTGGTTTGATAGTGCGCCTGAACCAGCAGCCCGAAGACCTGTTTCAAAAGCGACTCGTCTCCTGCCAGGGCATCCCGGTCCAGCCACTGAACAGTGCAGTTGGATCCCCGCGCCCCGATCAGCGCGGGGTCGCGAGCCGGCTCTGCGTCCAGCAACAGTGCGTCGTTGACGAACCGCTCCAGAGGATCCCCATCGGCCCACCGGACCGGCTGGATCAGATGCACCGCGCGGTGGCTTTTTACCCGCCGACGCAACAGTGCCATAAAACGCAGCGCGAATCCCCGGCCCGAACCCTCGTATCCATGAACTGTGGTGGCGAATACGATCCGGTGATGCCGTTCAAGCAGGGTTTCCAGCACTGGACCGGGAATCGCCGCTGCCTCGTCCACCAGCAGCAGGTCCACCCGCGGCCGCTCACGGATCAGCGCGTCAGATGCCAGAAACCGCAGCCGCCCCCCACCAATCTGAAGCTCACCGGGCGAGACCGGCGCCCTGCCTGACTGTCGGGCCGCCCATTGAAACGCGGCGGCAACGGCCGCCGGCCGGGGTGCGGTGATGACGATCTCCATTGCGCGCCCATCGAGTAGCCGTGCCACAGCCATGCCCAGCGCCGATGTCTTGCCTCGACCGCGGTCTGAAGTGAGCACCAGCGGACGATTGCGGTGCCCGGTGGCGGCGGCCGCGATAGCCGAGATTGCGTGTTGTTGATCCGACGTGGGTGATGGTGTGCGCTCGGCGGGTATAGGGTGGGGGACCACCGTTCCCGACAGTGCAGGCAGCTCGGGCGGCGCCTGATCCTGGTGCCAAAAGAGAACGGTGGGATCTTCGGTCATAGTGCGCAGCAAACGAAGCAGCCAGCGGCCGCTGCGCGGTCCGTGATAGCCGCCGGGAACGATACGTTCGAACTGCGGGTCCGCAAACCCAGGCCAACTCGGTAGCGACGGCGTGACCAATACCAAAAGCCCACCACCCCGCAAAACGCCCGACAACGCCCCCAGGGCATCCGGGTCGAATCCGGAGCGGACATCCCAGATCAGCACCTCGGCTTCCTGGCCCAAGAGCACCCGGGCCCGCCCAACGGCAACCGACCTGATGCCATCCGGGGCGCCCGTGCCTATCCATACACTGGTATCGGCCACATCCGCCAGCAAAGGTCCGACCCGGGCGTGGCTCCAGGTTGCGTCGCCGGCCAACACGACGCAGCGGCGGTGACATCTGGCGGCTGCCGCGGCGCGGACCGCATGCCAGAAGCGACCGGCGCGGGCCAGGTCGTTCTCAGTTGGGGATCGGGGTGACACGTTCAAACCGTTGCAGCTCGCAGTCAACGTCCGGCTGCGGCGCGGCGCAGGCGACCCGGGCGTTGCGGTCGAGTACAATCCGGCCTTTCCTCAATCGCAGTGCCTTCGGGGGGCAACAGGTGGTCATGAGCAGTTCGGCGCCAAAAGTCGGTTTCATCAGCCTAGGCTGCCCCAAGGCGCTGGTGGATTCAGAACGCATCATTACCCAGCTCCGGGTCGAAGGCTATGGCATCGTGCCCAGTTACGAGGAAGCGGATCTCGTTGTGGTCAACACCTGCGGATTCATCGACGAGGCCAAGGCCGAGTCCCTGAACGCCATTGGCGAGGCAATTCAGGAAAACGGCAAAGTGGTGGTCACCGGCTGCCTCGGGGTGAAGGCCGACGACATCCGTGCCCTCCACCCCCAGGTCCTTAGCATAACCGGGCCTCAGGCCTATGAGCAGGTAGTGGGTGCCGTTCGGACCCATCTTCCTCAGATCAAGGCGCACGATCCCTACACCAGTCTGGTGCCACCCCAAGGCATCAAGCTGACGCCGCGTCATTATGCCTATGTGAAGATTTCCGAGGGGTGCAATCACCGATGCAGTTTCTGCATCATCCCGTCCATGCGCGGTGATCTTGTCAGCCGGCCGGTGGGTGAGGTGATGGACGAAGCCCAGGGCCTGGTTGAATCCGGCGTCAAAGAGCTGCTTATAATTTCACAAGATACAAGCGCTTATGGTGTTGATTTAAAGTATAAACTGGATTTTTGGGGCGGCCGCCCCATGAAGACCCGAATGCGCGAGCTGTGCAGCGGGCTGGGGGAGCTTGGGGTTTGGGTTCGGCTACACTATGTGTACCCATATCCACACGTTGACCAGGTCATTCCACTGATGGCCGAGGGCAAGGTCCTGCCCTATCTGGACGTGCCCTTCCAACATGCAAGCCCCCGCATCCTCAAGCTCATGAGGCGGCCCGCTGCGGCGGAGAACAACCTGGCTCGCATCCGCGCCTGGCGAGCCATCTGTCCCGATATCACCCTGCGCAGCACCTTCATCGTCGGTTTTCCGGGGGAAACGGAACAAGACTTCCAAATCCTACTCGAATTTCTGGAGCAGGCTCAACTGGACCGGGTGGGCTGCTTTGCGTATTCACCGGTGCAGGGTGCGGCGGCCAATTCGCTGGCGGATCCCGTACCGGAAGAAATCAAGCATCAACGGCATCAAGTGTTCATGGAGACCCAGGCGCGCATCAGCGCCCAACGGTTGCAGGACAAGGTCGGACGAATGGTCGAAGTGCTGGTCGACCAGGTGGATGAGCATGGCGCGGTGGGCCGCAGCCACGCGGATGCGCCTGAGATTGACGGACAGGTTTACCTGGACGACGGGGACGGCATAGCGGTCGGCGATCTGGTGCACGTGCAGGTCACCGAGGCCGACGAGCACGACCTGTACGGGCATCTGATCCGTTGAACCCGATCGACTGATTCGAAACTGCAACGCATGCCAACGTCTCAGGAGTAGCGCAGATTCATATGCTCAATCACCCTGTCACCCGAGGCATATGCGGCCTCAGCTTGGCTGTCGGCCTGGCCGCATCCCTGACGGCCTGTCAGCAACAGGCCAACGAGTACGTGCCACCTCCCCCGCCGCCGGTCACCGTGGCCATGCCGGTCCAGCGTGAGGTTACCGACTACCTGGAATATACCGGCGCCACCCGCGCCGCGCAGACCGTGGAGATCCGCGCACGGGTTTCGGGCTTTCTGGAGAGCATGCATTTCGAACCCGGTGCAACCGTCAATGCAGGTGACCTGTTGTTTGTCATCGATCCCCGCCCCTACGAGGCCCGGGTAGCCGCGGCCGAGGCGGAAGTGGCAAACGGCAAAGCCCTGCTGGCCAAGGCCGAGAGCGACTTTCAACGCAAGGCCTTGGCGATCAAGAAGGGTGCGGTAACCGAGGCTGATTTGGTGGCATCCCGGGCCGAAAGGGACGCAGCCGAGGCGGGTGTCCGGGCGGCGGAGGCAAGTCTGCTGCAGGCGCAACTGGATCTGGCCTACACCCAGGTCACCGCCCCCATTTCGGGGCGACTGGGCCGAAATCGGGTGGACGTGGGAAATCTGGTCGGGCAATCGGAACCGACCCTGTTGACCAACATCACCCAGTACGACCCGATGTATGCGTACTTCAACATGAACGAACGGGACCTGCTGCGAATGCTTGCAATACACAGGTCCCGTGTCGAGCAGGGGGATGTGTCGGTCGACCAGCCCCTGCGCGAGGCAAAAATCCCGCTCTTTCTGGGCGACGCCAGTGCGCAAGGCTACCCGCACCAGGGCTGGATGGACTTCGCCGAGTCGGCCGTGGATCCCACCACCGGCACCATCGAACTCCGGGCCGTGTTCGACAATACGGGCCAGCCGCCGATGCTGTATCCCGGCCTGTTCGTGCGTCTGAAACTGCCGGTGGCGGAGCGCGAATCCGCCCTGCTGGTGAGCGAACGGGCGGTGGGTGCGGACCCGGCGGGACGCTACCTGCTGGTGGTGGGGGCAGACGATGTGGTGGAACAGCGCCCAGTGCAACTGGGCCAGTTACATGATGGCCTGCGGGTCATTCTAAAAGGGCTGGAACCCGGCGAGCGGGTGGTTGTGAACGGCCTGCAGCGGGCACGACCCGGCGCCAAGGTGGCCCCGACGGAGGCGCCAATGCCGGGCAGCGAAGACGCGAAGGCCACCGCGACCGCCGAACAGGGCTGATCGACGGGGGAAATAGCATGTTCTCAAGATTCTTCATCGAACGCCCGATCTTTGCCGCCGTCATATCGATCTTTATCGTCCTGGCCGGCCTCATTACATTGGGCGGCCTGCCGGTCGCCCAGTATCCGCAGATCACGCCCCCTACGGTACAGGTGGCAGCCAACTATCCCGGCGCCAACGCCCAGGTGGTGAGCGAAACCGTGGCGCCTCCCATCGAGCAACAGGTCAACGGCGTCGAAAACATGCTGTACATGTCGTCGACCAGCGCCAGCGACGGCTCCTACCGCCTGACCGTGACCTTCGAGGTCGGCACCGACCTGGATATCGCCCAGGTTCAGGTGCAGAACCGGGTTGCCCTGGCGCTGCCGGTGTTGCCCGAGGAGGTGACACGCCAGGGGGTCAGCACCAAGAAGCAATCCAGCAACATGATCCTGCTCATATCCCTGACCTCGCGGGTTGATCGTTACGACGAGCTCTATCTCAGCAATTTTGCCCTGTTGCAGCTCAAAGACCGGCTGGCCCGGGTACCCGGCGTCGGCGACGTGGCGATCTACCCGTCCTCGGACTATAGCCTGAGGGCCTGGCTGGACCCAAATCAGCTCAAGGCCCGCAATCTGACCACCGCCGACGTGGTCGGGGCCATTCGGGAACAGAACATTCAGGTTGCGGCGGGACAGATCGGCCGACCGCCTGCACCCACCGGTCAGAGCTTTCAGTACGTCATCAACGTACTGGGGCGCCTGTCAGACGAGACTCAGTTTGAAGACATCATTGTCAAGACCGGCCAGGGGGGCCGCATAACCCGGCTCAAGGACGTGGCCCGGGTGGAGTTGGGCGGCAAGAGTTATGACATTCGCTCGTTCAAGTCCGGTGTGCCCAGTGCCGCGCTGGGCATATCTCAGCTTCCTGGGGCAAATGCCCTGGACGTTGCGGAGAAAGTGCGCGAAGAAATGGCTCTGGCCGCCCTCGGCTTCCCGGAAGGCATCAGCTACGATGTGCCCTACGACACCACGTTGTTCGTCGAGGCCGCCATCGAGGAGGTGTTCACCACCCTGCTCCAGGCGGCGGGCCTGGTTTTCCTGGTGCTGTTTCTGTTTTTGCAGGATTGGCGCTCGACCCTGATACCCGCGATCACCATCCCGGTTTCGCTGATCG
This sequence comes from Candidatus Competibacteraceae bacterium, assembly GCA_024641125.1. GTDB lineage: Bacteria > Pseudomonadota > Gammaproteobacteria > Competibacterales > JAHEDQ01 > JAHEDQ01. The sequence continues at coordinate 4,246 of JAHEDQ010000060.1, read as the reverse complement.
GCACCTTTGCCGTGATGGCGATGTTCGGGTTTTCCATCAACATGCTGACCTTGTTCGGCTTGGTTCTGGCCATCGGCATCGTGGTGGACGATTCCATCGTCGTGGTGGAGGCCACCGTCGCGCACATGGAGCGGGGCATGGACCGACGGTCCGCCGCCATCAAGGCAATGAGTGAAATCTCCGGAGCGGTCATCGCCACCACCGTGGTGCTGCTGGCTGTGTTCGTGCCCACCGCCTTTCTACCGGGCATCACCGGTCAGATGTATCAGCAGTTCGCTCTGACCATTTCCGTGGCCACTGTGTTCAGCAGCATCAATGCACTGACCCTGAGCCCCGCCCTGGCCGGTCTGCTGCTCAACGCGCCCAAGAAAACCGAACAGAAAAACGCCTTCTCCCGGGGTTTCGATCGTATGTTCTCCTGGGGTGAGCGGGGCTATGCCGCCGCCGCCGCGGCACTGTTACGACGGGCCGGATTGGTGATGTTGCTCTATGCCGCAGTGGTCGGGTTCACGGGCTGGCAATATGGCCAGGTTCCCACCGGGTTCCTGCCCACGGAGGACCAGGGATACCTGATCGTCGCGGTGCAGCTCCCGGACGCCGCCTCCCAGGAACGTACGGTCGAAGTATTGCGCAAGATCGACGGCATCCTGGAGGAGGTACCCGGTATCGGTGACTGGTTCTCCATTGGCGGATACTCGCTACTGGACGGGAGCGTCACCTCCAATGCCGCCACCATATTCATCACCCTGCTGCCCTGGGCCGAGCGCACCACACCCGATGTCAGCCAGACGGCCATCCTGAGCGCGGTTCAAGGACGGCTATGGCAGATCCAGGAGGCGGTGGCCTTTGCTCTGGCACCCCCGGCAATTCCCGGGCTGGGCGTGGGCGGTGGATTTGAGTTTCAGCTCCAGGATCGAGGCGGAGCCGGTCTGATCAACCTCCAGAACGTGCTGGAGCAGTTGATCCAAGACGGCAACGGGCAAACCGGTCTGAGCACCCTGAACACCACGTTCAGCGCCCGCGTGCCTCAACTGTTCGCGGAGGTCGACCGGGACAAGGCCAAGACCCTGGGGGTGCCTCTCGACGTGGTGTTCAACACCATGAACGCCTACCTGGGGTCGGCTTATGTGAACGATTTCAATAAATTCGGCCGCACCTGGCAAGTGAATGTCCAGGCCGATCATCAGTTTCGAGTGGAACCTGAGGACATCCGAAGACTGGACGTGCGCAATGCCGCAGGAGACATGGTGCCCCTGGGCACCCTGATCAAAGTGGAACCCACGTTGGGGCCCCAGATCATCCAGCGCTACAACCTGTACCCATCGGCGAAAATCACTGGCGGACCGGCGCCCGGCTACAGTTCAGGGCAGGCCCTGAACCTGATGGAGCAGTTGGCCGACGCCACCCTGCCGCGAAATATGGGATACGACTGGACCGGGATTTCGTTTCAGGAAAAGTCGGTGGGGAACGAGGCCATTATGGTGTTCGTACTCGCCGTTCTGATGGTGTTTCTGGTTCTGGCGGCACAGTACGAGAGCTGGAGCAACCCGATGGCGGTGATTCTGGTGGTGCCCATGGCACTGTTGGGGACCGTTCTAGCGGTGATGACGCGTGCCTTCGACATCAATGTGTACACTCAGATCGGCATCGTGCTGGTGATCGGGCTGGCCACCAAGAACGCCATATTGATTGTGGAGTTCGCCCGCTCCCTCAACAGCGACGGTCGCTCACCCCTGGACGCGGCCCTGGAGGCCGCGCAACTGCGGTTCAGGCCGATTTTGATGACCTCCATTTCGTCCATCATGGGTTTCATGCCCCTGGTGATCGCCTCCGGGGCCGGCGCCGCCAGCCGGCAGTCGGTGGGTACCGCAGTATTGGGTGGCATGGTGGCGGCAACGGTGTTTTCGCTGCTGTTCACACCGGTGTTCTACCTGGTCATGCAGCGCGTTGCACACTGGCGGCGTCCCGCATCATCCAGGGTCAGCGTCGCGCCGCACAAGGCGGGCGCGCAGAACCCGCGCCAGGGGTAGAATCAAGGCCACGCGCAGGGTGTGATGTGCGGCGACAAAAACCGGATCCACATTGAGCAGCAAGGCGATCAGCGCCATTTCCGCGATGCCGCCGGGGACGAAAGCCAGGCTCAGGGCGAGAAACCCGAAACCGGTGAGCCGGGTCAGCACGGCAGCAAAAACCAGAGCCAACAGCAACAACACCAGAGTCAGCGCACCGGACCCAAGCACCAGGCGCAAGGTCTCTCCCTTCTTTGCCCCCCTGAACTGCATGCCCACGAGCGCACCGATAAACACCTGCACCATGGCCAGCAACCATCCCGGCGGCCTGGCTTCGGTCAAGCCAGCCAGATGGACCGCCGCGCTCACCAGCAGGGCCCCCATTAGATACGGGGTAGGCAGACGCAGCGCCTTGCCCAGTCCGGCCCCGACCCCGGCGGACAGGGCGAGGAGCATCGCGTCCCTGGGCGGCAGGGATACCGGTCCACCCACCATGCCACTCAGAGACGCCTGAGTGGCCCATTCCAGGGCGAAGGGGACCAACACCAGGATCAGGGAAAGCCGCGTCAAATGCGCTACACCCAGGGCGCGTAGGTCGCCGCCGAGCATGCTCCCGCTGAGAATCATTTCGCTCAACCCCCCGGGAATATTGGCGAAGGTGGCGGTTACCGGGTCCAGCTTCATGACTCGCTTACCAAATGCGATCGCCACCGGCACAGCGATAAGAAGATAGAGCGGAATGGCGCTCAGACTCAGTGCCCAGCTCGCGGCTCGAGACAGCAGCTCCGGGGTGAAAGCGCTGCCGATCATCACCCCGAGCACGGCGTGGGCACCGGCCCTGAGACGCAGGTCGACGCCCAATCGAACCGGGAACTGGGCCGCCACCGCGGTAGCGACCAGGGCGCCCAGCAGCCATGGGAGCGGTGCTTGCAGCAGCACGAATAACGCCCCACCCAGAGCCGCGACGGCCAGGGTCAGTGCTGTTTGCCGGAAGATCGGAGATGACGCCGTGGCGTTCACGCCGGTGAACCGATGAACGACCATCCGAGTTTGCCGATGGCGAGTGAAGGCAATTGATTGGGCGGAAAAAGCCGGTGCCTAACTGCTTTCGGCACTCTGATCCCTGGCTTGTCGGCTCAGGCGCTCGATGCTGTGTACGGTCTGCGCAACTTCATCGTCCGATAGCGGTGGCCGGCAACGGGTTCGGTTCCAGCTCAGCATCAGTTCCAGAGCAACGTCCGCGTCCACACCGTGCCAGAGCAGATGCCCCGTCAACGATGCGACGGTGTTATTGCGCTGCCCCTCGGCCACACCCTCGCGGACGAGATTGCGCCAGTGTGGGAGCGGGTGGCCGGCGCGATGCCCGCTTTGCTCCACCAGTTCAGCCAGCCAGGTCGGCATGGCGGCCAGTTCGATTTCGGTGGGGCCGCGGCCGTCACGCCAGCGATACTGCGCACCGCAGGGATGAAGAGACGGCGGTGCAACCACATACCCCCCGTCCCCCCGCAGATCGACCCCTTCCATGAGGCCGACACGGTTGTGTACCGCGCCCCCCGGATGCTGCATATACAGGTGTCGCCCCCCGCCGCCGGTATCCAGCGCCACGGTATCCGGTAACGGCCCATGCAAGGCCTCCAGCTTGGCCAGACTTTCGTCACCGCCGTGCTGCGGATCGATGTCCAGTACCAGGATGTGGGAGACAACGCCGGTCACAATGCCCACATTGGCCCTGGACCAGCGTCTGAACCACTCGGCCACTTCGATGGTCGTAGGGCGTCTGCGCTGATACTCGTCCCAGCGAATCAACGGTCGTTTTTCGCCGGGCCTCAGCGGTATGACCGCCCAGCCGCGCGCTGCGTAGTCCAGAGCGGACTGCGCCGCCGTGGGTGCGTGCATACAAGTGTCTCGTCAGGGCTCAGACTCGGATGGATAGAGCTTACAACAATACCCCGGAACAGGGTTCCAAGGCGCGTAATTTACCCGGCGCTTGGCCAAGATAAACAGTTGACTGCGTTTTCAACGCCGCATCGTGCCGAGTGAGGCATTTTCAACACACAGCTAGTCCCGATCCGAAGGCTTTCCAAACAGCGCGTCGAGTTCGCGCCGGGCCGCCGCATTGGCGTCAAGTGCGGCATCTTGCACCTGGGAAGCCGACGCGTCGCCCCCGAACATGGCGGCAAGCGCCTGCTCCGCGGCCTTTTGTGGCGCCACGTCGCGGGGCTGATAAGCGTCGGGGC
>JAHEDQ010000258.1 GCA_024641125.1 Candidatus Competibacteraceae bacterium | reverse complement strand
TGGGGTGCAGGTGCCTTTGGTGGGCGATTTTCACTACAACGGCCACAAGCTGCTCGAACGCTATCCGGATTGCGCGGATGCGCTGGCCAAGTATCGCATCAACCCGGGCAATGTCGGCCGGGGGCGCAAGAAGGACGAGCAGTTCGCCACCATCGTGGAACTGGCCTGTCGCCATGACAAGCCCGTGCGCATCGGGGTGAACTGGGGCAGCCTGGATCAGGCGCTGGTGGTTGCCATGATGGACGAAAATGCCAGCAAAGCCTCTCCGCGGCCGGCGGCGGAAGTGACCCGTGAGGCCATGATCCGTTCGGCCCTGGACAGTGCCCGCCGCGCCGAACAACTGGGTTTGCCCCATGATGCAATCGTCCTGTCGGTGAAGATGAGCGGTGTGCAGGATCTGATTGCGGTATATCGAGACCTGGCTCGACGTTGCGACTACCCCCTGCACCTGGGGCTAACCGAGGCGGGCATGGGCTCCAAAGGCATCGTTGCCTCTACCGCTGCGCTGGCGGTGCTGCTGCAGGAGGGCATTGGCGATACCATTCGCATCTCCCTAACCCCGGCGCCGGGGGGTGATCGCACCGAGGAGGTCCGGGTGGCCCAGGAAATACTGCAGTCCATGTCGCTGCGCGCTTTCACACCGGCGGTGATCTCCTGCCCCGGATGCGGTCGAACCAGCAGCGATTACTTTCAGCAGCTGGCGCAGGATATACAGGGCTACCTCAGGGAACAGATGCCGATCTGGCGCGACACGCATCCCGGCGTCGAGGCCATGACGGTGGCCGTCATGGGGTGCGTGGTCAATGGGCCGGGGGAAAGTAAGAACGCCAACATTGGCATCAGTCTGCCGGGAACCGGCGAGCGGCCGGTGGCGCCCGTGTATGTAGACGGTAAAAAAACCGTTACTCTGAAAGGGGATGCCATTGCCGCCGAATTTCAGCGTATCGTCGATGACTATGTGGCGCGCAATTACAGCGCGCCGTAACTTGGCGGAATGAATCTGAGCCAGCCCAAATGGCGTTCCCCTCAGAGAATTGACATGCAGCGCAAACGTGGACGGGTGGAGTCGTGGGTGTCCCTGGACAGGCCCATGTCCGGTACCCCGCATGATTGGGAGGATTGGGCCATACAACAGGCCCAGCGGCATCCGGTGCGATGGCGCCTGATGGCGCTGAATTCTTTTTTGCGGCGTGCCATCCGCGCTGCGTTATCTTTCCTCACTCCTCGGGGTCGAACCGATACGGCTCCATCTCCACCTCAACCACGCGACGGCCGAGCAGAGCAATAATGCCGCGATAGCGGTGCCAGCCATCGGTCGCGAATTCGAACGTGTATACCCGGCAAAGGCTGAGTCGTCCCGATGGGTTGCGCATCAACCGGATGCGTTCCCGGGCCACGGTGTGGTCGAGCAGCTGTACCTGAGCACGTTGACACGCTTTCAGGGCTGCGGCCAGAGCGGCATCCCGTGCTGCGATGGAATCCATCCAGTACCAGCCCCCAGCCAGCAACGCCAACAGGAGTATCGGGTCAAACACGTAGATTGAGGTGGGGGCGGAGTGGGGTGCGACGCCGGGGCGCCTTGCTGGTTTAGGTTTGGCCCGGCGTATCTTCCACCGACGGCTCATCCGGTATCATCGGATCCGCCGTGGCGTCATCGTCTTGCGGGCGTTTCTTGTTCATGAATTCCAGCACAGAATCCGGCAGCAGCTCCAGGGCATCGCCGGTCAGTATCGGATCGTCAGCCGCCAGCAGACTTGCTTCAGGTTTCGCCATTTTCCCTCCAGGCCGGGTTGGTGGGCGGTAGCGTATGACTCGCCCATCATTTTGAAAAGCAGCATCCGTACCATTCGGCTCGTCGATTCGCTGAGTCGGGTTCGCTGCACGAACTTGCGACCTGGATGCCCAAAATCGCGGGCAGGGTACACGGTTCGCGCTGGGTTTGCATCCGTGGTATCGAGCGTCAATGCGAATGGCTTCGGTGACATCTAAACGGACCCCACTTGGTGACAGCTTATCGGGCGGTAGTTTGATCCTGGACATGCCATGCTGCGCAGATGTGGCGTAATCTTGACATACCGCTTCTGGTGGGAGGAGACAGATGCCCAAATCACTCGAAAGCCCCAACGGGGTGGCGTTTGATCGCCTCTATCACGCTGCCTTGGGCCGTGTCACGGCGGGTCTGTCGCCCGCCGCGCTGACCCTTGCCTTCACCGATTGGTTTGTTCATCTGGCCATGGCGCCGGGCAAGCGGGGGGAGTTGGTGCAGAAGGCTGCGCGCAAGGCCGCCCGCCTCAGTCTGTATGCCGCCAAGTCTGCAGGGCACCGTGGGATCGATCCGTGTATCGAACCTTTGGGTCAGGACAAACGCTTTCGCGATGACGCCTGGCAACAGTGGCCGTTCAATCTGATCTACCAGGGGTTTCTGCTGAATCAGCAGTGGTGGCACAACGCGACAACCGACATCCCCGGTGTTTCGGGTCATCACCAGGATGCGGTCTCTTTCACCGTCCGGCAGATGCTGGATGTATTTTCGCCCTCCAATTTCCTGGTGACCAACCCGGAGTTGCTCAAAGTCACCCTGGAGCAGAGGGGCCGAAACCTGTCCAAAGGGTTTCAGAACTGGCTGGAGGACTGGGAGCGCGCCAGCGGTGGCAAACCGCCAGCGGGAACGGAAAGTTTTGCGATAGGACGCGATCTGGCCAGCACACCCGGGCAGGTGGTTTTTCGCAATCGATTGATCGAACTGATCCAGTACGCGCCGGATACCGACACGGTTTGGAAAGAGCCGGTTCTTGTGGTGCCCGCATGGATCATGAAGTTCTACATCCTGGATCTTCAACCGCATAATTCGCTGGTCCGCTATCTGGTGAGCCAGGGTCATACGGTTTTTGTCATATCGTGGAAGAATCCCGATGCCAGTGATCGGGATCTGGATATGGAGGACTACCGTCATTTGGGCATGACCGATGCCCTGAAAGCGATTGCGGCGATCGTGCCGGATACACTGGTCCACGGTGTCGGCTATTGCCTGGGCGGCACTTTGTTGTCCATTGCCGCGGCCAAGATGGCCCGCGACGACGAAAACCGGCTTCAGACCCTGACCTTGTTGGCCGCCCAGACCGATTTTACCGAGGCGGGTGAGTTGACCCTGTTTATCGACGAGGCCCAGTTGTCGTATCTGGAAGACATCATGTGGGAGCAGGGTTTTCTGGACACCCGGCAAATGGCGGGCGCCTTCCAGTTGCTGCGATCCAACGATTTGATCTGGTCGGCGATGGTGCACGACTACCTGCTCGGCGAACGTCAGCCCATGGTGGATCTCATGGCCTGGAACGCCGACACCACCCGTATGCCCTATCGTATGCATGCGCAGTATCTAAGGCGGCTTTTTCTGAACAACGATCTGGCGGAGGGGCGGTATCTCATCGGTGGACGCCCGGTGACACTGACCGACATTCGGGCACCCATTTGCGCGGTTGGAACCGAGAGCGACCACGTGGCCCCATGGCGTTCGGTATACAAAATCCACCTGCTGTCCGATTCCAGTGAGACGGCATTTATTTTGACCAGCGGCGGACACAACGCCGGTATCGTCAGCGAACCGGGCCACCCACGGCGACACCATCGGATGTCGCGCCAGCAAGTGGGCGATCGCTACATGGATCCCGACACCTGGTTTGCGGCAACATCGCCTGAAGAAGGCTCGTGGTGGCCTGCCTGGTCTGCCTGGCTGGCCGAACACTCGAGCGGCCGTTGCGCGCCTCCCGGAATGGGCGCGGCGAATCGCGGCTACTTCAAGCTTGCCCCCGCACCGGGCACGTACGTGCTCCAGAGCTGAAGCTCACCATCGCCCACAGCTGCCGAAGTCGATGGCCTGGAACGACCTATGGATTTCATCGAGAACCGGACGTTCGAGCAGATCGAAACGGGACAGACCGCCGAATTGACGCGTGTTCTGGCGCTGGACGACGTCAAGCTCTTTTCCATCGCCGGAAGCTGACGCACTGATGGGTCCGTTGGGTGGGCTTGGCCATCGGTATTGTTCTAGCCGGGCGCCTGGCATCTGCGCCCTCATGGAGTGAACGCGGTTCGTATCATCTGAGTCGCTCCCTTCGGGCGAGCCGGGAAGCGCCCGTCCGCGGTGTTGCGCCTCTCGGCAAGGGCGACGGCCATTGGCTTCGAGACGCGCCTAGCGGCCAAGCGCTTCCCAACTCGCTGCATCCATCATTATCAGGTGGACGGAGTACTAGCGTACTCCGGGTTTTCCTCTCGCTTCGGGGTGGAAAAGGCCACCACATGATCAGCGGCAATGCGCAGGCCCACATCGTCGCCCAGGTTGAAATCCAGATGGCTGGGAAACAGGGACAACAGTTCTGTTCCGTCGGGCATCTTGATTGTGTAAAGGGTTTCCGCGCCCTTGAACGCTTTCTTAATGATCCGTCCCCTGAGCGAGGCCGCTTCATCGTGAAGGATGTCGTCCGGTCGCAGCAATAGCTCCACCCGGGTTCCGGGCGGCCAGAGGAAAGCCCGATCGGCCTGAATGATGCCAAACTCCGTGCGCAAGGAATCTGGTGTGTCCAGGATGGCGTCGATGAACCGGCCTTGGCCGATGAAATCCGCCACAAAACGTTCCGCTGGGTTGTGGTACAGGTTGAATGGCGTGTCCCATTGCAGCAATCGGCCATGGTTTATCACACCCACCATGTCGCCCATGCCGAAGGCTTCGTGTTGGTCGTGGGTGACCATGACCGCGGTGATTCCCTGTTGCTTCAGAATGGATTTGACGTCCTGTCCGAGGCGCTCCCGCAGATCTCCGTCCAGACTGGAGAACGGTTCGTCCAGAAGAACCAGATCGGGTTTGGCGGCAAGCGCCCGGGCCAACGCGACCCGCTGCTGTTGCCCGCCCGAGAGTTCGTGGGGAAAGCGGTTTGCAATCGGGTGCAAGTCCACCATGTGGAGCAGCTTTTCCGCGGTTTGCTTCCGTTGTGCGCGGGTCTGCTTTTGCAGTCCGAAGGTGATGTTGTCCAGTACGTCCAGATGCGGGAACAGGGCATAGTCCTGGAACACCATGCCGATTCCTCGGCGCTCCGGAGCCACCGTTCGGCCGGCCTCCGACACCGCCTGTCCGCGGAGGTAGATACGGCCGCAGGACAGTGCCTGGAATCCCGCAATGGCGCGCAGCACGGTCGTTTTTCCGCATCCGCTGGGTCCCAGAAGACAAATGACCTGGCCTCGTCGTACTCTCACGGAGAGTCCTTGAACCACCCGCGTACCGTCGTACTCGCAGCCAATGCCATCCAGCTCCAGCATCACCGCATCGTTCATCGGCATGGCCGCCCCCTGTCCAGCGGCTGTGTTGCGGGGCCGGTATGACAGCGCATCGGTTGGTCCAAAGCCGCTTTTACGGCGTTCGCGTTTATCAAGCAGACACCTCGCCAGCGTCTTTTCGCGATGTGTAAAGGGCCCACAGAGTACCAGTCTCTCATCGCAATCGCGCTGGCCTTTCGCCAGCAGCGGGTCGCACCCGCGGGGGGCGCCACCCCGTCCCAGGCGCACCAGAACTGTGCGATGCCGGAGCAAGCAGCCCCGTCAGATCGGGCTCGTGCCGTGTGGCTCGCATATTGCTGGACGCCCATGCTGAACCCCGGTG
>JAHEDQ010000257.1 GCA_024641125.1 Candidatus Competibacteraceae bacterium | reverse complement strand
CGGGGGGGCGCTCAGCGATAGGGAATTGCCGGTCTACGATCGTTTCGAACTGGGTGGGTTCCTGAATCTGTCCGGGTACGCGGAACGGGAGTTGACCGGCAGCCAGCTTGCTTTTGGGAGCATGGTCTATTACTACCGCCTGGACGATTCAACCGGACCGCTGCAAATGCCGGTCTACTTGGGCGGTTCGGCGGAACTGGGCAACGTGTGGCAGGAGCGTGCGGACTTTGGCAGCGACTGGCTTGCCGCGGGCAGCCTGTTCGTGGGGGTCGACACCTTTCTCGGCCCGTTCTACCTCGCCTACGGTGTAGCTGAGGGCGGCGCCTCTTCCGCCTATATTTTCCTCGGTACCCGCTACTGACACCGGTCCGGGGGTGAAACGGTGGACGATGGAAGGTTGTTGATCGAGCCGGATGCAACTCAGATATTCACCTCAAACCTTACCTCAGCTATCTGGGGCAGCCACTGTCATCGGCTGTGTGATTGCGGTGTTGGGCGCGCTTGAATGCGCCTGCCCGCTTCTCGCCTTGCTGAGACACAGCGAACCTATTGGACACTACACTGTATGCAAATCATGCTGGGTGTAGCGTTGCTGCTTTTCGGTGTGTCCGGGATCATGGGGCATGCAAGACGGAACGGCCGGGAGCGAGCCGGTTAGGTCCCTGTGCACGCCTTGGGCGACGCTGTTGCTTGTGTTTGTGATTGGCCAGGCGCTGGCGGCGGAACGACTGCCGGGCCTCACGGCGCGGGCAGCCGCCGTAGTGTATCCGTCCAGCGGTCTGGCGATTTACGATTTCCGGGGCCAGGAGCGGCTGCCTCCCGCCAGCACAACCAAAATCATGACCGCGATCGTGGCGGTAGAACGCCTGGGGCTGGACGCAATCATCGAGTCGAGCGACTTAGTCACCCGCACACCTCCGGTGAAGCTGGGTTTACTGCCGGGGGATCGTCTTCGGGTGCAGGATGCGCTTTACGCGCTGTTGCTGTCATCTGCCAATGACGTGGCCTCCGCGCTGGCCGAGAACGCCGCCGGGAATGTGGCCGGTTTTGTCGATCTCATGAATCAGCAGGCGCGCTGGCTGGGGGCGCGCGACACCCGATTTGTCAACGCCAACGGATTGCCGGCTTCGGGTCATTTCTCTACAGCACTCGACCTGGCACGCCTGTTTCGCCGGGCCATGCAGATCCCGCGGCTGACCCTCATCATGGGCACCCGCGCATACAGGGTGCCTATCCAAGGGGCCAACGCCCGGACCGAGATCGTGCGCACTACCAACCGGTTGCTCGGGGCGGACCCTGCTATGGTGGCGGGCAAGACCGGCTACACGAATGCGGCAGGCCACTGTTTCGTCGGCCTGGCCCGTCAGGGCCCGCACCAGGTCATCGTGGTGGTGCTTGGCAGCCGGGACCTCTGGGCCGACGTGCGCCGATTGATGCGACACGGCCTGGGTTTGCTCGAGCGCTTTGAAGGTGGCAGTCGTCCTTGAATTGTCAGTCCTGTGCGAACCGCAGGCGCTTCCCGGACCACGAATAATCCAACATCGGTGTCCAAAGGGTGTGGCGGACCCTACACTGACAGCATGCGTACGGGTAAGTCAGTGGCAGCGCGATCGGACTTGGCCCGGACCTGCCCGATCTCTCGGGTTCTTAGTCGCGGCTGAATGGAGCATGCATGGCCACCAGTGTTTTTGAGCTGTTCAAGATTGGGATTGGCCCATCCAGTTCCCATACGGTTGGCCCGATGCGGGCTGCCAACACCTTCGTTAGCGGGCTTGCCGATGATGGCGTGCTTGAATCGACAGTTCGTGTGAAGACCGAGTTGTATGGCTCCCTGGGCGCCACCGGACGCGGGCACGGCTCAGACTCGGCGGTGATTCTGGGTCTGGAGGGTGCGCTGCCGGATCAAATCGACCCGGAGACAGTCCCGCCGCGCCTGGCCGAAATCCGGCGAGACAAGCGCATCAAACTCCTTGGCCGTCATGCCGTCCGATTCAACGAGGAGCGGGATCTGGTTTTGCACCGGCGCAAATCCTTGCCGCTGCACTCGAATGGGATGCGTTTTACCGCGTTCGACGAAGGCGGTGCGGAAGTCAGAGCCGGCGTCTACTATTCGGTGGGCGGAGGCTTTGTTCTGGACGAAACCGCTGCATCGGGCGGGTTGATCAAGCACGATGAGACCGAGTTGCCGTTGCCCTTCTCCAGCGCAGTGCAGCTGTTACAGCACTGTGACAATCGGGGCATAGCCGTGAGTCAGGTGATGCTGGCCAATGAACGTGTCTGGCGGCCCGAGGAAGAGATTAGGGCGCAGTTGCTGGCGCTGTGGTCGGTGATGCGCGACTGCGTGCAGAGGGGCTGTCACAAGGAGGGTATTCTGCCCGGCGGGATGAAGGTCAAGCGGCGCGCCGCAGACCTGTTCCGAAAGCTGAGTGCGCACCCGGAGGCGGGTCTGTGCGATCCGCTGACCATTCTGGACTGGGTCAATCTGTACGCTCTGGCGGTCAACGAGGAAAATGCCGCAGGCGGACGTGTGGTGACCGCCCCGACCAACGGCGCGGCCGGGATCATTCCAGCGGTGCTCCACTACTACACACGCTTCTGTCCCGGCGCAAACGATGAGGGCGTGGTGCGCTTTTTGTTGACTGCGGGCGCCATCGGACTGCTGTACAAGGAGAACGCGTCCATTTCGGGTGCCGAAGTGGGTTGCCAGGGCGAGGTGGGCTCCGCCTGTTCCATGGCCGCCGGAGCACTGACCGAGGTCCTGGGGGGCACCCCGTTGCAGGTTGAAAATGCCGCTGAAATCGCCATGGAGCACAATCTGGGCTTGACCTGCGACCCGGTCGGCGGTTTGGTGCAGGTGCCCTGTATCGAACGCAATGCGATGGCCTCAATCAAGGCCATCAACGCGACGCGTATGGCCTTGCGTGGTGACGGCAGTCACTACGTATCCTTGGACAGAGTCATCAAGACCATGCGCGATACCGGTGCGGACATGAAGACCAAGTACAAGGAAACCGCCCGTGGCGGTCTTGCCGTGAACGTAATTGAAGTGCCGGTCAATCTGGTTGAGTGCTGACCGCGGCCGGTTTGAGTGCGCGAAGCGTTTTTCTAGGGGGATACTCATGAGCCACGAAGATCAGGGCGAGGCCGCCCTTACGCCGTTCGACGCCATGCACCGTTTGGCGGGCGCCAGGATGGTGCCGTTTGCCGGTTATCAGATGCCGCTGCAGTATCCGGGTGGCATCATCAGCGAACATCTGCACACTCGCGCTGCGGCCTCGCTGTTCGATGTCTCGCACATGGGGCAGGTGCGGCTTGACGGTGAGTCTGCTGCTGCCGCAATGGAGAAGCTGGTGCCGGTGGATGTGCAGGGCTTGCAGCCGTTTCGACAACGCTACGCCCTGCTTACGAACGAGGCCGGCGGCATTGTCGACGATCTTATGATCACCCATGCGGGCGATCATCTGATGCTGGTGGTGAATGCTGCGCGGAAGGAGGCCGATCTGGCCCGGCTGCATGCCGGGCTCGACGCAGAATGCACGGTCACCTATCTGGCCGACCGGGCGCTGCTTGCATTGCAGGGCCCTGCGGCCAGCCGGGTAATGGAGGGCCTCGCCCCGGGCGTCTCCGGCATGCGGTTCATGGATGCCCGGGCCTGCCGTGTCGCGGGCATTGATTGTTTCCTCACCCGTTCCGGATACACCGGTGAGGACGGGTTTGAGATTTCGGTGGCGGCGCCGGACGCTGTGGCCTTGGCCGAAAAGTTGTTGGCTGCCGAAGCGGTGGCATGGGCCGGCCTGGGTGCCCGAGACTCCTTGCGCCTGGAAGCGGGGCTTTGCTTGTATGGTCAGGATATCGACGAAAACACCACACCGGTCGAGGCCGGCCTCACCTGGGCGATACAGAAAGTGCGTCGTGCCGGCGGGGCCCGTGCTGGTGGTTTTCCAGGCGCGGACCGGGTGATGGATCAACTGGCCAATGGCACTGACCAGCTGCGTATCGGTATCCGCCCGTCGGGGCGCCAACCGGTGCGGGCTGGCGCGGAGCTGGTGGATGCTGGCGGGGCACCGGTCGGGCGGGTCACCAGTGGATGCCACGGCGCCACTGTGGATGGCCCGGTGGCCATGGGATATCTGCGCTCCGACCTGACTGCGCCGGGCACGGCGCTGGCGGCGATGGTTCGGGGGAAAGCATTGGACGTGGAAGTGGCTAAAATGCCGTTTGTACCGCAACGCTATTATCGGGGCTAGTTAACAGGGGGAACACCATGAGCGTTAAATATACTGAAGATCATGAATGGATCAGACTGGACGACGATGGACTGGCCACGGTTGGCATCACCAACTACGCGCAACAGCAGCTGGGCGACCTGGTTTTCGTAGAACTGCCGGAACTGGATCGCGACGTGGCCCAGGGTGAGGAGACCGTCGTCATCGAATCGGTGAAGGCGGCGGGTGAGGTTAAGGCACCGGTGGCCGGCACAGTGGTGAAGGCCAACGAGGCGCTGAACGACGATCCTAGCCTGGTGAACAGTGACCCGTATGGTGACGGCTGGTTTATACGTTTGCGACTGGCCGATCCCAACGAACTGGATGGGCTGATGGACGAAGACGCATACCAGGCCATGGTGGACGATCTCGGCTGAAGTGCGAGCATGCCGTTGTTCGCCGATGCGGCCGGAGTAAGCCGGATTGGTTGGGCGGGCCTGAACACTGGGCAGACCTTGCTAACGTATTAATTGGACGGAGTATGGGAATGAATGATGCTGAGCGCGGTCTCGACGATCTGGAGCAGCGGGATGCTTTTGTGGGACGCCACATCGGCCCCACAGCCGAGGATCAGCGAGCCATGTTGCGCCACATCGGCGTGGTGTCTATGGACGCGTTTGTGGATCAGGTGGTGCCGTCCAGCATCCGCAGCAGCGAGCCCATGGACCTGGACGAAGCCTGCACCGAGACCGAAGCGCTGGCCGAAATCGCACGTCTTGCGGACGCCAATCAGGTGTACCGATCCTTGATCGGCATGGGTTACTACGGCAGCCATCTGCCGGGTGTCATCCAACGGAATCTGCTCGAGAATCCGGCATGGTACACGGCCTATACACCCTACCAGGCAGAGATTTCCCAGGGTCGGCTGGAAGCTTTGCTCAACTTTCAGACCATGGTCATGGACTTGACCGGGATGGAACTGGCCAATGCCTCGCTGCTGGACGAGGCCACGGCCGCGGCCGAAGCCATGGCTATGTGCCAGCGTCTGAGCCGAAGCAAGAGCGCCTGCTTTTTTGTCGATTCGGGCTGCCATCCGCAAACCCTGGCGGTGGTTCGAACCCGGGCCGAACCGCTGGGCATCAAGGTAGTCGTTGGAAGCGCGCCCACCGACCTGGCCCGGACGGAGGTGTTCGCCGCTTTGCTCCAGTATCCCGACAGCCGGGGTGAGGTGGGGGATCATTCGGCCGTAATCGAGCAATTGCACCAGCGCAAAGCCATGGCGGTGGTGGCCACCGATCTGCTGGCTCTGACCTTGTTGCGGTCTCCGGGCGAAATGGGTGCCGATGTGGTGGTCGGCAGCAGCCAGCGTTTTGGCGTCCCGATGGGATACGGAGGGCCGCACGCCGCTTTTCTGGCCACCCGCGACGCTAACAAGCGCGCCACGCCGGGGCGCATCATCGGCGTGTCGGCTGAC
>JAHEDQ010000059.1 GCA_024641125.1 Candidatus Competibacteraceae bacterium | reverse complement strand
GCCCAAGCACCAGCATCAGCGCCAGCACAAAACTGGCCTGCCGGGCATAGATCACCTGCCACTGGCTGGCACTGTCGATGCTGCGCAGCAGCAGACCGTTGACGGAAATGAGCAGGCTGCTGAGCGCGATCATTGGCACCGCAAAGCGCTGTGCCAAACCTGCCTGGACCAGTGAGTTCATCGACTTGCTGCGGGCACGGGATTTCGCTCCAAACAGGAAAATTGGCCCGGTGCAACAACCGGTCCGGACCGGCGGCGGACCATCGCCTCACGTTACTCGGCAGCCCCCGCCGCACCCCGGAAATCCGTCGGTTCCGGTTGCCCCTTGGAGCGGGCTTTTTCGATGGCCACGGTATGGTTCATATCCGCCGGAATGAATCGGGTGGATTTGCCCAATTGGCGCGCCGCGTTCAATTCATCCCGGGCCACCGATCCTCCGCCGATGGCGACGATGAGATCGCTGTTCTGCACCATGGCGGTGGAGGTGGGAGACAGTTGACCGGTTTGAGCGACAATACCGCCCCAGTCGGCGTCGGGAACATAGAACACAATGTCCACACAGGGCGACAGGGTCGCCTCGCTCTGCTGTGCCTGGGTGGATACGATCCCTGTGGTGGAGAAACCGCGCTGCTTGGCCAAGGCGTAGGCGGCGCCGATGCCGTCCTGGGTCGCACCAATGTTGACGATATGCGTGTCCGGATCGAGTTCGTCCAGAACCCCGCCGACTTGTGCCAGCATCGCCCCGGGATTTTCATAGCCGGCGCCGGAAAATCCGAGGAAGGTCAGCACTTTGTGATCCTGCCCGGCGAAAAACGCCGCCACCTCGGGCGGGTCGGCCACACGGACTGTGTGCGGACCGGCACAGGCCAGTGTCCCGGCCGGTGACATCAGAACCGCGGTGAGCGCAATCCAAGGTGCTGTTCGCATGTGAACCCCTTTTTGTTTGCCTGGTAAGCGGACGGGCCACGGACGAAGCCGCCAGGCACGTAATCGATTCAGGTTCGCCCTGCCGAGTGACGCAGACCGGATAGCGACCGTCTATGCTCAGCATACACTCAGAGCCAGGAGCCGTGCGTGAGCAATCCCGACCCGATCTGGAAGCAGCAGGCGTTTACTGTATCCCATGCGGATCAATCCGCCTTCGCCGGTGCCGGACTCAGACCGTTTTTCGAGTATCGAGAACTGGGCATAGCGAACGCAACCCAGGGCCGCTTTGGCGCCCATGTCATTCGGGCGGTGCCGGGCCACGAATCGGAGGCCCAATGGCACACCCATGATCTTGAATTTCAGATGGTGTACGTGCTCCAGGGCTGGGTTGTTTTCGAGTACGAAGGTCAGAACGAGCAGGTCCTGCGGCCAGGATCGTGCGTGCTGCAGCCATCGGGTATCCGACACCGGGAGGTGCGCCACTCCAGCGACCTCATGCTGATAGAGATCACCAGTCCGGCGAAGTTCGCGACCACAGTGACGGAAGCCCCCGAAGCCTGAGTTCAAGGTCGGCCGCAACATCGGCGTGGGCGAACGGGGACGACTCAGAAGTCGTGCCGAAGTCCGACCGCGAACTGCTTCTGATCCGGATCCTCCTGCTCCAAATTGCGGTCCGCGTTAAAGGACTCGTACTCGGTGTAGATGCGTGTGCGTTTTGACAATTTGTGGTGATAGCCCACTATGAAACCGCGGAATCCATCGTCATCGCCGTCTTCGCTGGATGCCTGATAGTAGTACTCGCCATAGATTCGATTGTTGCCGAAGTCATAGAAGGGAAGGATCTCCCCACCCCACTGCTTGTTGTCCGCGGCATTGTTCTGTACCTGGACATTGGCCCAGACCTGAAGCGCACCGAATGCGTAACCCAGCGAGGCGCCGGCCTGTTTGAAGTCATCGCTGGGGTCCGAGATCCGCGGGCGCACCGTGGAGAGGGCGCCCTTTTCCACCTCGCGGTAGGAAAGGCCTGCAAATAAATCCCCCTCGCCCTCCCAGATGGCTGCGAGTTGCCAGCTGTCCATATTGTCGCTCTCGTTCTGTCCGTCGGTAACGATGGCGCCTGACAGGGTGAGCCCCCCAAAAAGTTGCGGCAGGGCGTAGGTGACCATATTGGCCGATCGGCTGGGCCCTTCCATACGGAAGTAACCACCGTCGTCGAAGGCGTCGAACTGGTCGTCAAACTGCTTGCCCACGGCAAGGAAGTAAGGATTGTCCTGGGTGCCCAGCAGCAGCGTTCCAAAGCGGTCGCTGCGCAAGCCGGCATAGGCCAAGCGATTCTCCTGCCCGCCAATGGTGACCCCGTCCGCCGCATCGACGCCGAACTCGTAGTGATAGACCGCGGACAAGCCGTTGCCGAGGTCTTCGCTGCCCCGAAACCCCAGGCGGGACGACTTTTGCTCCAGGGACCAGTAGGCGTCTTCGCCGTCCGTGTCCACATAGGTCTGGTGGACACGTAGACGGCCGTAAACCGTGGTGTCTGCCTGGCTGCAGGGCAGAATCATCAGCCAGCCAAGGATTAGGGCCCAACCCTTACGCATCGCCCGACCTCCGATCATATTGATACCCACGCGGCGCCGGCTGGTGCTCGCACGCCCCGTATCGCATTCTGCCCAGGCAGCGACCACAGCGGCGCTGTTCGAGAAACACCATCCCATGGACGTCGGGCAAGATACTGGATGTTCGGCACCAGCGCCACAGCCAGTTGGAGGGCGACCCGGGCTCGAATCTCAGTCCTTGAGCCGCGCCCGGACCAGATCGATGTGCTGGCGCAGATGATAGAGGTCCTTGGTGAACGACAGGGGCACGTCCACCCGCTGCACGTCCGCCTCCAAACGATCGAGCTCATTCAGACCCTCGGCAATCCGCTTCGGATCCGGTGTGAGACCCAGCCGGTCGTCGATCCTCTGCAGGGCGCGGTACCATCGATAGACCCGGGCGCGCATGCGCCATCGGTAAACCGGCGGCAACACCTTGATCATGGGAATCAGCAACACTACCAGAGGCAACAACATTACTTTCAACCGGTCCAGCAGGGACGCGGTCCAGAACGGCAGATATCGCTGCAACAAGGGCGGACCATGAGTGAAGTAGTGCTCAGCGTCCGCATTCAGGGGAAACTGCAGGTAATCCCGCGACGGAAACTGACCGACGTCCTGGAACAAACCAGCATTCCCATGGATTTCATAGGCGGCCTGCAACAGCAAGCCCACCAAGGCTGGATGCAGGCCGGGCGCCGCGACCAAATTGGCCGCCGCCGCCAGCAACCTAACATCCCGGGGTGGAAGGTTTCGTGTCAAATCCAGAGTCCCTTCGGGCAACTCCAAACTGGTTAGGAACCCATAGCGCCGCACATAGGCATCGGCGCGCTGCATGCTGGACAGCTCGACCCCCGGCTCGGCCACAAGCCGCTGGACGACGGATGCCACGGGCGAGGCCACGACGAACATCGCATCCAGACTGCCAGCCACGAGGGCCTGTGCCGACTCGTCGACCGGCAGGGACCTCAGGTCCGAGTCAGACGGCCCGATGGCGTTGTCATTCAGAAGCAGCTCCACCAGAGCGCGCGTGCCGGAGCCGGCGGGTCCGACTGCGACTCTCAAACCGCGCAGTGCCGGCAACCGGTCCAACGTTCCGGTTTGACGGTGAAACAGCCACAGCGGCTCGAAATAGACGCTGGCCAAGGAGGTGAGGCCCGTTTGCTTCGTAGACCTCGCCATGCCGCCCTGCACAAAGGCCAGATCGGCCTGCCCCGCGTCGAGCAAGTCCAGATTCTCTACCGAGCCCGCCGTTTCGCGCACTTCGATCACGATGCCTTCGCGCTCCAGTAGTTTCTTATAATGCAGGCCGAACGCGTGGTAGGCGTTGCCGGCGGCGCCCGTGGCCATGACCAATCGTTTCGGTGGGGCCGGTGCGATGAACTGGTAGGCGACCAGGAAAGCCAGCGCGACCGTCAACAACGCTGGCCCGTAGACCCCAAACCAGGTTTCGAAGTCCTTTTTTGCCGTGTGCTGTTTGGCCATAAGTCTCAGCCCTCGGAAAAAACGTCGGTGATCTCCAACGCAACTGCGCGGTGTACCCTTCGGCCGACAAATATCATCATCCGAATTTGTCGTGACACCATCCATCATTATCTGACCTTTCTTGGTGTCCCGCCCCATAAAGTCGTTGAATTGCAGCGGGGCGAGGAGCGCATTGCGCGCATTCGGCCGTGTTTTGGGAGCGAAATCCAGGATTTAGGCTAAATTCAGAGGACGAAATGCACGTCGTATTCTGATGAGCGCAATCATTTTTGGACGCCCAAATGTCGAGGGCGAAAGCGTCGGAGCCGGAGAGTATGCAGGCGTCGCGGTGTTCGAGGATGGCCGGCTTGCGAACAAAGAGTTTGTTCTCAGCATGGACAACAAGGGTGCGGAGGGGGCTCATTCAGGCTATAGCACTTACACCTTCGAAAATGGAGATTCGCTGACCATGAGCTTTTCTGGTGGATGGAACGCCAACAGGGGCGGTGGCGACTACCAGATATTGTCAGGTACTGGCGCCTATGAGGGTGCGACTGGGACGGGTAGCTTCGACGCTGTGGAAAATTCGTGGGAGAATGCAGATCTGTACGATGGCATATTGACGGTGATGAAGCCGTAGGCGGTCGGGTCGCACTGCCGCGCAGCCACAACCAACATTGAGCCGAGCGCCATCCAAGCCGCGCCGCGCGTCATGACGGCCGCCCCGAAGCGCGCGGCGCAACGATGAAGCTGTGCATGTCAGTCCCAAGATGCACGTTTACGAATAGATCAGAGGCTCTCTAAACCTCGGTCGCCTTTTTTTGC
The DNA here is from genome assembly GCA_024641125.1 of Candidatus Competibacteraceae bacterium. Lineage (GTDB taxonomy): Bacteria > Pseudomonadota > Gammaproteobacteria > Competibacterales > JAHEDQ01 > JAHEDQ01. Next base: position 16,329 of record JAHEDQ010000059.1, on the reverse strand, counting down.
CGAGGACACGTTTCGGGCAATTTCTGCAAGGTGCGTCTCCCAAGTGCCGCAGCAACCGCCCCACATGTCGATATGCGGGTACCTTCTTGCCAGAGCACCCATCTGCTGGCCCAGTTCCACCGGGTCGCCATTCTCGAGGTGCCCCAGCTTGCACAGCGAGATCTTGTCCATCATCGCCGCGTTTGGCCTGAGGTTCCGGACCCTTAGGAACCAATCGCCGGGCTCGAGAGCGGGCTCAAACTCAAGTGGATGCGAACAGTTGATACCGTAGCAATCGGGCTTCAGCTCACCGGCGAGCGCATCGACGGTCTCGATCGCTTCCCGGAGAGTTGGCCCGGAGCGCAAGCGATGATCACTGGTCAAAGTGAACGAAACGCAGATTGGAACCCCTATCTTCGCCGCAGCACGCGAAACGCCAACCGCTTCAGGCACGTTGTTGAACGTGGCCGCCCAGGCCATGTCCACACAAAGCTTTTTGAGGGTTCCGAGCTGTACGCTGTGATAGTCCTCGGCTTCATCAGCTGAGATCGTCTGGTTGAGCGAATAGGCGTCACCGCGCGGACCGATGATTCCAGCATACTTGATGTCGTTGATCTGCCCTTCGTAGGGGCGGCCAACGTCCCGAATAAACTCGATGCAGCGGGACTGGATCTCCTCAAGCCCCTGTTCCGAATAGCCCATCAATGCAGCCCAATCCGGGCTGGCACGGTAGTCGAGGCCTCCGGCCAATGCGGCGCAGCCGCTCTCCGCCACGGTATCGAAGTAGCGTGAGAACATCCCGCGCATCTCGCCGACCGCAGCTGGGTCGTCCAGCAGCTTGAACATGGCGAAATGGGGTAGCTCGTAGCCGAACTTGTACATGATCTCGGTCTCGGACCCACCCTCGGTCAGATAGATGTCGCCGTTGCCACGCAGAGGAAATCGCTCACCCACGTCCCCACCCCCTTGGACGAAACACCGTATGACAATCATAGCCGGACAGGTCGCACAGTAGCGAACACTCGCGAGCGCGCTGGTCTGCTTCGGGTCAGAACCAGACGCTCCGCTAAGCGAACGAGTGTCACCTCAGAGGTGGTCTATCGCCTCGTACATAGCATCGAGAAAGTGGTGTGCGACGACCGGATCGGCCGCGAACGGCGACATCCTGAGTCCGCTCCTCGGCATGCCTTCCTGCGCTTGGTAGATTATCGCGTCCTCCTTGACAGTAACTTGCACCTCGAGATCGACAAGCGTCTGAGGGGCCACGGCAGTCGGATCTTCCGATAGGATCACAAAATCAGCGAGCTTACCCGGCTCGATAGACCCCTTCTCGTCCTCCTCGAAATGCTGCCATGCTGGCCAGATCGTCATGGCTTTAAGGGCGGTTATCACGTCCACCCTCTGATGAGGGCCGAGGATGTCGCCGGAACGCGTGCGCCGCGTGACGGTGGCCGACAGTACACGCATGCTGTCGGGGAAGGCGACGGGCGCATCGTGGTGCGACCCGAACATCATGCCGCGTTCGTGAACCCAGCCTGTGGGCGAGATATTCTCCCCATTCACCGGGCCCACGGTGTGATCTCGGTGCCAGTCGCCCCAGTAGAAGGTGTGCATTGGGAACAGCGATGGGAAGACGCCAAGGCGTTTGTAGCTATCGACCTGATCCTCGCGCAGGAACTGGCCATGGATCAGGACCGGGCGGGTATCCGGCTTGCCGTATTCCGCCTGCGCGGCGCCGATGGCCGCGATCAGCATGTCGGACGCACCTTCCCCGTTGGCGTGCGTGATGATCTGGATACCGTTCTTGTAACACCAGTTCACGGCGTCCTGGGTCTGCTCCATGGTGATGGAGGAATAGCCGGCATAGCCTGCCGGGTAGTCACCGACAGGAGCATAGTAGGGACGGTCCCTGAGCGCGGTGAATCCCTGCGGGGATCCGTCAATGGTCAGCTTGCAGCCGCCCACGCGGACCTTATTCGCATAATCCCTGGACACATTCCGGGCGATGTAATCTCGATCCTCCAGCACGTCGGGATACGCCACGACATCAATCGCAATGTCGCCTGCGACCCCAACGCGCTTCAGCGTCTCGACGATGGCCGCTGAGGATCTGCCGTCCTGCGCGGTGGTGTAGCCGTAGCTTGCCCAGAGCTCGGTGCCGGCACGAATGAAAGCCTCCATCCCCTCCTGCCCGAGATCGCTGAGCAACGGCACCAGAACCGCAAAGAACGCATACTCTTCAAGCACACCGTTGGGCTCGCCGTCCGCATCGCGTCGAATGACGCCGCCCGGGGGCGCCTCTGAGGCAGCATTGATCCCGGCCAATTCGAGCGCCCTGGAGTTTGCCACGCCGAGGTGACCCGATTGGTGAACAATGATGACCGGGACGTCGCTGGAAACCGCATCGAGATCCTCACGCGTCGGATGACGCAGCTCGGCCAATTGTGCATTGTCGTAGCCGAAGCCAATGATCATGTTCACCTGATCGACGACCTCGGCGTTGTCCTCGACCCACTTCGAAAGCTCCGCCTGCAGGCTCGCGATATCCGAGACAGGCCCGTCAGGTGGAGAAAGCACGTTCGCCGACAGGGCCTGCAGACCTCCCATTGCGACGTGTCCGTGGCTATCGACAAAGCCCGGCAGCATGGCGCGACCCTCCAGCTGGAACATTTCCGTTCCTTTGCCCCGATGGGAGATCATATCGGCAAGGGCACCCACTGCGAGAATGCGCCCGTCCTTTACGGCAACGGCTTCGGCAGCAGGCTGCGCGTCATTGATCGTCAGAATCGGCCCGCCAGTGTAAATCCTGTCGGCGATCTCTTGTGCAGAAGGTGCGCCGGCAGACAGAGACAGAATGACGCCGGCGACGATGGCGGTTTGCGATAGCACATTGCTCATGCAGATCTCTCCCCAAAACCGAAAACGTGCTGACACAGTTAGAATCCGAATGATACCGTCAGTGTGTTCGCGCTGTGTACAAGCCTGGATGCAGCAGGTAAACATGCGAAGTTCTAGCGGGAAGGCAAACGGCAGGCATGGGTCGGGCGCCGCAGGGCAGCTTCCTCAGAGCGATAACCGCCGGCAGCCGCGGACATATGCTGCGCCAAACGCCAGTGCTGCTCTGGACTTCTTCGGCCGTGAATAACGTAGCCGGCCGCCGCGAACATGTCAGGGCATGGTCGATACGGGCTGGACCGCCGCCACCTTGCCGGACAACATCCCCTGGGACTGCGTCTACTGCGTCGAACCCGACAGCGGTGCACACCAGGGCTCGGGGAACAGTGCCGATGCCCTCGACAGTTCGGTGACGCCCATGACCATATGCTTTAACATGCCAGTCTAGGGAACCGCACCCACGCGCTGGGCTATTCCTCCACGGAGGATCTCAATCCCATGCACTGTGCAGTGGACATGACGATCGAGGGTGCATACAACTGGTGGCTACCGAGTTGCGACCTGCGTCAGTCCGATGACCCTCCGGCATCGACCGCCGCACCAGGGAGTCTTGCCTGGACCGCACTCGCCGGCCGGAGAGTGCCTGCGATACAGCGGTCCGGTACGAAATCGCCGCCGCCGGTGGCATGTACCGCATCCACCCGTGCGCGGCATGGCTGGGGCCCTTCCATGCAAAGGGCTGTGGGAGCTTCCGTCAGGTAATACGCATCTCCCCAATCACGAGACCCTGGAATCCCAGGGAGGGCCCGAACCATTGCTGTACAGAGCGTACTTTGTGCTTTCTCACCCACCCAAAGTGCTCCTGCTTTGGGCAACGCCAATCTGCAATCGACGGTGACCGGCAGGTGGCTGATCTGGATCAAGATTCGATCAATTGGCCGTTTTCGGTCGGACCCTCGATGTTACCATGATCGAATCGTCGCGTTTGCTTACACCAATTGGAATCCAATCGGTGCTTGTGGTGCAGGCAGCATACGTCCCTGGCTTCGTAGCGTGGCGCGGTTGCGCGATCTGTGAAGACTACGACAAAGACAGACCGGTGGCCGTCCCCTGATTCGCGCCGGCCGAGCTGTTGTTCCTGGCACCCATTGAGCGCAGTATTCGATTTGATCACTGCTCAGGTTCATCACCCATCACAGGTTCGAGCGAGTTAGATATGACGGATTCGAAGACAGACACTCCAACGGCAGACGACGCGTCAGTCAGTACGAAATTCCCCACGGCCGGTGATACGCAGACCAAAACGACGGCCAGACGTAAGCGCTCCTCCCGATCCGCGAGCGCACCTTCCGTCGCCGAAACGCAGGTTGCGGAGCCCGCTGCCCCGGAAACCGCCAAACCGGAAACCGCCGACACGAAGATTCCCGCTGCGGAATCGTCCAGCGCTCAGGCGCCGGTGGCTGAGAATCATGTGCATGACCCGGCCAAGCCCCCCACGGACCATGAGACCATCCTTGCGTCTTTTCGCTCACGGGATTACCCATACAAAACCAAGATCACCCGTAAGCACTACGAGAAGCAAAAGCAGCTGCTTCAGGTGGAGTTGCTCAAGGTACAGAAATGGGTCAGGGACAGCGGTCAACGGATCGTGTTGTTATTCGAAGGCCGCGACGCAGCCGGCAAGGGCGGCACCATCAAACGATTCATGGAACACCTTAACCCTCGCGGTGCCCGCGTGGTCGCGCTGGAAAAGCCCACTGACGAAGAGAGGGGTCAGTGGTATTTCCAGCGCTATGTGAAGCACCTGCCCACCGCGGGTGAACTGGTGATGTTCGACCGATCCTGGTACAACCGCGCCGGCGTCGAGCGTGTTATGGGATTTTGCGAACCCCAGGAATATCTGGAGTTCATGCGCCAGACGCCGGAACTGGAACGCATGCTGGTGCGCAGCGGCTTGCACTTGTTCAAATACTGGTTTTCGGTCCGGCAGGAAGAGCAAACGTCACGCTTCAAGAAGCGCAGAGTCGACCCGCTCAAGCAGTGGAAGCTCAGCCCGATTGACAAGCTCGCGCAGGAGAAGTGGGACGATTATACCGAGGCCAAGGAAGCCATGTTCTTCTACACCGACACGGCGGATGCGCCCTGGGTGGTAGTCAAGTCCGACGACAAGAAGCGGGCGCGGCTGAATTGCATGCGCCATTTCCTGTCCAGTCTGCCCTACCCGGACAAGAACACGAAGCTGGTGAAGGTCGACCCGCTGATCGTCGGCCAGGCGTCCCACATCGTCAATCAGGACGAGCACATACTGGGTAAGGCCCTGCACCCTGCAAACAGAGTGACGGTTGGTTGAAACCCACGCGGCGGCAGCACGCATCTGATCAGGGAAAGCGCTAGGCGGGCCTCAGATTTGGATGTGACGCGATTGGGCCATGAGTCAGAAAGATTTTTTCACTACGCTCTTGGCCATTTTTGCGACCGTGGTCCTGTTGAGCCTCGTCTGGGAGTTTTACCTCGAAGACACCCTGCTGGCATGGGTATTCGACGATCACCGCACGGAAACCAACCGCGAGCGTTGGGAATTCGTGGGTACCGCGGCCTTCTTTTCCCTGATCGCTCTGATTGTGCCCGGGGTGATCGGCGCCCGGTCGATACGACAGGATCAGTTGCTTCGCAAAACGATCATCCGCCTGTCCCATGAAGATGCTCTGACATCCCTTTTCAACCGACGCCGGATCACGGAACTGCTTGACACCGAGATCCTGCGGGCCGCCCGTTACGCGACCGGGTTTGCACTGATCATGATGGACGTGGATGACTTCAAGTCGGTCAACGATCTCTACGGCCATCAGGCTGGCGACCGGGTTCTGGCCGCCCTTGCCGGGGTCGCCCGATCCACCGTGCGTGTCACCGATTTGGTTGGGCGTTGGGGCGGAGAGGAATTCATGATCATATCTCTCCATTCCGACAGCGCGGGTGGTGCGTCCCTTGCCAACAAGATACGGACACGGATCGAACAGGCGGATCTGGGAGAGATCGGACACATCACAGCCAGTTTTGGCGTTACCGCTTTCGCTGCCGGCGACGACAGCGAGGCCATGGTTGCCCGGGCGGACGCAGCCCTGTACGCCGCCAAACGGCTGGGACGAAACCGGGTCGAGACCGTGTCTGCACAGTCAGCCGACCAATCCGGATGAAGTCCATCTTCCGCTGCTGCCAGGAACTTTCGGCGCGTGCAGGCGGAGCAGGAACGGACGGATCAAACCGGGCTTTCAGGTCGGCCGTCTGTCCATGTAAATGGTTCCGGACGCGACCGTGGCCTCAACACACCGCAGGCCCATCATAAAAGAGAGCAGAATCTGGTATCGTCCCCATCCAGCGATTCCGACCGTCTCGAATCATCACAGCCGAATCCCAGATCTTCGGAGAATCAAATGCGACGTTTGATGCTGACCCTTGTTGTCGCCCTGAGTATGGCCCCAATGACGGTGCTTGCGCAGGACACCGATACCTACCGCCAGTGGATCGAGGACATGAAGGCAGCACCGCGGGGTCCATTCGATCGCCTTCGCTGGTTTTGCAACGACGGCACGGCCCATCCACCGAAACCCTATCCCTGCGAGTCTCGGGGCGGCGGCCATCAACATGGCGAGTGGAGCAAGCAGACCCTCGAGTTGCGACAGCAGGGATACCTGGTGGCAAACCTGCTGGCCGGCATCGATCCGACCAGACTCGCCGGCCAACCGGACTTCAACGACCTGTTCGCGCAGATTCTGATCGAACGCTATCTGACCGGCGCCGACGACGGCTGGATTCTGCGCCAGGCGCTGTTTTATCGCGGTGCTATCCAGGAAGAGGACGAACGGGAAGGCGCCCGGGCTCTGCTCGAGTATCTGGTTGCGCAACCGGACTGGATTGGTCCACGATTCCCCGGGCTGCGCATCGGTGTCCGGCTGCTTCCCCATGGCAAAGAAACCGCCTCAGCCCAGAAGGTACGCCAGGAATCGGCCGCATTGTCGGATGTGGACCCTGGATTCATGTCCACCCGAGTCAAGATCCATGGCTCGCCCGAAGCCAGCGACGCGGACCGGGTTAGGCGCTATGCCGGCAACGTCACCGATCCGGCCCTTAAAAAACGGCTCGAGGCACTGGCAGAGTCCATCGACCAGATCTATCAGGCAGAACCACTGACCGATGTTCTGGAGTCCAATGCACGGGTCTTCAGCGGCGGCCCCTGGCTGCAGGCTTTGCTCCGGGATGCCGCTGCGCAGTTGAGCGCCGATCCGTCCGCGGGCAATCGCTATCGGGTCAGCGCCAAGCTCCTGGCCGATTTGCGCGATGCCCTGCCTCGGGTAAGGCAACCCTCGGCGCGGCTGCGATTGCTGGATCTAAGCCTCATTGTGGAGACCGAGAATTTCAGTACCGGCGTCGAGCTTCGCGAGACCCTGGAAACCGCCAGCCGTGCTGAGCGGCTGCAAATCATCAGCAGCACTGCAGATGCAGCCTATGGCACCGGGGTGATCAAAGCCCGTGAACACCAGGCGCTAAAGGAGAGTCTGGCCGCCATGTCCGGTCCTGAGATTTCATTGGACAGGTATCGCGCAGAGCTCCGCTATCTGGGGAGGGTCCCGGGCTGGGCAACTCAGAATCTGCGCTTTGTTTTTTTTGAGTCCATGCAAAAGCTGGCTGAAATAGAACCCAAGGCGTTGCTGTTCATTCAGGACCAGCTCCGGGGCAGCCCGCTGCTGTTTTACTCCCAGGTGCTGGACGGTCTGACCCGGGACGGCAATCGCCTGGCCGGTGTGAGGCACAAAGTCTTTGGCAAGGACGTGGGGGTGGGCTTCCAGGCGCTCAATCCCGGTCTGGCGGTGGGCGTGCTCCACGCCCGTCCGGACCTGGAACGCATGGAGGAGTTTGAACCCCACGGCATCTACGTCCTGCCGGAAACCGTGTCCGATTTGCCCCCGGTTGCCGGCATCATGACCTCCGGTGAGGGCAATCCCCTGTCCCACGTCCAATTGCTGGCACGCAACCTTGGCATACCGAACGTTGCCATGGACGAGAGCTTGATCGAGATCCTGTTACCCCATGACGCCGAAGAGGTTGTGCTTGCAGTGAGCCCGGCCGGTCTGGTGGAGCTGGATCCGTTCGATGGCGCGTGGGCGGCACGACTGGGACAAGGTCAGGGCGCCAGCGATGTGGTGATTCGTCCGGATCTGGACAAGCTTGATCTGACCATGCGCGCGTTCGCCCCGCTGGACGACTTGCGCGCCAGCGATTCGGGCCGAACCGTGGGACCCAAGGCGGCCAAGCTGGGGGAATTGCGGCACGCCTTTCCGGGTGCGGTTGCCGAAGGTGTCGCCATTCCTTTTGGCATTTTCAAGGCCGAAGTACTGGATCGACCTTACAAAGGCGGTGGGCAAAGCGTGTTTGAGTGGATGGAGGGACAGTACCGGACCCTGGCCGGGCTGTCGCCGGGGTCCTCCGAGCGGGAGCAGCAAACCGAAGCGTTTCGCGCCGAATTGTACGACCTGATCCTGAACACTCAGCCCAGCGCCGGGTTCCAGGACCGACTCCGCGCCGCCATGGTGGAAACCTTTGGCAGCGCCGACGTGGGCGTGTTCGTTCGCTCCGACACCAATGTGGAGGATCTGCCCGGCTTTACCGGTGCCGGATTGAATTTGACCCTGCCCAATGTGGTGGGTTTTGGCAATCTGCTGCGGTCCATCAACCGTGTCTGGGCATCGCCATTCACCGCCCGCGCCTTCGCCTGGCGTCAATCGCACATGGAAAACCCCGAGTACGTGTTCACCTCGATTCTGCTGCTGAAATCGGTGGCCTCGGACAAGTCCGGTGTACTGGTTACCCAGGATCTTGAAACCGGAGACCGGGCCATCGTATCGGTGGCGGTCAATGAGGGTGTCGGTGGCGCCGTGGATGGGCAGGCGGCGGAATCCCTGCGCATCGACACCCGCGACGGTTCTGTTCAGCTGCTGGCCACTGCGACTGCCCCCTGGCGGCGGCGCCCGGGCCCGGCAAGCGGAATCGAGAAGCTGCCCGCGACCGGCGCCGATGCGGTTCTGCAGCCAGCGGAGATAGAGCGATTGATCCTGTTTGCCCGGGACGAGCTGCCGCAGCGGTTTCCATCGATACGCGACGACAGCGGTCGACCCGCCGCAGCCGATGTCGAGTTTGGGTTTGTCGATGGCGAGTTCCGACTGTTCCAGATCCGCCCGTTCCTGGAAAGCCGCAGCGCTCGAGGCAACACCTATCTGGTGGAAATGGACAAGACCCTGGCCGCCACGTCCGGCAAATCCGTAAACCTCAACCAGGTGCCGGCCCAATGAAAACGTCTCGCATTAGCGGGTTCCTACTCGGGCTCACACTGATCCTGCCTGGTCTCACCCAGGGCTATCCTCTGGACGGCTATGCGGATACCGGGATTCGACGTCTCGAGGCCTCCCGTCTCGCCAACGAGGGCATTATCAAGGGTTCGAAGCAGCCCTCGGGCGCCCTCTTGGCCACCGATGAAGTAGATCTGAGGCTGCTCAATTACCCGGACCTGGAACTGCCCCCGGCCGACCCGGAATTTACCCGACAGATCGTTGAGCGCCTGGGCGGACAGGCCGACCGCTACGGCATCGCTGCTCTCGACCTGTCCGACCTGCCGAATCTCAAGTACGCGGAGCACCGCGGCGACTTCCGCCAGAACGTCGGCAGCGTTGGGAAACTGGTGGTGGCGCTGTCGGTATTCCAGGCCCTTGCGGACATATGGCCGGACCAGGCCGATCGGATCCGGGTACTCAAGGAGACCGTCGTCACCGCCGATCAGTTCGCGCACACCGACCACCACACGGTGCGCTTGTTCAATGTGGAGACCCAGACCCTGACACGGCGCACGATCCGTGACGGTGATCAGGCGAGTCTGTGGGAGTATCTGGATTGGATGTTATCCCCCAGCTCCAACTCCGCCGCCGGCATGGTCATGCGAGAGGCCATGCTGATGCGTCAGTACGGACTCGAATATCCGCCGTCCGAAGCCGAAATCAAACGATTCTTCACGGAGACGCCCAAGCCCGAACTGACCGCGCTGTTCGAACGGACGTTCATGGAGCCCATGGTGCGCAACGGATTCGATCTCGAGTCATTTCGCCAAGCGAGTTTTTTCACCCATCAGGGCAAGAAAATGGTGCCTGGACCCGGGCCCAGCTACGCGACGGCGCGCGCCCTGATGGAGTACGGGTTGCGTATGGAACAGGGGCGTCTGGTGGACGTCTTTTCCAGCCGCCAGATCAAACGGCTGATCTATGTGACCGAGCGGCGCATACGCTATGCTTCGGCCCCGAAACTGGCCGATTCAGCGGTCTATTTCAAATCCGGCTCCCTCTACAGCTGTAAGGAGGAGCCCGGTTTCAAGTGCGAGAAGTACAAGGGAAATGCGAAAAACTATATGAACTCATTCGCCATCGTCGAAAGTCCGGCCGAAGGTCAACGACTGAGATACATGGTGATGCTGATCTCGAACGTACTGCGCAAAAACTCCGCTTACGAACATCAGTCCCTGGCCACTCAGATCCAGACCATCATGGAGCAGATGCATTCGGCCGGACCTGCTTTGGTCGATCAGTCGGCAACGGCGACGGCCAACTGATGGATTCTCAACAAATCAGAGGCGAGGCTCAGGGGCGCATGGCAACCCGCTGACGACCCGTAGCCGAGGCCGGCCGGTCAACCACAAGATTGTGCATGGGCTCGGCCAGCCGGGCGAACCATTTACCACCCTCCTGATGATGCGCCAAACCAACAATGATGTAACGGTGGCTGTCGGTCTCCACCAGGGCGGCATCAGCATGATAGTCGCGCCAAGTGCCGGATTTACGATACATGCGCACTTCCGGATGGTTCTTGAGGCCGGCCACGAACTTGTGCGAGATGCCGGGCTTGGACAGGATCCGCTTCATATCGGTGCGGTAGCGTGGCGCCACCAATTGGCCCTTTTCCAGAAGGTAGAAAAACCTCGCGACCTGATAGATGGTGGCACCGTGGGAAAGGTTGCTCAGAGGGTCCCGCTGGTAGGCGTTGTTGCGGGCATAGTCCTTGCCCACCCACAGGCCACCATTGAACTCCCGATCGTATAGTTTGCGTTTGTCCGAAGTGAGGATATCGATCAGATCCTGGCGGCCGACCCGTTCCAGCACCCGGGTGGCGGAGGCGTTGTCCGAGTATCGGATCATCCGCACCATTTCTTCCCTCAGACCGGGATCCAGCTTCAGTTCCCCGTCCCCGATCTCGACGAAGGCGCCCAGAAGAATCGCGATCTTGGGCAGGCTCGCCGCGTACATCATCTGGTTCGGGTTCAGCGCTGCATAGCGGGGCGCGTTGACATCGGTCACGTCAACCAGACCCAAGGCGAGTCTGTGGGATTTGACCTGACGCCAGAGGCCCTGATCCCGCACCAGTTTTTCCAGGGCCCGCTGAAGCTGACCATCCGCGTGGGTGGCCAGCTCAGCCGTATTCATCGACGCGCTGTGTCTCAGCATACTGGGCGCACCGTGAACCGGAGCCAGCGGCGCAGAAGCAACCAGGACCGGAAAGATCAGTCGGACCATATGGCGCGACACCCCCGCGAAACGCTTACTCAAACTGGTCACGATCAATACTTCCTCATTGATTTATGCCAATGACTGACGGAGGGGCTGGACGCCACTCTACCTCAGGTTAGTGTCGGAAGCGACGGTTTTATATGTATCTTTGCCGAATTCTTTGTACGATTCGACCCATGCTTCAGTGAGCCTTATCGGGCAGCACGGCCGCTCTCGGCGCACCGGCCTGCTCCAGCCCGCCGCGCAGGGTCTCAGACAATAATAGTAAACGCATTGTTTTTTTGAACCGGTGCGGACAAGGCATACTGTGATTTTTGCAGTGCGTGCTCATGTCACCCGTGCAAGCGCCACAAGACACACAGCGAATCCTCACGCTGGTCGCCATGTTTGGCGCCGCGGTTATGATTGCCCAGCATATTGCCGGCAAGGCAACCCGTGACGCCTTGTTCCTGACCTACTACGAAGTGGACCAGTTGCCCAAGATCATGATGGCCAGCGCGGCCATCTCGATCGGGGCGGCGATCCTGATGGCGAGGTTGCTCAGCCGCTTCGGCCCGGGGCGGCTGATACCCCCCTTGTACCTGATCAGCGCCGGCTTGCTGGTGGCGCAATGGATCCTGACGGATGTCGATCCAAAGCTGGCTGCAGCGTGCCTCTATCTGCAGATATCGGCGCTCAACTCGATTCTGATCAGTGGATTCTGGTCGTTGATCAACGAACGCTTCGATCCGCATTCAGCCAAACGGGTCATTGCTCGGCTCACGGCCGCCACCACTTTCGGCGGACTGGTCGGGGGCATCGCCGCCAACGCGGTCGCCACGGTGGCAGACACCCATGCGGTTTTACTCATGCTCAGCCTCATGCATCTGGTCTGCGGCCTTGCCGTGAGCCTGCTGGCCCGGGGACACGTTGGTCCCACTCACAGCGACGGACCCGCGCCCAACTTTCTGGCGCCGCTGAAGCGCAGCCCGCTGATCAGACGCATGGCACTGCTGGCGTTGCTGGTGGCGACCACGGCCGCGGTGTTGGACTATGTTCTCAAGGCCGAGGCGTCGGCCACCCTGTCCGACGCGGACCTGATCACGTTCTTTTCGTATTTTTACGTAGCGGTGGGGCTGGGCACCTTCCTGGTTCAATCTGTGATCGGTGACAGGGCGCTACGCTGGTTTGGACTCGGCGGAACCATGGCGGCATGGCCACTGGCCATCCTGGTTTCGGGCACCGGCGCGCTTGTTTTTCGCTCGCTGGTCACCGCCACCGTGATGCGAGCCAGCGCGAACCTGTTTTACAACTCGTTCTTTCGGGCCGGTTTCGAAGTGCTCTACACGCCTATTCCGCCGGCCGACAAACGCACCGGCAAGATTTTGATCGACGTGGGCGCAGACCGCTCAGGGGATCTCCTCGGCGGTCTGCTGATCATGCTGATCCTGATGATTCCGGTGGCAAGCGAGAGCCTGTTACTGTTTGGCGCGCTGCTGCTGGCCGGAATCTGCCTGCTGTTGATCCTGTTGCTGCATCGCAACTATGTCCGCCAGTTGGCCAGGAATCTGCGCAGCGGGCATATCGTCGGCGAAGATCTTCCGATTATGGACGCGACCACAGCACAAACCCTTGGCCTGAATCAGAGCGGGTTGGAGCGCGATCAGGTGCTGAGGGAGATCGCCCGCACCCGGACCGGCGTCACGGCGACACCGCCCACAGCCGTGCCGGAGGCGGATACGCTCGATCCGGTGGTCCGGGCCATCATTGAACTCCGGAGCAGCAGCCCGGCCCGGGTAAATCGCGTTCTTGCCAGTCAGACCATTACACCGGAGCTGTTTCCCCACGTGGTCTCTCTGTTGGACGATGACCGCTTCGTGGAAGCAGCGCTGCGGAGTGTACGCCGATTTGCCTCGACCGGTGCCGGCCAGTTGGTCGACACTTTGCTCAATCCAACGCAGCATCCACTGGTCAGGCGTCGTCTGCCTCTGGTCATGGCCTATTCGGACAGTCCTCTGGCGGTGGAAGGTCTGGTCGCTGCACTGACCACCCAGGAGCGGAACGTGCGCTACCGATGCGCGCAGGCACTGGAGACCCTGCATCGGCGGCAACCCGGGCTTCGTATCCCACGTCGCCGGCTGCTGGACGTGGTCGACCGCGAAATCCGGTCACTCGCCCGTCGCGGCGACGCGAACGGGTCGCAGTCTGAAGACCCCGGGCACTCGACCCTGCAAATGATCTTTCACCTTTTAGGGGCAGTCTACGATCCCGAGACCGTGGAGCTCAGCCAGCAGGCGCTACAGAGTGGGGATGCCAGACTCCGGGGTACGGCACTCGAGTACCTGGAAAACCGGGTTCCGGCGGAGATCTGGGTGCGCCTGGAACCGCTGCTTGCCAGGACAAGAATGGTCACCGGGGCCCAGCGGCCGCTACACCAGGCGGCCCGTGACCGCCTGGCGGCCGCCGCCGCACGGCAACCCGAAACCGGCGAGACGAATCCCGGCACGACCCTTGCGAGTTACGGAAGCGCCAACGATGGGCCTGCCTCCGGACCGGCAAAGGACACAGACCGTAGCTGATCACGCATGAAAACATTTGCAAACACCCACGGGTTCAATTCGCAGTTCGCCCGTTTCTACCGGCCTCTGGCGCGCAATCTGGTACTGATCGCGATCGTCACTGCGGTGCTGGCCACCGGCTCACTGTTTTACTTTGATCACAGGCTGACCACCTCCCTGTCCAAACGCCTGATTGAGAGCAACACGCAGGCCACTGCGCAAACCCTCCAGAATCTGTTTGACGACGCCCAGGACGGCCTTAATCTGGCGCAAAAACAGATTCAACAGCATGATATCCGTGCCGAATATCGGGATCGATTGTTCAGCGCATTGGCGCCGTTTTTATCTCAGTTCCCGTTCCTGGATTCCATCAACCTGGCCGACGCCGACGGCAACGAGTACGTCCTCATCAAACAACCCGGGGAAGTCCTGACCCGGGGTATCGATGCCGAGAGGCCCAATGTGGCGCTTTGGCAACGGCGGGTGCATGGCGTCGTGGTGGAAGAATGGACTCGTCAGACCGATGTCTCGCCGGTGGACCGACCCTGGTTCAAGGGTGCCATGTCACGGGAAAGCGGGCATGGGTTCTGGACCACACCGTACACCTTCCTCACCACCAAACAGCCCGGCGTATCGGTCTCCAGCCGGTGGAGCCCGGCGCAGCGCGAAGCAGAGCATGTGGCCTCATTCAACATCACGTTGATCGATATCTCCCACCAGACGACTCGGCTTCGGCCGAGCGAGAACGGCATGACGGTGATTTTCACCCAGGATGGGGAAACGCTCGGCCTGCCGCCCGACCCCAGGTTCGAAGACGAGTCCGCCCTGCTCTCTGCGGTGCTCTCTCCCGTCACCGAGCTGAAGGTGCCAGCCTTGGATGCCGCGCTGGCACAGTGGTATGCGATGGATCAACCCAAAGGCATATCCAAATACAGAACACCCGACCGCGAACCTTGGTGGGCAGGGTTCTCGCCCGAGCCGCTGGACGAGGACACCACGGTCTGGGTGGCGGTGCTGATTCCCGAAGACGACTTTCTGGGTGCGACCGTCACGCAGCGCAATCTCACCCTGGCCGGCATTGGCCTGGCCGGGCTCTTGATCGCAGGTCTGATGTTTGCCACTTCCATGCGTTCCATACGGCGTAAGGTCAAAACAGCGGTGGACCGGGTGGAGCGCAAACTGGGACAGTATCATCTGCGGCAAAAAATCGGTGAGGGCGGTAACGGCACGGTGTATCGGGCGACCCACGCGTTGCTGCGACGCCCCACGGCCATCAAGCTGATGAATCCAGAGTTTGCACGCAGCGATTCGGCCCGCAGGCGCTTCGAGCATGAAGTCCAGATCACCAGCAATCTCAACCACCCCAATACCATCGCCATTTATGACTACGGCCGCACCCCCGACGGAACCCTCTACTATGCGATGGAGTTTCTCACCGGTGGCACCCTGGAGCGGCTGGTGCAGTTCGCGGGCCCGCTGCCACCGGCCCGGGTTATCCACATATTGGAGCAGATCGCGGGCTCCCTGGCCGAAGCGCACGACAAGGGACTGATCCACCGTGACATCAAACCCTCCAACGCGATTCTCTGCGAGCGCGGCGGATTGTTCGATGTGGTCAAGGTGCTGGACTTCGGTCTGGTCAAGGAGATCGCTGAAACCGAGGGAAATCTCACCCAATCGAATCTGCTAATCGGCACACCCCTGTACATGGCGCCCGAAATCATCAGTCGCCCCGGTCAAGCCAGCCCCCAGGGGGACCTCTACGCCCTCGGGGCAGTCGGCTATATGTTGCTTACCGGCAGCAACGTGTTCGACGGCGAGAGCGCGGTGGAGATTTGCGCGAAACACTTGCACGACCCGCCCGTTCGCCCCTCCCAGCGGGCGCCGGGCGCGGGTATTCCCAACGATCTCGAGGCGCTTATCCTGGCCTGTTTGAGTAAGGACCCGGCGGACCGGCCCGCCGGCGCTTCGGTTTTCCGATCGGGCCTTATGAACTGCGCGGCTTGGGGTGAATGGGACCAGGTGCAGGCCGGCGCCTGGTGGCACACGCATGCAGCCGCCTTCACCGGCGCGGAATCATCGACCGGTGCCACACCGCTTACCAATACGGAAGTGCTGGTGGACCTGGACCGGCGCGCACTGTCCACCCAAGCCACCCGGTCCCGCACTGCCTGATGGGGGCTGATCGGATCCAGGCCATAGCGCACGGTGGCGAATGCGCCAGCCTGCATAGCTTACTCAATCGACCGCGATCACCGTCGCACTGATGTTGTCGCGCCCCCCCGCCTCCACCGCTGCCGCCACCAGATCCGCCGCTG
>JAHEDQ010000058.1 GCA_024641125.1 Candidatus Competibacteraceae bacterium | reverse complement strand
GTTGCGGCCGAATGCGGTAATGAAACAGTTGCGGCGGCGGCCCTTCAGATACAGAAAGCCATCGCTGTCCAATTGGCCCAGGTCGCCGGTCGACCACCAGCCTTCGCCGGCGTCTGGCATCGGCTCACCGCCGAGGTATCCGCCGTGCGCTCGGTTGCCGACCTGTATCTCGCCATCGTCTGCAATTCGCAAGCGCACGTGGGGTAAGGGTCGTCCGACGCTGCCACTGCGGCGTGCGGCGGGGGTATTCAGGGTGATCACTGAGGCGCACTCGGAGAGCCCATAGCCCTCGAACACTGGAACGCCGACGGCTTGGGCGCGTGCCAGTAAGCGGGTGGACACGGGCGCGCCGCCGACTGCGGCGAAGCGCAGTTCGGGCAGGGTGGTGCAGGTCGCTTCCAGAACCTCGATCACACCGAGCAGCGTTTGCGGCATGAAGATCGCCGATTGTGCCCGGGCCTCGGCCAGTGCGGTGGTCATTCGCCGGGCGTCTACGCCGCTGGCGCCGCGCAGACCAGTCAAGGCGAGGCTTGGAAGCACCGCGGTGCCGCCGGTCCACAGCGGCACATACACACCGCCGATGTTTTCCAGCAGTACTGCCAGGGGGTTGAGCGCGAGATGGCGATCTTCGGGACGGATCCCGGCGGCCTCGGCCAGTGAGCGGACCACCGATTCGATCTGCGCCCAAGCGAGGATAATGCCCTTTGGGTCACCGGTCGTGCCCGAGGTGTAGGTGACCTTGGCGATTCCGCGGGGCACCCGCGGCGTCCGGTAAACCGTGTCGAACCAGCTCAGAGTCTTGCCGCGCAAGGACCAGTCGGAGCATGCCCGCAGGGTGTCACCTGCGGCGATGGCGAAGGACTCCGGGTCGTCGCTCAGCACAGCCTGTGTGCCGGTCTGTTGCAACGCGTGGCGGACTTGCTGTGCGGAAAAAAACCGTGGCAATGGAACCACGCAGACATCGGCGGCGAGAGCCGCCAGATCGATCAGCGCCCAGTCCGGCCCGTTATCCAGGGCCACGCCGAGCACGGACACTTTCTGCGCGCGCAGCCGCGCGGCGAGTTCGTCGATCGCCGTCGCGAGTTCCCTGTAGTGCATAGGTTCGCCAGAGGACTCCAGTGCGACGCGCTCGGGGATGAGCCGCGCGTGCTCGGCCAACTGTTCGATAAGATTCATGCGGCCTGACCGCGGTGGGCAAGATGACCCGCCTCGTTGGCGTGTTGCCAAAGCGCGGTCAGCGCGCATTCGGTCCGGAACAGCGAGGCCAGGACCTGATGGCTCTGTGCGACGCGCGCTGCCATCAAACGGGGGTGCTGCGCGTAGTAGTCGCCCCAGTGCACGGCCTCATCTTCCGGCAGCCGTTCGATCGACGCCCGACCGAGATCGGTGAGTTCGATGCCGAGGCGAAAAAAGGCGTTACGCAGTCTCGGGCCGCAGGTAAAAACCGCCCATCGCTGGCCTGCCGCGTGCAAGTAGGCGGTTAGTGCAGTGATTAGCCAGCGCCCGCCGCCGGGTGCAGCGACCGCGAGGTTGCCGACCTCGATTAGCTCCTTGCGATTGACCGGAGCTTTGATGGCGGCGGCCAGAGCTTGTTCCAGCGGGCGATCCAGGTAGCGTTCCAGAAACAGCGGGCCGTCCGCCGCTGTGCGGAGCCCGAGGGCGCCAAGCAGGCGGCCGTCGTCGGCGCGCAGGCTCATCAATACCGGCAGGAAACGTTGAATGTCCGCACCATATACGGCCGCGAAATGGGCGTGAATGAACGTCGCCACTTCCTCATGGCGCGCATCGGCAGAGGCGGTGGTGTTGACCAGCGTCGGCACAATCCGACCTGGGTAATGGGGGGTGTGGTTCCGCATGCAAAAGGCCTTCTCGGGTGTGTATTCGACGACACCCTAAGCGCTCAGCCTTAAGCGCACATTAAGTAAGCTCTGATCGATTGCTGCGATCCCACCGGAGGCGTTGCGCCCTCTCGCACAAGGCGCAACGTGGCACGAAGGGCGCGCAGGGGCCCCACCTCTCCGGTGTTTGGCCGAAAAGGACACATCTGCTGCGTTTCCCGACTCGGTAATGGAATGGCCGTGGCGCTGCGCCGGCGAACCTTGACCGTCACCTGGATCAGCCTGTTTCGATCACCCCGGTGGCTTGTTTGCCTCATCGTCCGTCGCGATCCGTGCGGCCGCCGCAATCAGATATGAAGGGAGGATTGTGCCCATGCGGGCGCCCCTGGGCTTACCGCGTGTCGATCGGCTGGAGCGGCTCGCAGCCCCGGTCGAGCCGGCGATAGTATTCCAGCAGAAATTCTTCGTTTGCGGGGGCGGCCGACACCAGGCGTCCGCCCCGGCGCAGCAACGCCCCCGCAGCCGTTTCCACCGGTATCTGGGCTTGTCCCCCTTCTCTCAGCCAGTGCAGATACTTGATGACACGAAATCCGTTGAACCATTGGAAGAACCGCTGCTCGAAGGTCGCTGCCGATGCGGCGTTCGCCCGCATCTCGTCCACCCTTTCCCGAAACCCGTTGTGATCGAGATAGCGTGCGAGTTCGGGGGCGATCCAGCCGATTCCGTTCGCGTCCGACGAAGGTGCTTTCCAAAGTTGCGGCGCTCGCGGGCAGAGCGTGCGGAGTGAGTCAAATGCCGCCAGCGGGTAAACCTGCCAGGCAGCTTGCTCGCCTGTTATCCAGTCGCTCATGGCGCGTCCGGTGCCGAACGGAACCCGGTTCGAGATGCGTGCAGACGGGTAGACTGTCGTGCTTCGCAATTCACTGAACTCGCCCAGAGTCATGATCTTGGAAAGAAAGTAAAAGTCCTCTCCGCCCTGGCGACGGTTCATGCCCCCTTCGCGCTGGTAGACGTCGCAGCGCACCGCCATGCTCGAGCCCACGGTCTGAAAGGCGTGCGGAAAGCCCGCATAGCGCAGTGCGTGGACGTAGTAGCGCAGGTAGAGCTCGTAGCGCACGATGCCGCCGCGAAGCTTTGGGTCCTTGAAATGCGCCTCCAGCGGATGTTCGAAGTAAATTGTACAGGCCGGGGTTTTGGGGTGTGCTCGGAAGTGCGCCACCAGCTGTTGCAAATAGCTGGGCGCCACCGTGCAATCAGCGTCCAGGCAGGCAATGATGCCTAACCGGCTCCGGGCCCGGCCAAATCGAGCGACCGCCTCGTCCATAATGAGTTTGCGCGCCAATCCGACACCGGCATGGCGTTTGGGCAACGCGGGATAGTCCAACACATGGATGCGGTAGCCCGGTCCGGAATTCTGTGCGGCGTAGCGGCTTGCTTCCTCAAAGTATCGCGCATGACGTGCTTGCAGCTCGGGCGGGCTGCCTTCCGGCAGGTTCATCCCAACGATGAGCTCAACCGCGTCTTTGGTGCGTGAGCAGGCGCTGAGCGATTCCAGTGTGCGCAGCAGGTCCGGCTCGTCGTGGGCGGGGATGGTGACCACCAGGGCCAGACCCGGATCCGGTTCGGTGTCGATCTGAAGAGGCGAAAGTTGATGTTTGCGCAGGTATTCAGTACCGTCCCAACGGCTTGATATCGCTGTCTTCATCTCACGCGTTGTGCCGGTCTGGGCTGCTGAATTGGCTAAAAAATCCGTCGACCTGATTGTTGCAACCGACCCGGGGTGGGTCGCCCAGATACTCGATCATTTCGATGCGTTTCTTCAGGACCACGCCAACTGCGAGCGAAAGGCATCCGCTCTCGCCATGAGCATGGTGGTCAAATATCCCGACCGTACCCAGATCGTACCCAGGCTGATCGCATTGGCCCGTGAGGAGCTCGAGCATTTCGAGCAAGTCTACCGGATCATGGAGTCGCGCGGCTTGCCTTTGCTCAAGGACGCCCCCGACCCCTATGTGAACCAGCTTCTGCAGCACTGCCGCCACGGGCGCGACGACCGTTTTCTCGACCGTCTGCTGATTTCCTCGTTGGTGGAATGCCGGGGAGCGGAACGCTTCAAACTGATCTTCGGCGCGCTGGAGGAGCCGGAACTCAAGGGCTTTTACCGCGACCTGGCCGGTTCCGAGGCCAAGCACGGCCACCAGTTTGCCGAAATGGCGCTGGAATACTTCGACCAGGGTACGGTTTACGGCCGTCTCGCCGAGCTGGCCGAAGCTGAGTCGAACATCGTCGCCGGCTTAGAGTGGCGTCCGTCCCTGCACTGAGGAGCCTCTGGTCTATTCGTGAACGTGCACCTTGGGACTGAAATGTACGGCTTCATCGTTGCAAATCTTGGCAATCGAATAACTATTCCCCGCGATTTGCGCCTTGAAGCTGCCCATTTCAGACTCCAATCTGCTTCGACCAGACTAGATCAGATGGCCTCCTAAGAAGACGGATCCAGCGCCAAACCCAACTCCTTCAATCCCGAGGCGCCTTGGCGTGTGACCTTAACCGCGCGGCTGCGGGGAAAGTGTTTCAGCCACGCCAGCTCGAACAGCCGCTCGGTCAGCGCCGCCCCCAGCGCACCGCCCAAATGGTGGCGTCGTTCGCTCCAGTCCAGGCACTTGCGGGCGAACATCCTGCGGCGCTGATGCACCGCCGTCAGATCGATCCCCAACCCGGTCATGATGCGCGCTCCGGCTGGGGTCAAGGTGTATCCGTTGTCGTCCTCACCCAGGTGGCGCTGGGCCACCAGGGATTCGGTCAAGGCAACGCCGAGTCGTCCCGCCAAATGGTCATAGCAGGTGCGCGCCTGTGTAATCGGGTCACGGCGGACTGCGCCCAGCCCCGGTCGTGCGCCCCGCCGGGTGGCGAGCACCTCCAGCGCCTCCAACGCCTCTGCCACTTCGCTGCTCGCGATGCGAAAGTAGCGATGCCGACCCTGTGGCTCCACCACCAGCATGCCGCCCTCCACCAGACGTTTTAGATGGGTGCTGGCGGTTTGGGCGGTCACCGCGGCCGCCATGGCCAGTTCATTGGCCGTCCACGCGCGACCGTCGTTCAGCGCCTCCAGCATCACAGCTCTGGCCGGGTGCCC
Organism: Candidatus Competibacteraceae bacterium; assembly: GCA_024641125.1. Lineage (GTDB taxonomy): Bacteria > Pseudomonadota > Gammaproteobacteria > Competibacterales > JAHEDQ01 > JAHEDQ01. The sequence continues at coordinate 16,407 of JAHEDQ010000058.1, read as the reverse complement.
GATCAGTGCGCCTATTGCCGCGAGGTTGGGTGCTGCATTCATCTCGGGTCGCTCTCGGTGCCGGGAGGTGTTCTCACTCTAGCGGTGCGGCCGTGATTTGGCTACAGAGATACTTCGATCCAGATCGAAGCATGGATGCGTGAAGCGGCTCTACTCTGTCTCGCACCCTTTCATGGAGCACTGCAGATGGAAACCACCGCGCCTACCCAGCCCAGGTCGATTCGGCACGCCGTCCGCAAGCACGGTGCGACGTTTATGTCCCGGCTGATCGCTGCGTTCCGGCGCGCAGCCGCGCGACCGGAGCTCATGCGGCTGGGTGAGCACCGGCTGCGCGATATTGGCCGCGACAGAGATGAAGCCCTGCGTGAAGCACGCCTGCGTCACAAGAGCGGGTCTGTTCCGTGGTGAGGGCTGGCACCCATATCCGGGGCACCAGATGGCATCAGGCTCCATTCGAACGATCGCCGCCGCGTCTTTGATCAATCCCTGTGTGGTGATCGCCAGACTCGTCGGCAATTTCCGCGACGGCGCTAATCCAACCGGTATGCACTGTTGGATGCGGTCTAGCCGTGGATCGCCGCGACGGATGGCGAGCAGACGAACGCCATGCATTACGGTGTGTTTAGCGTGGGCGGCCTGACGACGCACACGCCCAGAGCTGGCTGTCCATCGGACCGCGGTGTTGTAGAACTGGGTCAACCGATGCGCGTTTTCGTACTGGCGCTGGAGAAGCTGGAGTCCTGGAAGGCGTAGATACTCTGCAGGCAGACGGCGGTGCCGATGGTCGCGCCGAAAGATTGAGGGGCCCAAGGGTTCACGGGAGATAAGCAATGCTGCAACGAACTTCGGATTCAAACCTGTTGGCCGTCGCTGCGCTAAGCATAATCCTCGTTCTGGTGATGCCGGTTTACGCTCAGTCCGAAGCCGACTGCGCCGCCCGTGCGGATCGCGCGGCTCGCGATTCTTCGGGTGCGTTCGGTGGAGCGGTGGTCGGTGGTGCGGGGGGCGCGGCTTTTGGCGCCATCGTCAGCGACAAGAGTAGCAAAGGCGCAAAAAGGGGTGCCGCCTTGGGGGCGATCGCCGGGGGCGCCGCCGGTGCCTATCGGAAAGACCAGACCTATAAACGCGTCTTTGACGACTGCATGGCCGGTCGTCGATTCGACAAACCACCTGCAAGAGGACCATTACATGTTCAGACTGAATCCAGGTGTGATCGCGGCTGCGGCACTCGCCGCTGTGTCCCTCACCACCGTAAACGTTCTCGCCGACGAGCCGTCGAGTATGAGTATGAAACAGGATCTCGGGGCTTTCTCGTGCAAAGACACCATGCGGCTGTCGGGAGAAGATCGGGAAATCGCCTTGGCCCTTGCGCACGGTTACGTGCTTGGCAAAAAAGGCACAACCCAGTACGACGTGGAGGTACTGGCACAAATAACGGACCAGTTCATCGACTACTGCCTGGATCATCCAACCGAGAATGCGCTGGAGTCCTTCGAAAAGCTCGCCAAGTAGGCGCGCGTCATCGAGTGCGCCGCGGCTGGCAGATCATCGGAACCACCGCGAGACCAATGAAGGTCTTTGCTCCGGTTAAACCGGTCAGGTAACGGTCGGCGTATACCATGCCTGTTAGCGATGCCCGCGCTTGCTGCTAGCGCAATCTGTCGACAAGGGATCCTGACCGAGTATAGTCGGCAGACTGGGCGTCTCATACCCAGCCGGCTTTGTCCGTTTGGCATTTCGACGTGGCCCCGCGGTACATACTTCCAACCGCCGCCCAACCACGAGTCATGACAATGAAGATGAAGGGTCTGCTGCACCGATCGATTCGCGTCTTGCTGTGTGTTGCCGTTGCCAGTCTGGCCGGCGGCCAGGCCATGGCCGGAACCGTGGAACTCAATGCCAGCGCCGACGCGGCGTTGACCAACCTCTACTCGCAAGTACCGGTGGCAGAGGAGCTGTCAAAGAAGGCGACCGCGGTACTGGTGTTTCCGTCCATTATCAAGGCCGGTTTCCTGGTCGGAGGCGAGTATGGCGATGGTGTTATGCGCAAGGACGGCAAGCCTACGGGCTACTACCGGACCGCGGGCGTATCGTATGGTCTGCAGGCCGGGGCGCAGGATTTCGGTTATGCGCTGTTTTTCATGGACCAGAAGTCGTTGGCTTATCTCGACAGTAACGATGGGTGGGAACTCGGCACCGGTCCGAGCCTGGTCGTGGTGGACCAGGGCATGGCAGCCAATCTAACGACTACTACCATCCAAGAAGGCGTCTATGCGTTCATTTTCGGCCAGTCCGGCCTGATGGCCGGCTTAGGCATCCAGGGCAGCAAGATCACGCAGATCGATCCGGGCAACTGAACGATCCGGTGTCGCCCGCGGTATCGTTCACGGTCGGCGCTCAGTGTGTTCAGAAGCTCATACACAGCCGCAGTGCGTCGTGCAGTGCGGCGTGTATATTGCGGCTGGCCACGGCATCGCCGACCCGGAACAGCTGATAGCCGCCCTCCGGGTTGCGGGTGATGGTCTGCGGGCGGCAGTTCACCAGGGCGTTCAGGTCGATTTCCCCTTGGTTGCGGGACGCCTGTTTGAGTTCGTGGTACAGGTCGTCCAGGGCCAGGGTGCCGTGTTCCACGACCACCGCGTCCACGTTGCGTTCCACCGAGCGTCGCGTGTACTCGTTGTAGAGCGTCGCCACCAGCCCTCCGTTTTGTCGCGTTACTGAGCGGAGCCGATGATTTAGGGTGAACCGGGTTTCGGCGCCGTGCAGCGCCTTGAAGTACGCCGGATAGTTGGTCCCGCCGATTTCCGGCGCAAGCACCCGCTCCGGGGTGACGAACTCAAGCTCAACCCCTTTGCTCACCAGGAACTCGGCGCAGCTCAGGCCGGGGTGGGCCCCATTATCGTCGAACAGCAGCACCCGGCGAGCGACGGTATCGCCGCCCAGCACGTCCCAGCTGCTGAGCACCAAATCCGCCCCCGACTCCAGAAAATCCGTGTTGGGCAGGCCGCCGGTGGCGATCACCACCACGTCCGGGCATTCGGCCAACACATCGGAGGTTTCGGCGTAGTGGTTGTAGCGCTGATCCACCCCCAGAATGTCCAACTCACTGGCCAGCCAATCCGCGATGCCAATGATCTCCCGCCGACGGTCCAGCTGGGCCGCCAGGCGCAGCTGACCACCCGGTGTGTCCGCAGCCTCAAACAGGACCACCTCGTGGCCACGGGCCGCGGTGACACGGGCCGCCTCCAGCCCGGCCGGGCCGGCGCCCACGACCACGACCTTGCGTGGCGCGCCGGGGCCTATGCCCAAGCTATGGGGCAGCAGCGCCTCTCGGCCGGTGGCGGGGTTGTGAATGCATAGAGCTTCGCCGGATTCGTAGATGCGGTCGATGCAGTAGCCGACGCCTACACAGGGACGGATGCGATGCTCCTCGCCGCGCTTGACCTTGGCCACGATGTGCGGGTCGGCCAGATGCGCCCGAGTCATTCCCACCAGATCCAGCAGCCCCTCGCCCAGAGCATGACGTGCCGTTGCCACGTCGGCAATGCGGGCGGCGTGCATCAACGGCAGGTCCGTTACTTCGCGCAGGGACCGGGCCAGTTCGAGATAAGGCGCCGCGGGTGTGCCCATGCCCGGGATCACGTGCGACAGACCCTCATCGGTGTCGATATGTCCCTGGATGTAGTTGATGAAGTCGATGCCGCCGGACTGGCTCAGACGGCGGGTGATCTCAAGGCCCTCGCTCCGGTCGATTCCCCCGGGCAGGTCTTCGTCCACCACCATGCGGATTCCGACCACGAAATCCGGCCCCGCACGGCGCCGGATTTCCGCCAGTACCGCCATGCCGAATCGCATGCGGTTGTCCAGATCGCCGCCGTACTCGTCGTCCCGTTGATTCCAGGCCCGGGACCAGAACGCATCCAAAAGATGTCCGTAGGCCTCAATCTCGATGCCGTCCAGTCCACCCTCGCGGCAACGCAGCGCGGCCTCTCCATAGGCTTTGACCACCCGCTCGATGTCGTGGGTTTCCATCACCTTGGGAAAGGATCGGTGGGCCGGCTCGCGCAGGGGTGAGGGGGCGATCACCGGCAGCCAGTCGTCCTGGTTCCAAGCGGTACGGCGACCGAGATGGGTGATCTGGCACATCACCGCGGTGCCGTGCTCGTGGACCGCGTCCGCAAGTTCCCGGAACCAGGGCACAATTTCGTCCTTCCACACGCACAGATTGCCGAACGCCGGCGGCGAGTCCGGCGCGACGATGGCGGATCCGCCGATCATGGTCAGGCCGACCCCGCCCCGGGCTTTTTCCACGTGGTAGAGGCGATAACGTTCCTTCGGCATCCCGTCCACCGAATAGGCCGGCTCGTGGCTGGTGCTCACCACCCGGTTGGGCAGCGTCAGCCCCTTGAGTTGGAAGGGCTGCAGCAGCGGATCGTTCTGGCTCATCGCCGACTCCGGTTCTCAGTTGAGCGGCAGACGCTGATAGCGCCCAGGCGCTTCGGGATGGTGAAAATGACTCATGGGCCCATGGTCGACAAAATGCCGATGCCAGTGTGCCATGGCGTCCCGGTCCAGCGTCACCCCGAGTCCGTGACCTTCGGGCACGCGGACCACGTTGTTGCTTTGCCGGAAAGGGCCGCCCTCGATGACGTCGCCGACTTGCCAGCGAAACAGCGACTGGCTGGGTTCGTGTATCCACTGGGTGGCGGCGACCACGTGCAGATAGGCCGCCGTCATAATGCCCAGGTCGTTGGAATAGCACCAGAAACCAACCCCCATGGCTTCGCAGGCGGCGATGAACTTAAGCGATCTCGAGATCCCGCCCAGGGCGGCGAAGTTGCAGACGAAGGTGTCCGGCGCGCCCAGCGCCACGGCGCGGCGCAGATCCGGCACGTGGCTTGAGAAGGGTATGGTCGAGTGCTGGCGCAGGGCCGCCATCTCCTCGAAGGTGGCGACCGGGTCCTCGTAGTTTCGAATATCGAAGGGTTCGATCTCGCGCAGGACCCGGCGCGCCGTGGCCAGAGACCATTGCATGTTGGAATCCAGCCGGATCATCGCCTCCGGTCCCAGCGCGTCGCGCAGCAGTTGCACGGTGCGAATTTCAAGGACCGGATCGCCCAGGATCAGTTTGCCTTCGAACAGGGTGCTGCCGTGGGCGGCGCGCATCGCCAGGCAGTAGTCCACCACGGCCTCGGGTGTCATCTCGCCGCCGGCGCCCCCATGCCCGGGCCGGAACGAGAAGTATTCTGTGAACGGTATGTCCTTGCGCACCGCGCCGCCCAGGAGTTTGTACAGCGGCAGTTCGAACACCTTGCCGCGGATGTCCCACAAGGCCAGTTCAACGGCGCCGAAGGCCACCGAGGAGGCGTTCTCACCGGTGTTGGCGGTGATCTGATAGGCCGGCACGCAGCGGGCCTCGCAGTCGGCAATGTCCAGCGGATCGGCGCCCATCAAGGCGGGTTTGAGCTCGTGCTCGATGACTTCACCGAAGTGCCACCAGGGCGCTTCACCCAGGCCCACGACGCCGGCGTCGGTTTCCACTTCTATGATGGCTTTTGATCCCCCGGGATACAGACCGGCGGTCCACCAGAACGGTGCATCGAAGGGAACGTTGACATAGGTGATCTTGATATCGGTGATTTTCATGCGGACCTCGGATAGCGCTTGGTGGATGGTCAATACCAGGCGTCGGCCATACTGTCTTTGCGCCGGTTGATGAAATCCTTCAGGGCGTCGTCGATCGCCGGATCCAGCGGGGGCGGTTGGTAGTCGGCCAGGCGCTGTTGCCACGCCTTGTGCGCTCGCTGATCGGCCCGCCGTTCGCCGCCCTCCTGCCACTGTTCGAACGATTCGCTGTCCGCCAGCATGGGCCGGTAGTAGGCCGTCTCGTAATTGGCCATGGTGTGACCGCACCCCAGGAAATGATGCCCTGGCCCCACCTCCCGAAAGGCGTCCAGCGCCATGGCGTTGTCATCCAGCGTGAGGCCGTTGGCGAACACGTGCATCATGCCCAGATGATCCAGGTCCAGCATGAACTTCTCGTAACCCATGACCAGGCCGCCCTCCAGCCACCCGGCACTGTGCATGATGAAGTTGGCGCCCGCCAGCAGCGTGGGCATCAGCGAGTCAGCGCTCTCCTGAGCGGCCTGAGCATCCGCCAGCTTGGCCGCGGTGATGGCGCCGCCACAACGCAGGGGCACGCCAAGGCGCCGTGCCAGTTGTCCCACCGCGAGATAGCCGATGGCCGGCTCCGGCATACCGAAGGTCGGCGCGCCGCTCAGCAGGGACATGGAGCTGAGGAAGTTGCCCAGGATCGCCGGCGCGCCGGGGCGCACCAGTTGAATCAGGCCGATGCCGGCCATGGCTTCGGCCATGGATTGGGCTACCGCCCCGGCCACCGTCACCGGCCCCATGGCGCCGCCCAGGATAAAAGGCACCACCACCGTGCACTGGTTGGCTGTGGCGTAGGTGCGCAGCGCGGCGGTCATGGTGCCGTCGTACACCAGCGGTGAATTGACATTGATGTTGCCCAGGATCACACAGTCCCGCTCGACCCTGTCCTCGCCAAAAACGATCCGCGCCAGGTCAATGGAATCGGCCGCCCGCTCCGGCGCGGTCACCGAGCCCATGAAGGCTTTGTCCGAGTAGCGGATATGGGCGTAGACCATGTCCAGATGGCGCTTGTTGACGGCAATGTCCACCGGCTCGCAGATGGTGCCGCCGGAATGGTGCAGCCAGGGCGTCTGGTAGGCCAGTTTCACGAAGTTCTCAAAGTCCTGCATGCTGGCATAGCGGCGGCCCTGTTCCAGGTCTCGAACGAACGGCGAACCGTAGGCTGGCGAAAACACCGTGTGTGCGCCGCCGATGACCACCGAGCGCTCAGGGTTGCGGGCATGCTGGACAAAGGATTCCGGCGTGCTGCTCTGAATCAGTTCCCGCAACATGCCGCGCTCGAAGCGCACCCGCACGCCGTCCACCCGGGCGCCGGCCTTACGCCATAGGCGCAGTGCCTCCGGGTCATCCCGGAACTCGACGCCGATCTCGTCCAGCAGGATATCGACATGGTCCTCAATGCGGCTCAGCCCTTCTTCTCCGAGCAGCTCATAGGTTGGGATGCGGCGGGTGATATAGGCGGGTGCTCCGGACCCCGATTCGTCCCCGGCGATGCGTTGGGCGCGGCGTGCCTTTCGTGCTCCGTTGTCCCGTCCACGTCTGGTGCGCCGCAGTTCGTCCGCCATCCTGGGAACCCTCGACCGCCCTTATGGGCTGTCTTCAATTTGGCCTGGAATAGACCGAACGCCAAGCATAAGCTCAGTATGACTGGGGTTTGGAGGGATGCCGCTTTATGCAATGGCCAAAATCAGTTTATGAGTGAGCTGCGGAAACTGATCCCATCCCCGTCTGCTCTGATCGCATTCGAGGCCGCGGCACGGCTGCAGAGTTTTACCCGCGCGGCCGAGGAACTGGAGTTGAGTCAGCCGGCGATCAGCCACAGCGTGCGCCAGTTGGAGCGCCGTCTTGGCGTTCGCCTGTTCGAACGGGGCGCCCGCAGCGTCTCTTTGACGCCGGAGGGTCACTGGTTTTACGCAAGCGTGGCCAAGGGGCTGGGCCACATCGTACAGGCCGCTCTGCACTTGAAGCGCACCCACGGTCTAAGCGCCCAGGTCACCATCTCGGTGTCCACCGCATTCGCTTCTCAGTGGCTGCTGCCGCGTATCGCCCGGTTCAGGAATGACCACCCGGACATCGATCTTCGTTTTCAGACCTCGGACCGCGACGTGGCACTGGTGGCCGAAGGGATCAGCATTGGCGTGCGCCAGGGCGCGGGGGAGTGGCCAAGCTATCATGCCTGGCGCTTTGCCGAGGAACAGGTTTACGCGGTATGCAGCCCGGCCTTCTTGGCCCGAAACGGGCCCTGGTCCGGGCCGGCGGACCTGCTCCGGGAGACCCTGATCCATCTCGAGGAGCCGCACCGTGACTGCGTGCAGTGGAGCGACTGGTTCAACCAGTTCGGCCTAGACTATGAGCCGCCGGCGCACGGTTTGCGTTTGAACGATTACGCCCTTGTGCTGCAGGCGGCGCTGGAGGGCGAGGGCATTGCCCTGGGCTGGAATCACCTGATCAATCATCGGGTGCGCTACGGCGCGCTGGTTATGGCGGTGGGCGGTCGCTATCGTTCCGACAACGCGTTTTACATTGTGACACCCAGAGCCTGGCCGCTCAGCGACGCGACCCGCACGCTGCGGGACTGGATGCTGCTGGAGTCGGCCACTGAGGATGTTCGGCTACCGCCGACCAGGCCAGACGGTCAAGTGAAGGCTAGGGCATAACGATCTAGTGTAGTGTCTTCCAAATAACTTGACGGTTGAGGTTAGGCATCGTGGTTACTGACAAGGCGCGGTGAGGAGGAATAGCCAGCGCTATTGCGACGATCCGCAACGCCGTCAGGGACCGCGAGGGCCAGCGCAGGTGTTAAGTTATTTGGGAGACACTACACTAGTGTGCTGTCCGGTAAGTTCGCAGCGTTTCAGAGTGCGCCAGCTCCGCCGATATAAGGCGGAGCTGCGTATGGCGTTTCGGCCATCCGAGCGCATCTGCAACGTGGTGGACAAAAACGCGATTCGCATCATGGATCCAGATCTTTCCTGGCTTTTTGGAAAGGCGCTCGAGATGTGCGCGCAACGGCCCGTCAGCTCAGCCACGATCACCGGCGGGCGCAGCCGTGGGGGCGTCCAGGCTGCTGGAGGATGCCGCCGCGTTGAGTGTTTCCGGGTCCAGTTCCCCAGACCCCACCGCCTCCACGATCACGCGTCTGGGCGCGAACTTGATGCCGGCGTTCTCGAATGCAAGCTGGATGCGGGTGAATGCCTCCCGCCGAACATAGAACTGTTGCCCGGGCACGGTGGTGAATTTGCACCGCAGTATCAGCGCTGAGTCATCCATGCGATTCACCCCCTGCGATTTCAGGGGTTCGAGCATCAACGGACCCAACTCCGGATCCTGCAGCATCTGCTGTCCCACCTTCTTGATCAGCCGGCGGACCTGATCCAGGTCCGTTTCGAATGGGACCCGGATCTCGAATTTCATGATTGCCCAGTCGCGGCTGAAGTTGGTGACGTGCTGGATTTCACCGTAGGGTACGGTATGCACCGGGCCGTTGTGGTGACGCAGTTGCAGAGACCGGATCGAGATGCGTTCCACCGCGCCGGTGACGCCTGCGATATCGATGTACTCACCCACGCGGAAGGCATCGTCCATCAAGAAGAAGACCCCCGATATGATGTCCTTGACCAGGGTTTGGGCGCCGAATCCGACCGCCAGCCCAATCACCCCCGCGCCGGCCAGTAGCGGACCGATGTTCACCCCCAGAGCCGAAAGAATGACCATCGCGGTGATGGTGGCGAGGGTGATAAGGAGAAATTTTCTCAATAACGGCATCAACGTGGTGATGCGCGAAGCGCCGGTGCCACCGCCTTCGTCGCCCAGAATGTCGTCCGCCTCCGGGTCCGCATCCTTGGGCATATAGGGCGCGGTAGCTCGCTTGGCGACTTCCCAGATCGCGACCGCGATTGTCAGGGCCAGCACCATCTGCATTAGAGCCCCGGCCAGTCGCCCACCCAGCGCGGTATCCCAGAACGCAGCCAGGTCCGAGCCGCTCAGCCCAGTTTGCTGGCTGATCCAGCCCAGGAGCGGGCTGGGCGTGCCCGACGCGTAGCCGGCCATCAGCAGCACAAATGAGCCGAGTATCACCGCGGCGCCCAGCGCCCAGGTGATCGGTGTGATCAAGCCCTCCCACCACGCGGAATGGTAGTCGGGTCGCGATGCGAGGCGGGAATTCCACAGGCGCCGCAAGCGTCCCACCACAGTAAGCAATATGGCGGTCAACAAAACCACCGCCAGCAGCCAGGCCAGATGTGACAGGATTGCCCAGGCCAGATGTGGATACCCGCCAAGTCCGACCAACGCACTGGAACCGGCCGCCAATCCCAGCAGTGCAACACTGGGCTCCAACAGGCCCGGCGGCGAGGGCACGGCCGTTTTCAGCGCCTGCCGGCCACGGACCGCCAGCACCGCCACCGTCAACAGTACCACCATGGACAGGTACTGCAGAACCGACGCGGCCGACGGAGCCAGGCCCGGCAGAGCCGCCATCCAGCTCAAGATGATGGCCAGAACGAGAATCGGCGCCAGGGCCTGTATGGTGCGGGGAGCTCGAAATGCCGCGCCCGGGCCCTGAGCGCCGCTGCCCAGAAGCTGTCGAACGAAGTGCAAAGCGGGGAACACGGAGATCAAGAGCAGAAAACCGTAGCCGCTATCGGTGGGCAGCCGGAACAGCTTCATGATCAGGATCCAGGCGCCCAGGGGCACCAGCCACCAGATCAGGTCCCGGCCTGCCGTCAGCAACCGGTTGCCCGACCCTGGCGGTGCGGAACTCAGTAAATGATTAAAGCCACGGATGGCCGCCGCCGCCGCCAACGCCAAAAACAGTGTGACGCATAGCAGCCCGATCCAGGCGGAGACCGTACCGCCGAGCATACGCCAGCCGATTCCGCGAACCGCCTCGGTGCTTTCGGACAGGGCCAGAACGGGCATCACCGACAGGGCGAGGGCCGCTCGACGCCATGCCGACCAGTCCGTCGGCAGATTGACGCGGCTTTGCAGCCGATCGGCCAAGGCCAGCGTCAATGCGGCGTCAAATTCGGTGCTCATGCGCACACGGGTTTGGTCCAGCGCCGCCAATTCCCGGGCCTGAAATCCAATCAGTTGCCGAACATCTTCCTGAGATTCGGTTCCGGTCTCACCCTCCGATAGCCGTTGCTGGTCGTCCAGCAGCTGGCGGTAGCTCTGCAGTTCGGCCTGTGCCCTTTCGATGGCAATGGCAAGTTTGTCCATATCCGCCTTGCCGTCGCGTAACAGTTTTACCGGGAGCCCCGGTTCCTCCGTGAGCGCTTGCAGGGTTTCCAGGTGCCGCTGCATCTGCAGCCATTGAATGTCGCTGTTGCGCAGACTGGCCCGCAGAAATGCGTCTTCCGATTGGCGATCGAGTTGCCGTTTCCGCGCCTCTGATTCCGGTCCGCTGACCTCCAGGGCGGCCGCCGCATTGCTCAATCTCGCACTGTCCCGCACCAGCATGGATGCGGTTTGTTCCAGCAGCTCACGTCGCGGATCGGATTGCGCCGCCGCATTCTGAGTCAGCGTTCCGACCTCCATGCGGCTTTGCAGCAGCGCCAGTTTCTCCTGATTCAGTTCGAGCAGGCGAGTCGCGCCGTCGATGGCCGAGTTCAGTATGCTCAGCAGTGCGCGATTGGCTTCGAGCAGGGCTTCCGCACTTTTGACGTTGCCGCCGGCCAGCACGGTCGCCTCCAGGCGTTCGATCATCACTCTGCGGTAGTCGGCGCGTCCCTCGGCGGTGCGCAGACGGGCCGCAAGGGAATCGACCTCCAATCGGGTGCGCCGAAGTTCTTCGAAGGTGACCGGGAACGCATCCGGGTTGCGTATCAGCCGTTCCAAGCTGGCGTCTTCTTCGGCCAGGCGTTTTCTCAGCCGCTCGCCCGCCTCGGACAATTCACTCGTCAGGCGCTTCACATCCCGAAGCGCTTGTCCCATGCCCTCGGTGGAAACCGGCCCCTGCGCCAGACAGATTCCGCAGGCCAGCAGGAGCAGGAGGGTGATGGTAAATCGCACCGCTCGATCGACTCTGGTCATTGGCTTGGGCCCTCGGCATCGGCGGTTTCCAGCAGAACCGCTCGCAGATGGCGTTGCTGCAGTTGACGGAGTTCGCCGTCGCTGCGCATGGCCCGCAGCGCCTCATCGATGCGCCGAAGCAACTCGGCGTCGTCCGGACGAACGGCCACGCCGATGCCCTCCCCAAACCACCGTACGTCCCGAAGTGTTGGCCCAACAAAGGTGTAGGGCGCGCCCACGGGTTGTGAAAGAAACCCCTCCCATAGCACCACCGACTCGCCCAACACGGCGTCCAGTCGCCTCAGCACGAGATCAGCCAAAGCCTCGTCCTGAGTCTTGTAGCGATGCACGCGGGTGCTGGCCGGCGCCGTGTCGCTGAGGTAGTCGTCCGAGGTGGTTTGGCGCTTGACCCCCACGTCCAGATCGTCAAGCGCATACGCCGATACATCGGCGCCCACTGACCGCAGCGCGACCAGTCGCGCAGGGCTTTGAAAGTACGGTTCGGAAAAGGCAACCCGCTCGCGTCGCTTGTCGGTGATGGAAACGAAGGCGGCGGCGAAGTCGAGTTGCCCGGACTCGATCATGGGAAGAACGTCGGCAAACTCGGTTTCGGCCAGCTCGCAGGTCTGGTTGAGTCTCGCGCACAACGCCCGGCTCAAGTCCACATCGAAGCCGGCCACTTCACCATTGTCATCCACGTAGCCGAACGGTGGGGCAGTGGACTGAACCCCGACGGCGAGTGCTCGGGATTCCCTTTGCGCGAGGGCTTGCTGGCCCAATGGCAGTGCCAGTCCGAGAAATACAAACACGCCCACCAGGTCGTGACGTGAAATCTTCATCATAGACGACATGCCGTTGAATTTGCGGTGGTTAATGCCGGTCTGATGTCAAGCGCCGTGCCCCACAACAGACCGCAATACCGACGGCCTTCCCTGGCCAACAGCACTGTTTGATCGCTTCAGTCCAGTAGATCCTGCGGAATATTCCCACCGTTTTCCGCGATCTTTCTTAACACCGTTTTGTGCAGCCACATGTTCATCTGTGCAGAGTCGCCCATCAGTTCGGAGGGGCAGCCGAGTTCCGCCGCCAACTCCTTGCGCACACCATAACTGTTTTCGAGCCCGAGGAGCTTGAGCAGATCGACAATGGAAGTCTTCCAATTGAGTTTCTGAGGATTTGCCTCGGCCATCGCCTCCAGCTTCGCCATCACATCCACCACCGGAATGGCGACCGGGGGCGGGGATGTCGCCGGGGCGTCTGGCGTTGGGGCCGCCCCCGGCGCCTCAGTGGCCGCAGGTGTGGCTGTCGCCGGCGCCGTCTCGGTGTTCTTGGTCTCCTCTGCTTCAGCGTCGCCAATGCCCAACGTGCTCAAAATCTTGTTGAAAAATCCCATGCTAACCTCCCGTATTGCGTTTTCAGCGTCAAAGAAGTACTTCCCACGGTAGTCTAGATTATTAAGAGCAGGTGCATGCGTTCTTTGTGGCCGTGTAATGACCACGCTCGGATATTCGCCTACTCTTGGCATCGGCACCATAGCTAACCAGGTTGTGCGGAACAACCTGCTACCGGGTTTGCCCATCCGGACGGGGAACGGCGTATAGATGAAGGAGATTTTCGAGCAACTTTCGGCGGCGCCGCTTGCGATCCTGTTCCCGGCCCTGTTCGTGGGTGTGACCTGGTTGGGTATTCTGCTGGTGCGTCCCTTTTTGCGATTGATGCTGGGCGGACAGCGCGGCCTGAACGACCTGGTGAGCCATGCCAGCGCCGGCTTCAGCCTGCTCTACGGATTGCTGCTCGGCCTGCTGTCGGTGGCCGCTTTCGACAACAACGCACGCATCGAATCGGCCGTTCAACGGGAGTCGGCCTCGGTCGCGCTGTTGTACCGTGGATTTTCCAACTATCACGAACCACTGCGGTCCGAACTCCGCTATCTGATGCGTGACTACACCACTTATGTATTGAATCGGGACTGGCCGGCTCACCGACAGGGTCTTATTCCCTCCGGCGGCGACAATCGGCTCGCGGTCATACGTCAATCGATGCTCCAGTTCGAGCCCAAGAATGCATCACAGGGCATCATGCAGGAGCAGGGGCTAACCCACTTCGACAGCCTGCTGGGCGCCCGGGTCGATCGTCTTGCGGGTGTCAATCTCAAGATTCCGGGCGTGTTCTGGTATGTGGTCATAATCGGCGCCATCATCCAGATCATCCTTATCTGGATGCTCGAGATGCGTTTATTTACCCAGATGCTGTTAAGCGGTCTGGTGGCGTTTTTTCTTGGCGTGATGATTTTTCTGATTTATGCATTGGACGAGCCTCTGCAGGGTGCGGTCCTGGTATCCCCAACCGCCTATGAGCTGGTGTATGGCACCCTAATGGAACTGGACGATGTCCCATGAGCACGCGCCCATGAGCCCGGGAACGGCCCGAGACCCCGTGGTCGCGCTGTTGCTGCTGGGCGTGGCGGCTCTCGCTGGCCCGTCCAGTGCCTGGCCGGCTACGGCGCCGGACCGGTTTTTTACAATCGGCACCGGACAGGTCGGGGGTACCTACTATCCCCTGGGGCGTGCGATTTGCGATTTGGTCAACCGCGAGCGCGAAGTTCACGGCTATCGCTGTTCGGTGGATCCCACCCAGGGCTCGGTGGAGAATGTAACGGCCCTGCGCAAGGGTGAGTCCAACTTCGCCATCGTTCAGGCCGATGTGCACTACCAGACCTTTGAGGGAACGGGCCGCTGGGCGGGTCAGCCCCAGCCGGAGCTGCGCTCGGTGTTGTCGCTTTATCCGGAACTGGCGACCATCCTGAGTCAGCCCGGGGCGATCGCGGAAACCGACGATTTGCTTGGCGTCCGGGTGAACGTGGGCCAGTCCGCATCCGGTGGTCGAGCGACCTGGGACCTCGTAATGGAAGCCCTGGGGAAGGAGCAGAAGGCGGTGGTGAGTCAGTTCCGTCCGGAGGATGCCAACGCCATGCTGTGCGCCGGTCAAATCGATGCCAGTGTGCTCATGGTCGGCCATCCGTCGGGGGTGGTCGCGAACGGAATGGCGCAATGTAAGCTCGAATTTTTCCCCATCAGTGTCCAGGCCATCGATCGCATTCTTGCCGAGCGCCCGTATTATCAGCGCGGTGTGATTTCCGGTGAGGACTACGGACTTGACGGGTTCGTGCCCACCTTCGGTGTCAGCGCAACCTTGGTGACCACCGCCGATACCGACGCGGACCTGGTGGCCTTGGTGGTCCGGACTGTGCTCGACCATTTTGACGAGGTTCAGGAACTGGTGCCGACGCTGCGTGGGGTTGAGGTGCGGGACATGGTGGAAGGGGGCCTGACGGCGCCGTTGCACCCAGCGGCCAGGGGCGCGCTCCAAGAGCGCGATCTGCTGGAATAGCGTGGAACGGGAGCGCAGTTGAACCATGGCCGAGTTCCAAGTGGTTGAAACCGAGGGCCTGCGTTACGTCCGGGTTGACATTCAGGATGAGGAAGTCCGCGCCGAGTCCGGTGCCTTGTCTTATCTCAGGGGCAAGATCGAGGTGAGCACGCCGGTGCCCACGGTCGGGCGGGCGTTGGCTGCAACACTGTCGGATGAGCCTTGGATTCGCCCGCGGTTTCGCGGCGATGGCGAGATTTACCTGGAACCTTCCCTGGGCGGTTACCACGTTTTCGATGTAGAGGATGACGACTGGATCCTTGAGAACGGCGCCTACTGGGCTTCGGAAGGCACGGTCGATCTGGGGCTGCATCGCGAGGCGGTGATCACATCGCTGTTCGCCGGCGAGGGCTTTATCGACTACCAGACCATGGTCCACGGCAGGGGTAAGGTGGTGCTGAATTCCGTTGGGCCGGTGGAAGAGGTCCGTTTGGACGGGGAAGAGATCGCCGTGGAGGGAAAGCTGGTTATTGCCCGGACCACCGGCCTGAAGTACAGGGTCAGACGACCTACACGCTTTTTCAGTTTTTATCTGTCCGGCGAGAGTCTGTTTCGCACCTACAGCGGCCATGGCAAGGTGTTGCTGGTCAAGGCGCCCTACATGAGCCAGCGGCTCATGTCCTACATGGAAGATCAAGCATAGAGTTACTGTGCGCGAAACCCAACCTGTAAGGGTTTTCGTTTGGACGGGCGCCCGGTGTTCCCAAGTTCCGCAGTTGGCGGCCCAATTTGGGTCTGGAAAGGGCTCGAAAGCCGCATTCCCACGTGATTCTCGGGCCAGAATGGCGGAAAGCGTGTTGTGTCACGTTGTGATGTTTTATGTATTTTGGGGATTTATGATGCGCTGTATACAGTTATGCCCTGTATACACGTGTCACCCGCTCCGGCGGCCGACACTATCTGCAGCTCGTCGAGGGCTATCGGGATGCCGAGGGCAAGGTCAAGCAGCGTGTCATCGCCAGCCTGGGCCGGCTGGACAAGCTCGGCGCCGATGATCTCGATCCGCTGATCAGGGGATTGCAGCGCGCCGTCGGCTGACCCGAGGCGCCGGGCTCGGTGCCGGAGTTCGAGCCCGCCCTGGGTTTCGGTGATCTCTGGGCGCTGCATCAGCTTTGGGGCTCTCTGGGTTTAGGGCCCGCGTTGCGTCGGGCGCTGCGCTCCTCGCGCCGGCAGTTCGATGCCGAGGCGCTGATCCGGCTGATGGTGTTCAACCGCCTGTGCGACCCCCAGAGCAAGCTCGGGGTGTTGCGCTGGCTGGAAGAGGTCTCGGTGCCGGAACAGGACACCGATGGG
>JAHEDQ010000256.1 GCA_024641125.1 Candidatus Competibacteraceae bacterium | reverse complement strand
GGGACCGATCGCTGAGGCTCATGCTTTGCAAAGCGGCAGCCACTTTGATCTTACGCTTTGCCGGATCGATGCCGGAAAGGACAAGGGGCAGCTCGACATTTTCCGCCGCGGTCAGGCGGGGCACCAGATGAAAGGCCTGAAATACGAAACCGATATTCTTATTGCGCGTTTGTGCTTCTTCGAATTCGTTCAGCTCGGTGACGTCCCTGCCATTGAGAAAATATCGGCCCGAACTGGGATGATCGAGCATGCCAATCAGATTCAGCAAAGTGGATTTGCCGGAACCGGATGGCCCCATGACCGAGAGATATTCACCCTGTTCGATTTCCAGATTGATATCATCCAGAGCGTGGACAACTTGATCGCCCACCTGAAAATCGCGATGAACATTCTCCAGCTTAATCATGGGATCTAGGGCCTGTTAAGGCCCTAATCTGTCTGTTCCTGTTTTTCCGCCTTAACCCGCACACCATCAGCCAGTCCCTCGCGATCGATCGACGTGACGATCTGTTGGTCCTGTTCAAGCCCTGATTTGATTTCGGTAAACTGCCAGTTAGTGAGGCCGACCGTAACCGGCACATCGCTTATCGTCTGATCCGCTGCGTCATAGAGATATACCCGGTTGTCTTCGAGTAGCGCTTCGGTCGGAATGCGCAAGGCATTGTTGTGGGCATCCAGGATGATTTCCACATCCGCGGTGTAACCCGGCAACATGTTGGCGTTGTCTTTCTCAGACAAAAAGTCTACCTCGACATCCACGGTGCGTGCCTGTTTTTCCACATCCAGAACATAGGGTGCAACACGGCGCACCTTGCCCTCAAAATACTCCTTACCAAATGCGTCCAATGAAATACGAGCGGTCATGCCAGCCTTGATCTCCGGCGCATCGACTTCATCGATCGGTGCCGTCACATACAGGCAGCTGCTGTCGATCAGATCGATCGCCGGCGGCGTCGGAATGCCCACCGGGGAAGGCGTGACATACTCGCCGAGTTCACCATTCACTTCCGCAACGGCTCCATCAAACGGTGCGGTCAATCGGGTGCGGTCGAGCGCGGCTTGGGCTACGGCAATCCGGGATTCACCCACCTTGACGGTGGCGCTGGCCGCTTCGCAATTGGCCGCTCTCGCGGTGGCCAGCCCAACTGCCTGATCCACTCGCTCATCGGAGGTCAAACCCTTTTTGCGAAGTTGAGTCTGCCGTTTCGCCTCGCCTTGTGCGACCTCCGACTGGGCACAGGCCTCCTTAGCGCGGGCCTGACTGGCCAGTAATTCGCTCTTGGCCAATTCCATCTGCGCAAGCAGATCATCATTCCAGATTTCGAACAGGATCTGCCCGGCTTTCACCCGATCACCCTCACGAACGGGCAAATTGGCGATCTGTCCGCCCATCGATGGCGACAAACGGGCGCGCCGACAGGCTTTCAGCGTTCCGGCGCGGGTGTTGGTGACGGTACGCTCTACAGCGCCGGCGTCAATCCTGGTCAGCAACACGGCAACCGGCTTGGGGCGCTTCAGCCAGACAATCAGGGCGATGACGATGACCACCGACATCGTCAGAGCAAGGGCGATCCACCTACGGCTGGACATGGTCGTTTCCTCTTCCTGATGATCGCTTTATTCGCACTAGAGATGATCTGATCAATGGCAGCCAAGCCTCTGTTTCTGATTGGTTTCAAGTGCCACTCTTGGCAAATCCGTTCGATGGCACGATTACAAATATAAAACGGCCGGAACCGCTCATGCGGAACGCGGCATGATGCTTTCTCGGCCGAACCATGCTGGGCGACGAACCCGTTTTCAACACCGATACCAAGACCCCGCAATAATGCACCCCGCAAGTGAGACTTCCAAAAAAAGGGACAGCTCGCGCATTGGAGGAACGCGGACCGATGCGGGTGCGTTTGCAGGTTAACCAGAGATGGCGGACTCCAGACGAACTCCGTTTTACATCGGTCGCGGTTTGTCAGTCTCGGCCAGGCTGCGCCGCGCAACTGCGGCACACCCCGCTGCTATGCTTCTATCTGTTGTCAGCAACACCGCATCAACGTCCATGAAACCCAGCGTCTGCGTCATCTATACCGGCGGGACCATCGGCATGCTGCCCGCGGTCGACGGTTACCGGCCGGCCCATGGTCTTCGCGAGCGCATCGTCGCGGAAATTCCCCGCCTGTCGGGTGCAGGCATGCCCCGCATCGAGTTCGTCGACTTCGACCAGCTTATCGACAGTGCGAATGCCCATCCGAGTCACTGGAACACCATCGCCAAGATGATCATCGATCGCTACGACCTGTTCGCTGGCTTTGTCGTGCTCCACGGCACGGACACTATGGCCTACACGGCGTCGGCGCTGTCGTTCATGCTCCAGGGGCTCGGCAAGCCGGTTATTATGACGGGCTCGCAGATCCCCCTCTGTGAGATTCGAAACGATGCCAGGGACAATCTCATCGCCTCGGTGCTGATTGCTGCCCGTGGGGACATTCCGGAAGTCTGTGTGTGCTTCGGCCGGTACCTTCTTAGGGGAAACAGGACCGTCAAAGCAAACGCTTTCGGCCTGGACGCGTTCGATTCCCCCAACTGCCTGCCACTCGCTGACATCGGAACCGGTGTGCGGGTCCACGGGGAACGCCTTCTCGCGTCACCCGAAAAGCCAATGTCGCTGCAGATGCTCGGCGCCAATGTGGTAACCACACTGCGGCTTTTTCCGGGCATATCGGCAGACGCAACCCGCAACGCGCTCGACGATCCGGTCCGCGGTGCTGTGCTGGAGTGCTATGGCGCCGGCACGGGGCCGAGCGAGGATGACACGCTAATGGCCGTCTTCGCCCACGCGACTGAACGAGGGGTGGTCATCGTCGCGGTCACCCAGTGCCTGACCGGGAGCGTCACACTGGAAACCTATGCCGCCGGCTCGGCACTGGCGCAAGCAGGTGTGATCGGGGGGCGCGACATGACCACCGAGGCGGCCCTGACCAAGCTGCGCTACCTGATCGACAGCGGCCTGGCGCCAGCCGCCGTCCGCGAAATGATTGCCAGGGACTTACGGGGCGAGCTGACTGAGGAGCGGTAAGGCGACTCAATCCAGGGGTGCGGACTGGTCCCGGCCTAAGCGGATCCGGGGCGCTCACGGCTGGCAAGGGTCCATCTGCCGGGTTTCAGAAATGCGGGTCTATATTGCCATCGTAAAAGACCGGGGAGACGGAAATGCCGGGCAATGCCCACCGGGCACCAAACCCGGCCATTGCGGCAACTGCCTCGGAACGCACGTTGCGAATGGTCTTCAATCGCTATTGCGATGATTCCGCACGCAACCTTTTCAGACCAGCCTCGAGCCACTGAGAAAACGCCACACCACCTGGACTTCCGGTCCATGCGCACATCCTGACTTGAAAACAGGACGCCGATGCTTACTTCGCAGCGCTGACATGCCCAGCGATCAAAGAGCGGCGTGTGAGAGACGGTGCTCGTTTCGACGAGGGATCCAACGGCTTTGGAAATGCGTCACTCGGCGCCCGCCAGCCGATACAGGCGATCCCACTCTTCCGTCAAAGTGTTGTCCGGCAGCTCCGCGTCGGCACGCCCATACCAGTAGCGGGCATTACCCAGGTCACCTTCGACCCGATGCAGGTAGCCGTGGATCAGGCACGACATGCAATCGGACTGAGTCTGGATCTTGCGGTGCGCTTCGTCCCACTGACCCGCCTTGGCGAGATCAAGCGCCTCGACATGTTTCGTGTTGCTCATGGGCACAGTATAACCAGCGCTTTACCTGATGCCAGAGGCACGCACTTCCGGGGCGTAGACAACCACGGACCGTGACCGGTGCCACTGTCGCTGGTATGACTTTCAGGCCACAAACAATCGCCTCACCAGTTCACTGCTGCAGTGATCGACTACAATCATCGCCAACAGGCACAGCGCTCCGCAGAATCACGCCCCGTCCGCCCACCGGCGTGCTTGGCCATGGGTCCGCGGCCGGCGTTCCGGGTCTGCGCCAATCGATTGTTTCACGTGACTGGGTCCGGCCGATCGGGTAAAGAGGATTCAACCCGAACAAACCAGCACCGTGCACGCTCGCCATGTCCGACTACGACTACATCATCGTTGGTGCGGGGTCCGCCGGCTGCGTACTGGCAGACCGGCTGACCGCCAGCGGGCGTCATCGAGTTCTGATACTGGAAGCCGGCGGCAGCGACCGGCGGCTTTGGGTGCAGATGCCCATCGGCTATGGCAAGGCCTTCTATGACAGGCGCGTCAACTGGATGTACCTGACCGAACCAGACCCGGGTTTGGGCGGGCGCAGGAGCTACTGGCCCAGGGGCAAGGTGCTGGGGGGCTCCAGTTCGATCAACGCCATGGTGTACATCCGTGGTCAGGCGGCGGATTTCGACCACTGGGCGGCGGAGGGCAACCCGGGCTGGGATTGGGCGTCGGTGCTGCCGTATTTCCGCAAGTCCGAGCGCTGCGCCCTGGGCGGCAACGCCCACCGGGGGGCCGATGGTCCACTGCACGTGGAGGACGTGTCCACCCAGGTCCACCCCTTGTGCGACGTGTATCTGGAGGCGTGCCAGCAGGCGGGCTTGCCGTTCACCGAGGACTTCAACGGCGCTTCCCCCGAGGGCGTGGGCCTGTATCAGATCACCACCCGGGACGGCCTGCGCATGTCCACCGCACGCGCCTATCTGAGGCCGGCGTTGAAACGATCCAATCTGCGGCTGCTGACCCGTGCCCATGCGACACAACTGGTGTTCGAGGGACGGCGTGCGGTCGGGGTCGAGTATGCCCACAAAGGTCAGCAACATGTCGCCCGGGCGGGTCGGGAGATCATTCTGGCCGGCGGGTCGATAAACTCCCCGCAACTGCTGCAACTCTCGGGTGTGGGACCGGCCGAGGTGCTTAAGCCACTGGGAATCGAGGTGCGCCTGCACAGCCCGGCGGTGGGGCGAAACCTGCAGGATCATCTGGGGATGGACTACACCTACCGCTCCCGGGTGCCGACCCTGAACCAGGAACTGGGACCCTGGCTGGGCAAGGCCCGGGTCGGTCTGAAGTATCTGCTCTCGCGGCGGGGGCCGCTGTCCCTGAGCATCAATCAGGGCGGCGGCTTCATGCGCTCACGGCCCGGTCTGGGACAGGCCAACCTTCAACTCTATTTCTCGCCTGTGAGCTATTTGCGGGCACCGCCGGGCAAACGCCCGATGATGAGCCCCGACCCGTATCCGGGCTTTCTGATCGGGTTCTCACCCTGTCGCCCCACCAGCCGCGGTCATCTTCAAATCCGCTCCGGCGATCCCCATGCGCCGCCGCTGATCCATCCCCGTTACCTGGACACCGAGCAGGATATCGAGGACATGCTGGACGGGGTGCGCTTTATCCGTACCCTGGCTGCGACCCCGGCTTTCTCCTCGATCATCGAGGCCGAAGTTCAGCCGGGTCCGGAGGTACAGTCGCGAGACGCATTGCTGGCCGACATACGGGCCCGGGGTTGGACCGTGTTCCACCCGGTCAGCACCTGCCGCATGGGCCCGAACGCGGAACATGCGGTGGTGGATCATCGGCTCAAGGTGCACGGTCTCGGCGGCCTGCGGGTGATCGACGCCTCGGTGTTCCCGGCGGTGACATCGGGCAATACCAATGCGCCGACCATCATGGTGGCGGAAAAAGGCGCCGACCTGGTGCTGGAGGATGCCTTGTAGGCGGCCAAGACGAGCGGTGCTTGATAGCGGCGAACACCGGGACCATGCCAGCTTCGCGCAAATCGACTATGTTTGCCTAATGAAATGGACCCATCCCACTTCTCAAGCGG
>JAHEDQ010000255.1 GCA_024641125.1 Candidatus Competibacteraceae bacterium | reverse complement strand
GATCATGAAACACGCGACGTGATTGCCGACCCTTCCGCACTGCTCCCGGCCCATCTCGATTATGGCGGGGACGGCCTGAGCAATCTGATGTGTTCACTGATGGACGGGCTGGGCGGTCCATCACCGCCTCAGCCTTCGCTGCACATACTTCCACCCGATCGGGTCGCGGCGGCACGCAATGTGGTGCTCATACTGATCGACGGCATGGGGTTCAATTTTTTCAGACGCAACGCCGGCCCGCTGGCGGAACACCTGCTGGGTTCGATGAGCTCGGTTTTCCCGACCAGCACCGCGCCGGCCATCACCACGCTGATGACCGGCGTGCCGCCCAACCGGCACGGGGCGACCGGTTGGTTCATGCATTTCAAGGAACTCGGCACCGTCGGCATGATTCTGCCGTTCAAGCCACGCTGGGGCGGCGTGACCTTCGATCAGGCAGGCATCGAACCGAATATGCTGCTGGGCGCGCCCGGGCTGTTTGATTCATTGCCGGTCCGCAGCACGCTGCTTCAGCCCCGGGAACTGGTGGACTCTCCCTACAGCCGCAATTTGGGTGGCCGCGCCAGGCGCCTCGGCTTCGGACCGTTCTCCGAATGCCTCGAAAACATCACCGAGATCGTGCGCAACGGCTCTGGGCGCCAGTATGTCTATGCCTACTGGCCCCGGTTGGACGGACTGGCTCACCGCAACGGGATAGACAGCGCGGCCACCCGCCATCACTTCGCCGATCTTGAACAGGCGCTGAGCACATGGTGGAACACCCTGACCGGAACCGACACCCTGGTTCTGATTACCGCAGACCATGGCTTTGTCGACACCTCGGCGGCGGAAACCGTTTTACTGGATCAGCACCCTGTTATGCAGAAAGCGCTTGCACAACCCCTCAGCGGCGAACCCCGGGTGGCTTACTGCCAGGTGCGGGCGGGGCACGCGGCGTCGTTTGAGGACTACGTTCAGACACATCTTTCCGATGCCGTCGACCTGCACCAGTCACAGACCCTGCTGGACCAAGGCTGGTTCGGGCCTGGCGTCCCGGATCCCAGGGTTCAGGACCGGATCGGCGATTACGCGCTGGTGGCCAAGGGCCACCACGTGATCAAGGACAAGCTATGCAACGGCGGAACGCGGTCGGACATCGGCGTCCACGGTGGCATCAGCGAGGACGAGCTGCGGGTGCCCCTTCTGGCGGTGTTCCGATAGCTTGTCCGACTGTCGGCCTACGGCTCTTCTACAAACTTAAAGTTGGGCCCGACAAACGGTATGTTGACGAAACTGTCCACCTGCCACTTGGGATACTGAATCGAATCCCCCAGTGGAGAACGGGTCCCGAACACGTCGGTGATTTCCGTCGCAAAATCGCAGTTGAAGGCAGGACAAGTCGGCTTAAACACCAGCTCACCGGGCTCGTATGAGCCCAGGGTATAGACGCGACCAGGCTGCAGAACGACCGTCGGACTCAGCGCCTGGTAGCTGAACGTCGATGCACCGCCGGGTGTCCCAGCCGGCACTTCGATCTGGCCAAGCGGTTGCGTCTTGCTGATAGCGGGATCCCAGATCGCAACCGGCACGTCAATCTGCAACCCGTCTCGGTTGTAAACCCCCAACTGTGTTACCCGAACCCGGCGGGTAACCTTGAAGTTCCAACCGATGGTCCGTTGGGCATAGGTTTCAAAGCGGTCGGCCTGCACAGCCTGAATCGCCGGAGTGCCGCCATCCACGGGTGGCTCCACTGGCGGTTCGACGGGCGGCTCTCCGTCCAACTCAATGATCAGCGACGCCGCATTGTCCACGCCCGTTTCTTTCGAGGGGAGGTAGGCAGTCGCATCTCGACTGGACAGTGCAATCCCGTGGTTTGGCAATTCCCCGCTGGCCCAGCGCCGTGCCAGGCTGGTCAGATCGATTTCATAGGTACCCGGAGACGTAATAAAGACTTCGCCCTCCGGAACCGACGCCCATGCCGGATTGCTGTCATAGGTGACCGTGTTTTCCGACCAGGCCTCATAAATGGCGAATATCGAGGCAGGTCCCTGCGCGAACACTCTGCTTACCGACAGCTTGAGGGTCGCCTTTTCGATCTCGGCACCCTCGAGCGGGGCTTGATCAAACTGGATGAAAACCGGGCGCGCCTCCCGCTGTAGGAGGCTGAGCGTCTTGCTCGCTCCGTAATTCCGGTCGGCTGCAGTCTTGTTCGTAAAGGCATCCTGCACCGTGTTTGCATCGGCGCTCCATCCGGGGACCGGAAACGCCAACAGCAGCATTGCGAGGAACAGATAAATGTATGCGGAGGTTTTCATTGGCAGCGCCCCTTTTTATCTTGCCAGTCCTTCGGTTCTTGGGGCAGCCGGAACAGGCAGGTACAACCTGCCTGCACGGCCGCCGCTTTTGTGATGCGGCTCAGAGGCCTCGAGCTTCGAGCAAGCGCTTGAGCGAAGCTTCAGGCCTGGCACCGTAGTGGGCGACAACCTCGGCGGCGGCAAGGCTGCCGATGCGGGCGGCCGTGGGCAGGTCGCGCCCATTGGTGATGCCAAACAGGAAACCAGCGGCGAACAAATCGCCGGCACCGGTGGTATCCACCACCTTGGCAACCGTTTCCGCGTCGATGACATGCACCTCGTCCCCGGTGACTACCACCGATCCATGGACGCCGCGGGTCAGAACAGCGATTTCACAGTGGCCCCGGACCGCCTGCAGAGCGGCATCAAAGTCTGGCGCCTGGTAGAGCGAGCAGATCTCTTCCTCGTTGGCGAACAGAACATCCACGCCCTCGCCCACAAAGTCGCGGAACTCGTCACGATAGCGATCCACACAGAACGGATCCGACAAACTCAAGGCCACCTTCCGCCCCGACGCCTGGGCAAGACGACTCGCCTTTCGAAACGCGGCCTTGCCGCCCGCCGGGTCCCATAGATAGCCCTCCAGATAGGTCACCTTGGCCTGGGCAACGACCTCAGGATCGACATCGTCCGGGCCCAGTTCGACGCATGCGCCGAGGTAGGTGTTCATGGACCGCTCCGCATCCGGTGTAACCAGTATCAGCGAACGCGCCGTCGGCGGCCCCTGCTCCGCCATGGTGGTCTCAAAGCGCACTCCTGCGGCGCGAATATCATGGGTAAAGACCTTGCCCAGCCAGTCGTCCCGAACCTTACCTACATAAGCGGCGCGTCCACCCAGGGCGGCAACGCCCGCGACAGTATTGCCGGCGGATCCTCCGGACATCTCGATGCCGGGGCCCATCGCTTCATACAAGGACTCGGCCCGTTCCGAATCGATCAGTGACATGGTGCCCTTGGGTACCTGGTGGCGGGTCAGAAACGCCTCGTCGGCCTGGGCGATGACATCCACGATGGCGTTGCCGATGGCGAGTACGTCGAACTGGGTTTCGGTCATGGGGTGGGAATCCGTCTGGTAGCAAACAAACGTGACGGATTGTGGGGAATCCGGCCGCGGTCCACAACCGTCCGATACATGCCCCATCGAACAGGATGAGGTTTGGCGCTGCCAGGCAGCACGGCGCACAAAAGGACCCCAGGCCAGGAACCGGGGTAGACTCCGGGATCGAATTCACCAACATCACCGAGCCTGCCATGTCGGACACCGTCCAACTGCTGAACACAGACCTGATCCAGCAGATTCTGATTGCGGCCCAACGATCGGATCGTGGACGGATGAACCACAACTTTCATCCGGACGCCGCATCCAACCCGCATCGGTTCCTGAACGTCATGTGTCGTGGGACATACGTGACGCCCCATCGGCATCTGCAGCCCCCCAAGAGCGAATCGTTTGTGATTCTGCACGGTGAAGTGCTGTTCTTACTGTTTGACAATGACGGTCGGGTCACCGAGTCGTATGTTCTGCGTGGAGTGGATAGGGGTGTCGGCCCGTTTGGCATCGACATCGCCGCCGGACTGTGGCACTCCCTAGCGGTGCTTACAGATCACACCGTGTGCTACGAAGTAAAGGCAGGACCCTGGGATCCGGCGACAGACAAGGAGTTCGCGCCCTGGGCGCCGTCGGAAGGCGATTCGGCGTGTTCCGAATATCTAGCCCAACTGCTGGCCAAACACCGAGCAAGCACCGACCCGCATCCGGGGCCAGCCTGATGCAGGGCATCCGCGCCGCCACCGGAGCGGATTTGGCCCGGCTGGTGCTGGTCGGCGCCATTTGGGGCTCGTCCTTCCTGTGTATCGACATTGCCCTCACCGGGCTGCCGCCGACCTCCATCGTCGCGGGCCGCCTGCTACTGGGGGCGTTGGTGTTGGTCGCGATGCTCTGGTCCGGCGGGCAACGGCTGCCGACAGATCTTCGGATCTGGGGGCTGTTGGTGGTCATCGGATTTCTAAACAGCGCACTGCCGTTTATGCTGATCAGTTGGGGACAACAGTTTATTTCCGGTGGGCGGAGCGCCATTCTGATGGCCGCCGGCCCGTTTCTGGTGGTGCTGATGTCGCACCTTTGGACCCAGGACGATCGGCTGACCACACCCAAGCTGGGCGGGATGCTGCTCGGGTTTTCCGGAGTGATTCTGCTCGTGGGATATGATGCCGTGTTCGGCCGTTCTGAATCGTTTGCCGGTCAAATGGCCGTTATCGGCGCGACCGCCTGCTACGGTGTTTCCGCCATTCTCACGCGCCACGTCGCCTCGGTACCGCCACTGGTCAACAGCGCCATCGTCCTGGCCAGCGCCGCCTGTTACATGGTGCCGGCAGCGCTGTGGATCGATCACAGCTGGGCGCTCCAGCCGGCCGCGACGCCCCTGTTGGCGGTGGTATGGCTGGGTCTTTTCCCGACCGCGCTGGCCTATCTGTTGCGCTTTCAGATCATCCAGGCAGTGGGGGCCACGTTCATGTCCCAGGTCAGCTACATGGTCCCGATGTTCGCCATTCTTTGGGGCTGGCTGTTCCTGTCCCAGGTGCCGCCGGGTAGGGCCTGGATCGCCTTGACCCTGATCATGGGCGGCCTGTATCTGAGCCGAAGGCCCAGCACCATCACAGCTGGTCATGACCGCTGAGCCAACCCACTCACCCTGGGTGCGGGCAGTGCCCGCACTGTTCGTTCTGCTGTGGAGCACTGGATTCCTGGGCGCAAAGCTGGGCTTGCCCTACGCCGAACCCTTGACCTTTCTGAGCATCCGGATGCTGATCGCATCCGCTCTGCTACTGGCGTTCGCGTTGCTCACCCAGGCGCCCTGGCCGCGCAACTGGCGCTCGGCGGGGCACATCGCTGTGGCCGGACTGTTGGTGCACGCGCTTTATCTGGGTGGCGTTTTCAATGCCATACAGCTGGGTCTGCCGGCGGGCGTGGCCGCGCTGATTGTTGGGACTCAACCCCTGTTGACCGGGGCTTTGGCCTCGGTCTGGCTCAAGGAGCGCCTGCGTCTCCAACAATGGCTTGGACTTTTGCTGGGATTTGCCGGCGTCTTTATGGTTGTCTACGAAAAAATGGGCGGGGGCGCCACCAGCGCCGCGGGTATCGTGCTGTGCCTCGCCGCCCTGCTGGGTATAACCCTGGGCACCCTCTACCAGAAGCGCTTTTGCTTCGGTATGGACCTGCGCACTGGCGGCGTGATCCAGTACGCTGCGACGGCCGCCGCCATGGGGGTGGGGGCGCTGGCGCTGGAACAAGGGACTGTGATCTGGAGCGCTCAGTTCGTGTTCGCGCTGACCTGGCTCGTTCTGGTGTTGTCGGTGGGTGCGGTCGGTCTGCTTTATACCCTGATTCGACTGGGCGAGGCGTCCCGGGTGGCCAGCCTGTTCTATCTGACCCCGCCGATGGTGGCGATATTCTCGTTTCTGTTATTCGACGAGCGCCTCGGCCCCTTGGCCATGGTGGGCATGGCCGTGGT
>JAHEDQ010000254.1 GCA_024641125.1 Candidatus Competibacteraceae bacterium | reverse complement strand
GCCTGGTCGGGGAGCGGACCGAGTCGGTTACTTTCGTGGCTCAGCGCGAGGGGCCCGTTACCATTCCCGAGTGGCGTGTGCGTTGGTGGAATTCAGATACCGAGACCCTGGAAGTGGAAGCCTTCCAGGCGCGGACTTTCGACGTGATGCCCAATCCGGCCCTGGGTGAAGGCGCCGCGTCGGGATCGCTGCGCGACGATCTGGATCGGTTGCCTATGGCGCCGATCATTGCGGTCAGCGTGTTGCTGGCCGGAGTCGTGTTCTGGCTGTTCAGACACCGGCAAAGGCTGATTGGGCGTGTTCAGTCCTGGCGCGCCCGGCGCGCCATCAGCGAGGCCGCCCGATTCAGGCAGATGATGAAAGCCTGCGACGGAGATCATGCGGCGGCGGCTTACAATGCCCTTGTTGCCTGGATGGCCTGCCTCAATCCGGTGTCGTCGCCGGTGACCCTCGCCGCCCTGGTAAAGCGGTTCCCCGAAGCAGAACTGACGACGGCTGTCGACGGGCTTCAGCGGGCGCTGCTCGACCCGGATCAGGCCTGGGAGGGGCAGACGCTGGCCGTCGCGCTGAGGGGCGTACGCAGGCACGCCCTGGTCACGTCGGCGGCGACCGCACAGCGAGCACTGCCGCCGTTGAATCCGGGTCCGCCGCCGAGTCATCCGGTGAAGGCGTAGGGCCAGCCAACGCTATGCGGTTTCTCAGCGTTGGCGGATCTGGGATGCTCTGAAACGCTACGAATCTATGGGGCGAGTCACTCGTTTTCGGACAATGGCAGGGTAAACAGGGATCCGCGTTCGGGCAGTCTGTCTTTGACCTTCGCAAGACGCATCGCATGCCAGGCCATGGCGTGATTGCTGGTGGTTACCGGCAGTCCGAGCGTGGCCTCCAGTTCGGGTACCAGCGCCGCCGCGCGTAATGCGGTGCAGGCGATGACCAGCGCACCCACCTGTTGTTCGGATACGAGTTGCTGCGCGGCTCGGGCAATGGCATCCGGCGTGATCCTGACCACCTCGGGATCGGAGTCATTCATAAAGCTGCCCAGGACTGACACGGTCAGGCCATTGTCTCGGAAGTGATCGCGCAAAGGACGGTTGATCTCATCGACGTAGGGCGTGAGCAGGGCCAGACTGTCGGTGCCGAATGCGCTGAGGGCAGCCTTGACCGCGGTCAGTGGTGTTGTGACCGGGGTGTCGGGCCGGCGGCCGCGCAGGGCGGCCGCAACCTTGTCTTCACCGATCACCAGGCTGGCCGATGTGCAGGCATAGGCCAGCACATCCAGCTTATGTCCGTTCAGCAGGTCACCGGCGACGGCACTGAGATGCCGCTCCATCGATGCCAGGGTATCTGGCCGGACACGGCATTCAAAGGGCACACGGGTGAGGTAGAACTCCACCCCGTCCAGGTCAAGAAGTCGGCGCCATTCCGCTTCTATGGTGGCGTCGGTGGACAGGGCCAGCAGGCCGATGGCGGCCCGTGGCCCCAGGCGGGGGGTCAGTGTTGCCTGAAAAACCCGGGTCTGTTGCAGTGCCAAAGTGTCAGCCCCAAAGTGTTAGCCTCAAGGTGTTAGCCCCCAAGGTGTTAGCCCCAAGGTGTTAGCCTAATACCGTCTCGGCTGCGCGGCCCACCAGATCGCGATAGATTTCCGGGTCTGTCGCCCCCTCGGTGCCCAGCAGCAGTATCCGGCTTCCGGAATCCAGTCCCAGTGCAGCGGCCAGACTGGGATCGGCCCCCACCGCAATCAGCGCGGCGAGACCCGCAACCCCGGATTCGCCGCCGACGATTGGCGCCGCACCGCCCAAGCCCTCGGCCAGCGCCCGCATGGTGGGACCGATCAGGCTGTCTTCGATGGTGATGAAATCATTGGCGCCGTGGTGGAGTACGTTCCAGGCCAGTTGGGACACCTCCCCACAGGACAAGCCGGCCATGATGGACTCTTCGGTGATGTGCACTGCCACCGGTTTTTGATGCAGGGCGCTTCGATACAGGCAATCGGCCTGATCCGGCTCCGCGATCACCGTGCGCGGTCGATGATCCCCCAGGCGTTGCCAGAATCGAGCGCAAACGGCCGCAGCCAGCCCACCGACACCGCCCTGGATGAAAACATGGGTGGGCAGTTGATCCGGCGGCAGTTGATCCAATACCTCATCCACCATCAGGCCATAACCGGCCATGACCCGCTGAGGCAGCTCGGTGTAACCCGGATAGGAGGTGTCTGAAACAACGTGCCAACCCCGTTCTGCGGCGTCGGCGGCGGCTTGACGAACGGATTCGTCGTAGTTGCCGTTCACCCGCACCACCGTGGCCCCGTAGGCCTCCATCGCCTGTTTGCGCACCGCACTGACCTCAGCGTGGATGTAGATCATGCATCGGCAGCCGAATTGCTGGGCGCCCCAGGCCACCGAGCGGCCATGATTGCCGTCGGTGGCAGTGGCCACGGTTACTTCACGGGTTTCCGTCCGGTACTCACCGCTGCGTATGGCTTCCGTGCCCACCGACTTGCCCAGCTTTGAAGTCAGTATCTGCCTCAGCAAACACAGCACCGCGTAGGCGCCTCCCAAGGCCTTGAAGCTACCTAACCCGAACCGCGTTGCCTCATCCTTGTACCAGACCCCGGCAACACCCAATTCATCGGACAAACCCTTGAGTGCGATCAGCGGTGTGGGACGGTAGCCGGGCCATCGGCGAATCTCGTCCACCGCGTCGTCAATCAGGGATGGTTCGAGCACCGGGTCCAGGGCTTCTGGCCAGTTGCCGCCCCCGTTCGCCTGGGCGTTGTGAACATGTCTCATGGCCGCGGAAACGTACGGTTCTGACTGGGTAATGCGCATCACTGCACCATTGCAAGCGCCCAACGGGCTTTCAGGGCATGTCTCATGGCCGCGGAAACGTACGGTTCTGACTGGGTAATGCGCATCACTGCACCATTCCACCGGTTTGTATGGAGTCGAAGGCATGTCTCATGGACGCGGAGACATAGGGTTCTGACTGGTCACTGAGCATCAATACACTATCCAATCACAGGCATGTCTTCTGGCGCCCGCCGGGTAAGCCATTCCGGACCCGATTCGCGGATGACGATGTTTTCCTCATGCACCATGAGTTGTCGGGGCGCAAACTCCATTCCGGGTTCCAGGGTCATGACCATACCCGGTAGCAATACGGTATCGTCTCCGGCCATGTTCGACGGCCACTCCGTCAGCAGCATCCCCAGGCCATGCCCCATGCGCCCAACGTCGTTGCCCAGCGCGCCGCCCTGCTCAAGAACCGTCCACATGGCGGACCACACCTGATGGGTGGTTGCGCCGGGTCGGGCGGCAGCAAACCCCGCGGCGGTGGCGGCGTGCACGACAGCGTGTGCGCGCTCGGCCGCCGCGCTGGGGGGGCCGAAGGCAAAGTTTCGATCGAAGTCACAGAAGTATCCATCGAAGGTGGCCCCGGTGTCGATGATCAGCACGTCTCCGGGGGTCAGTGTCCGGTCAGTGGGACCCATAATAATGCTTGCGTAGCTGCCCGGACCGGATGCCCCCATCAGATAGGGCGTGCTGTCGGCCCCCCGGGCCAGGATATCGATTTGCAGCCGTTTGCAGATCTCACGCTCGGTCATGTAGGGGTCTATTTGCTCCGGCAGGGCCAGAAACGCGTCAGAAACCAATCGGCAGATGTACCGGATTTTATCGATCTCGGCCTCGGATTTGATGCACATCAGGTCCCTGAGCAGAGGACGGGCATCCACCAGTTCCAATCCGTCGAGCTGGGCGCGCAACGCCAGAAAGTCGCCTGCCGGCATGCGCAGATGGGATTCATGCCCCAGCGGCACACCGATGCGGCCGCCGAGCCCTGCGGTGTTCCGCAGCGTATCGGCCAGCAGTGAGACGCCGTCATCCCCGGGGCGGGGCGCCGGCCAGCTGCGGATATCTTCAAGCCAGGTCTGCTCCATGGCGGATTGGCCGATGGTGGGAATCACCGCGATCGGTTTGCCATGGGCGGGCAGCACCAGAAACCAAGGCCGGGTCGGGCTTTCCCAGAACTGGGACTGAAAGCCCGAGAAGTACCGAAACTCCGGCTCGCAGGTCAGAAGCAGGGCGGACAGGCCACTTGCCTCCATTTGAGCCTGCGCCCGTTCAGTTCGCCATCGCAGTTCCGCCCGGCTGAATCCCCGGGGCGGAACCTCCGGGTTCATGGATGCATTGATGGTTGCGTCCTCCGTGCCGATCTCTATTATAGTTGCGCTGCGTCGGGATCAGTTGCTTGTGCAACGCGTCTGACCCGAAGTGTGTCATGTCTTGGGAGGGTTCATGCTGATTCAATTGTTGAAGGCCGTTCTGCCGCGGGCATGGTTGATGTCCGGAATACTGGTGTTTGGGCCCGGTGCGTCGTATGCGGCGGATCAGCCCAACATCCTGGTGATTTGGGGCGATGACGTAGGTCAGAGCAACATCAGCGCATACACCTTCGGGGTGATGGGTTACCGGACGCCCAACATCGACAGCATTGCCCGTGACGGGATGATGTTCACCGACTACTACGGCGAGCAGTCGTGCACCGCGGGCCGTTCCTCATTCATCATGGGACAGAGCGTATTCCGAACCGGCCTGTCCAAGGTTGGTCTACCCGGGGCCGAGCTTGGGATCCGGGAGGAGGATCCGACCATTGCCGGGCTGCTCAAGGCACAGGGGTATGCCACCGGCCAGTTCGGCAAGAATCATCTGGGTGATAAAGATGAGCATCTTCCCACCAACCATGGTTTTGACGAGTTTCTCGGCAATCTGTATCACCTGAACGCCGAGGAGGAACCCGAGAACGAGGACTATCCCAAGAATCCCGAGTTTCGCAAGAAGTTCGGCCCGCGCGGTGTCATCAAATCGAGCGCTGACGGCACTATCGAAGATACCGGTCCCCTCACCAAGAAGCGGATGGAAACCATCGACGATGAGACCGTTAACGCCGCCATCGACTTCATGGAGCGCCAGACCAAGGCAGGCAAACCCTGGTTCGTGTGGTGGAACGGTACGCGGATGCACTTTCGCACCCATGTGAAGGATGAACTGCGGGGCATCTCCGGTCAGGACGAGTACTCAGACGGCATGGTCGAGCATGATATGCATGTGGGCCGGCTGCTGGACAAGGTGGACGAACTGGGCCTGGCGGACAACACCATTGTATTTTACTCCACCGACAACGGCCCGCATATGAACACTTGGCCCGATGCGGCCATGACGCCGTTCCGGGGTGAAAAGAACACCAACTGGGAGGGAGGCTGGCGGGTTCCGGCCATGGTGCGCTGGCCAGGCAAAATCGCATCTGGTGCGGTCACCAATGAGATCGTGCATCATATGGACTGGCTGCCGACCTTTTTGGCGGCTGCGGGCCAGCCCGACATCAAAGACAAACTGATGCAGGGGGGCGTTCAGTCTTTGGGCCGCGATTACAAGGTGCATCTCGATGGATACAACATCCTGCCCCTGCTCACCGGCGAGGTGGAAGACGGTCCCCGAGACGAAATTTTCTACTTCTCGGACGACGGAGACCTGACCGCGCTGAGGTACCAGGACTGGAAGTTCATTTTCATGGAACAACGCGCCGAAGCGACGTTCGCCGCCTGGATGGAGCCCTTTGTACCCCTTCGGATTCCGCTCATATTCAACCTGCGGCGTGATCCCTACGAGCGGTCCCAGGTGACCTCGAACACGTACTTCGACTGGTTGCTCGATCATGCCTACATGCTGGTGCCTGCCCAGGCCTATGTGGCGGATTTTCTGGCGACGTTCCAGGAGTTCCCGCCCCGACAGAAGGCGGCGAGCTTCAGCCTCGATCAGGTGATGGAAGCGATGATTCCGGACGGGGGCTGATGTAACTGGGAGTGGGGCGATCGAGTCGGG
>JAHEDQ010000057.1 GCA_024641125.1 Candidatus Competibacteraceae bacterium | reverse complement strand
CGAGGGCCTGTCAGAAAACGGCGACCACCCGGTGCAGCAGGCCTGGCAGGACCTGGACGTACCCCAGTGTGGTTACTGCCAATCCGGCATGATCATGGCGGCCGCGACGCTGCTGGCGCAGAAACCGTCTCCCAGCGACGCGGACATCGATGCGGCGATGACCAACATCTGTCGCTGCGGCACCTACAATCGTATCCGCCGCGCCATTCACCAGGCGGCAGGCGCCTGAGCCGAAAGGATTCGCAGCATGAACATTACAGGCACAGTGAGTCGCAGACGCTTTCTCCAGATCAGCGCGAGTACGACCGGAGCCCTGGTCGTTGCCTTCCATCTGCCGCCGGGCGGGCGCCTCGCCGGGGCAGCCGAGCAGGCACCTTACATCAACGCCTGGCTGCGCATTGCGCAGGACAACAGCGTGACCATTCTGGTGTCGAGTTCGGAGATGGGACAGGGCGTCTACACCGCCATGCCGATGCTGGTGGCCGAGGAACTGGAGGTGGACTGGCAGCGGGTGCAGGCGGAGATGGCGCCGGCAGGTCCGGATTACAACAACCGCTTTTTCGGATTTCAGGGTACCGGCGGCAGCACCAGCATCCGTCAGGGCTTCGATCACCTGCGCCAGGCCGGCGCCGCCGCCAGAGAGATGTTGCGCCAGGCCGCCGCCGACCGCTGGAATATTGCCCTGGAACGGTGCGTCGCCGACGACGGCCACATTTCGGACAGCGAAAGCGGGCGCCGGTTGAGCTACGGAGAGCTGGCAGCTGAGGCGGCCGAGCTGGAACCCCCTACGGACATCGCGCTGAAGCCGCCCGGGCAATGGAAACTCATCGGTCACCCCCTCCCCCGGCTGGACACCGAGACCAAGATCCGGGGCCAGGCCGGGTTCGGCATCGATGTCAGACTGCCGGACCTCAGGGTCGCCACCCTGGCGATCTGCCCGGTGTTCGGCGGCAGCCTGAAATCCGTGGACCCGGCACCGGCAATGGCCGTGCCCGGGGTGATTGCCGTGGTCCCCATGGACGATGCGGTGTCGGTGGTGGCCGACGGCTACTGGAATGCCCGCAAAGGCCTGCAGGCACTGGCACCGGTGTGGGATGAAGGGGCAATGGCAACCGCCGACGATGCCAGCATACTCGAACGCCACGTCAACGCCCTGGAAGGCACACTGCCACTCGCCGAAGCACAGGGCGACGCCCCGGCCGTGCTGGCGGCGGCGGGCAAGCGGATCGAGGCCGAGTACTCCGCACCGTTCCTGGCCCACGCCACCATGGAACCGATGAACGCCACCGCCCGTATCCACCCGGACGGCGCCGAGATCTGGGCGCCGACCCAGGCCCAGGGACCAACCCAGCAGCGGGTAGCGGAAATGCTGGGGGTTGAACCCGGCAAGGTGGCGGTACACACCACCTTTCTGGGCGGTGGATTCGGCCGACGATTCGAGTTCGATTTTGTCCGTTATGCAGTGCTGACCGCCCAGGCCAGCGGTCATACCGTCAAGCTGATCTGGCCTCGAGAGGAGGACATTCGGCACGATTTCTACCGCCCCAGATCCCTGGTGCGCTTCAGCGCGAGCCTGGATGAATCCGGACTGCCCCATGCGATTCATGCGCGCGCGGCCAGTGCATCGATCATGCAGCGGGTATTTCCCTCGATGGTGGAAAACGGGATAGACCCGACATCGGTGGAAGGGCTTATCGAGCATCCCTATACCATTCCAAACTACCGGGTGGAGCACGCCATGGTAGATGCCGGTATACCGGTGGGATTCTGGCGTTCGGTGGGCAACAGCCAGAACGCCCATTTTCGCGAGGCGTTTCTCGATGAGCTTGCCCGGGAAGCCGGTATGGACCCTCTGGACTACCGAATGCGATTGCTGGACGGAAAGCCGCGTCATGCCGCGGTGCTGAAAAAGGCCGCAGAGATGGCCGGCTGGGGCACCGAGACCGCGGCCGGGCGTTACCGGGGTCTGGCCCTGCATGAATCCTTTGGCTCCATTGTGGCCGAGGTTGTGGAGATCTCCCTGGCGGGCCGCACAGTGCGGGTGCACGAGGTCTGGTGCGCGGTGGACTGCGGCACCGTGGTGAATCCGGATACGGTGGAAGCGCAAATGGAGAGCGGTATCGTCTATGGTCTGACCGCCGCGTTGATGGGTGAGATCAACATCGAGCAAGGGCGGGTAAAGCAAAGCAATTTTCCGGACTACCCGATGCTCACCCTGGCCACGACGCCGCGGATCCATACCCACATCATGGACAGCACCGAGCCACCCGGCGGCGTCGGGGAGCCCAGCACTCCGCCCATCGCCCCAGCGATGGCGAATGCGGTTCTGGTGGCCACCGGCGAGCCGGTGCGCCGCCTGCCGATCCGGCTCTGAGCCATGATTGGTGGCGACCCTGACCAGGAGGTGCTGGAAGCGACGAGCCGCTGGCTGAACCAGGGGCACACGGTGGTGCTGTTCACCGTCGGCCGGACCTGGGGCTCGTCGCCCCGTCCAGCCGGCGCTCTGCTGGCGGTGCGGGATGACGGGCGCATGGTCGGTTCGGTTTCGGGCGGCTGTGTCGAAGAGCATCTGGTGGCGCGCTGCCAGGCCGGCGAATGGCGCACATCCCGGGTGACCGGCCTGGCCTATGGAACCGATCGGGCCGAGGCGGACCGGTTCGGGCTGCCCTGCGGCGGCCGCCTGGAGCTGGTGGCCGAAACCCTGGACAGCGCCCTGGATTTGGCCCCGCTCCTGGAAGCACTGGCAAACCGGCGGCGGGTGACCCGTGAGGTGGACCTGAACTCCGGCGCCGTATCCATTCATGACTTGCAGCAGGAAACGGCTTTTCACTACGACGAGCATCGTCTGGTCAGGGTATTCGGCCCGAACTGGCGGGTATTGATCATCGGCGCCGGTCAGCTTTCCCGTTATGTCGCACGCTTCGCCGAGCCGCTCGGCTTCGAGGCCCTGGTATGCGATCCGCGTCCGGAGTATGCCGACGGATTCGATTGGCCCGAGGCCCGGCTGGTGCCCGGCATGCCGGACGATGCGGCGCGGGGTCTGGCCCAGGATGATCGGTGCGCGGTGCTGGCATTGACCCACGATCCGCGTCTGGACGACATGGCGCTTATGCAGGCGCTGCAATCGGACGCGTTCTACGTGGGCGCCATAGGCTCGCGTGCGAATCAGCGGGCGCGCCTGGGGCGTCTCGCGCAGCTGGGGATCGATTCGCAAAGCTTGTCGGCCCTGCACGGCCCGATCGGGCTGCCCATCGGCAGCCGGACGCCGGCGGAAATTGCCGTCGCCATCGTGGCGGAGCTGGTGGCGGTGCGGCAGGGCGCCCTGGGCGCGGCCCGAAGCGCAGCCCGGGCGGCCGTTGCAGGCACGCCCATCGGCGACCCGGTCCAATGGGGCGGCTGAACCGGACGACACTGTGCTGCAGGTTTATTGGCGTGTGCGCTCCTGTTATGGGGCGGTGCAAACTACCATTCGCCCAAATGCACGGGCTATACTCAGGCTTCTAAAGCAATAAGAGCGGCCTTGGGCAACAGTGTCATGTGCACTCGAAAGGTCCACGGAGCCGGCATGGCCATGGTGAGGAATCCTCGATTTGGGTAAATCAGCGGGGGCGAGCACACCCGCAAGCAGCGCTGTCAGATGCCTGCCTAACTGTGCTGTACCCCTGGGCCGGACATCCGTTCGGCCCGCCGCTGTGGTGCAGCCGGTCCGACCCGCACCCGTGACCCGGGGCAGCCCACTGTTTCATGCCCGATCTCGCAGGACGCGGCCAGAGCGCCCGTCCGTCATTGTTTGGTGTGCTGTCCAGGCACGCAAAAGCATCCATTCCAAAGGAGAGTCCTGATGAAGCGACGTGAAATACTCAAGGGCGGCGTAGCGGGCGGCGTAGCCGCAGCCGCCGCAACCGTGGCGGCGCCCGCCATAGCCCAGGAACGAATCGAGATCGCCATGGTCTCGACCTGGCCGCGGGACTTCCCGGGTTTGGGCACAGGCGCCCAGCGCTTTGCCAAACGCATCTCAGACATGAGCGACGGCCGAATCCAGGTGGAGTACTTCGCCGGCGGCGAGCGCGTCAAGGCGTTCGACTCGTTCGACGAAGTGGCCTCTGGCAATGCCCAGATGTACCACGCCGCGGACTATTATTGGAAAGGCAAACACCCCGGCTGGGCCTACTTCACCTCCGTTCCCTTCGGTCTGACCTACACCGAGATGAATGCCTGGATTCGCTTCGGTGGCGGCCAGGAACTGTGGGACGAACTGGCCGCGGATTTCGGCCTCAAGAACATGATGTGCGGCAGCACCGGCGTCCAGATGGGCGGCTGGTTCCGTAAGGAAATCAACTCCGCCGACGATTTCAAGGGCCTCAAGATGCGTATCCCCGGCCTGGGCGGTGACGTCATGGCCAAGCTGGGCGCCTCGCCGGTGTCGCTTCCGGGCAGCCAGATCTACGAGAACCTGGTGTCGGGTTCCATCGACGCCACCGAATGGGTCGGACCGTGGAACGACAGCTTCATGAAGTTCTATGAAGCCGCCAAGTATTATTACTACCCAGGTATGCACGAGCCGGGCTCCATGTTGGCCGCCGGCGCCAACAAGAAATTCTGGGACAGCCTGTCCAAGTCGGATCAGTATTTGATCGAGGCCGCAGCGGCCATGGAAAACGACGTCATGATGTCCGAGTACAATGCCAAAAACGGTGAGGCGCTGGCCAAGCTGATCACCGACCAGGGCGTAGAGCTGCGTGAGTTCAACGACGATGTGTACGACAGTTTCGGTGAGGCGGCGGACGAGGTGTTCGACGAAGTGCAGTCCCACGACGAGCTGGCGAAGCGCATCCACGAAAGCTTTGCCAAATCCCGTGAGCAGGTAGGCTCCTGGGCCAAGATCTCCGATCAGGCCTATGTCGCCCAGCGCAACCGGGTGCTGGGGCTCTAGCTCGGTTAGACGTGATGGCAGCGGGGCGGGCCTGGCAAGGCCCGCCCCGCTCTGGTGCGGATTGATGATTCACATCCCCATGGCGGGTACGGCCAGCGCCTCAACGCGCCCAGGAAGGTTCCGTGGCGAGCAACACCTCTAGCGGTCTGCTGTTTCGTGTCGTGGCGGGCTCCATGGTCGCCATCACACTGATGTTTCTGTTCAACGTCTACCTGACATTCTGGCTTGGTTGGCCGAGCTTCATGTCGTTCCTGGCGAACCAGGGCTGGTTCGGACTCGATCCCCTGCAAACGCCCCTGGAGGGTGCGCAGGTGATCCAGGGCTGGATACAGTTCGCCAGCTACCTGGCCTGCGTGGCCATCACCGCCCTCTACGCGTTCAGTACACCACATCGGCCAATTCGCGCCGATGCGGCCCTGTACGGCTCCATGGCGGCCTACGTGGTGCGCGCCGCCTTCTGGTCGGTGCTGCTGGTGGGCCTGGCGGACATGCTTATTTCAATGTTGCGGGTGGAGGGTTTGCTGAACTCCATCATTGGTGAGAATCTCACCAAGGAACTGGGCAGACCCCATTTCCGGGGCACCTATGTGCACTACCCGCTGATCGGGTTGTCACTGGTGATTGCGGCGTTCTCGCGTGGCCTGGGCTTCATCTGGCTGGCGATGCTGGTGGTATTTGCCGAGTTCCAGATCGTCGTCTCCCGGTTCGTATTCTCCTATGAACAGGCGTTCATGGGAGATCTGGTGCGGTTCTGGTACGCCGCGCTGTTCTTGTTTGCAAGTGCCTACGCCCTGGTCGAAGAGGGCCATGTGCGGGTCGACGTGTTCTACGCCGGTTTCAGCCACCGGCGCAAAGCCTGGGCGAACCTGATCGGGACCGTATGCCTGGGATGGCCGCTGTGCTGGATCATCCTCACCCAGGGCATGTGGGCCAGGGGCAGCAGCATCAATAGCCCACTGCTCAGCTTCGAGATATCGCAGAGCGGTTTTGGCATGTATGTAAAGTACCTGATGGCCGGTTTCCTGGTGGTGTTCGCCGTGTCGATGATCATGCAATTTTCCAGTTATTTCCTGAACTGCGTGGCAGATCTGCGCGGCGAACCTGGCGGACGGGAATCCCCCGCCGCATCGGGGCACTAGGGCCTGTTAACACTATGCGGATATCCATCGACAGAGCCCCATTTTTTGCAGGACCAGGCGTAGTGAGCGCTGTGTACCTGCCGGACATGAGCGAAACGGCAACGCCGGCCTGTGGGAAATGGGGCCTGTCCCTCCGAGCTGGCCCTCAAATCAGGCCACGCAGCGTTGCGCATCGCTTATTTGGCACAACCAAACTGCGCTCTGCGCGCCTTGCTTGGCCCGATTTGAGGGCCAACGCTGGGCACCCGCATAGTGTTAACAGGCCCTAGACAATGGAACTGGTATTTCTCGGGATCCTGATCCTGCTGATGGTGATGGCGCTGACATCCGGATTTCCGGTGGCGTTTTCGTTGCCCGGCTCCGCCATTCTGACCATCGCTCTGGCCGCGCTCGCTGGCCATGTGTTCGAGGGTGATACCAGTGCCTATTTCGCCCAGGACGGGCCGCTGCAGTGGCTGAGCGCCGGGGTCACCAACTTTCGCAGCCTGTACTGGGATGTGGAACGCGACACCCTGATCGCCATTCCCCTGTTCGTGTTCATGGGCATCATGCTGCAACGCTCCAAGATCGCCGAGGATCTGCTGGTCACCATGGCCCAGCTGTTCGGGCCCATTCCCGGCGGGCTGGGTATTTCGGTGGTTTTCGTGGGCGCCCTGCTGGCCGCGACCACCGGCATCGTAGGCGCCACCGTGATCGCCATGGGCCTGATCTCGCTGCCGGCCATGCTGCGCAGCAACTACTCGAAACCGCTGGCCACCGGCACCATTTGTGCCTCCGGCACCCTCGGGCAGATCATTCCGCCGTCCATCGTGCTGATCATTCTGGCCGACCAGCTTTCCAGCGCGGCGGATCAGGCCAGCACCATGCGCAAAGCCGCCTATAAGGCGGCGACCGGCGAATTCCAGATGCCATCGGAGTTCGACATCACTTCGGCCAGCGCCGGCGATATGTTCATGGGGGCCTTCATTCCCGGCCTGGTGCTGGTCGGACTGTACATGGCGTACATCCTCATATCGGCCATCATCCGGCCCGAAACCGCACCTCCGGTCCATCGCGAGGGCAAGCTCGACCGCAGCTTCTTGCTGAACGTGTTCCTGGCCCTGGTACCGCCCCTCACCCTGATATTCGCGGTCCTGGGCTCCATCATCATGGGCATCGCCACGGTCAACCAGGCGGGC
Source organism: Candidatus Competibacteraceae bacterium (assembly GCA_024641125.1). Taxonomy (GTDB): domain Bacteria; phylum Pseudomonadota; class Gammaproteobacteria; order Competibacterales; family JAHEDQ01; genus JAHEDQ01. The sequence continues at coordinate 14,643 of JAHEDQ010000057.1, read as the reverse complement.
GCCATCGGCGCCATTGGCGCCATGATCATGGGCGGCTACAGGCTCACCAGCGGTCAGCGCGGTGCGTACCGGCCGGCTATCCTGGCCATCATTTCGATTGTCGGTATCGGCGTCGTGCTCAGCTTTTTCGATATCAACATCAAGAACATTCAGGGACCGGACGATGTGCTGGGTATCGCCATAGCCTCGGTGGCCGTGGTGGGCCTGCTGATCTCCGTTGTGTGGAGCGGCTGGCGGGCCTACCGCATCGACAACACCCTGAACGGGGTCATGATCGAAACCGCCAAGACCACTTCGATGGTGTTCATCATCCTGATCGGCGCCGCCATGCTGACCTCGGCGTTTCGCGCCTTCGGCGGCGAAGAGCTGGTGAAAGAGTTTCTGACCGGCCTGCCCGGCGGGTTCTGGACCCAGTTCATCGTGGTCATGCTGGTGATATTCGTGCTGGGCTTTTTCCTGGACTTCATCGAGATCGCAGTGGTGGTGGTACCCATTGTCGCCCCCATACTGCTGGCGGATCCGAGCGCCAACATCACCGCGGTCTGGCTGGGCGTCATGGTGGGCTTGAATATCCAGACCTCATTCCTGACGCCGCCGTTCGGCTTTGCCCTGTTCTATCTGCGCGGGGTGGCGCCGCCCTCGGTCAAGACCACGGACATATACAAAGGCGCCGCCGCCTTCATCGCGTTGCAGTTGCTGGGCCTGACCATCGCGGGTCTGTTCCCGAGCCTGGTCAACTATCTGCCGAATCGTACCTACCTGACCTCGGAAACCGCGCCGCCGCCCATGAACCCCCGTTTACAGGCCTGCCTCGAGGACTATGTGTTCGGTCAATATGACAACAACGGGGACGCCATACGGGCCAACATTGAACGTATGCGCGGCTTGGATCTCGGCATCCTGCCGGAATCCTATCAGCAGGATCTGGGCACCAGCCTGGACCAGGCGGCGGCGACTTTCGCCCTGGTTGAGGACATTCGGCGCACCGATGCCGAGTTGTTGGCGTATCAGCCCGAGTACCGTCCACTGCATCAACAGGTGCGCAAGCTCCAGACGGACGCGCGGGATCTGGAAGAGGAGATCACGGAACGCGAGCAGACCTTCACCCGTACCTCCCGCAGCAGTGAACCGGTGCAGGCGCAGCTCGACCGCATCCAGGCCGAAGTCGATGCGCTCAAAAACCACCAGGCAGAGCTGCTGGCGTCGATCCCGGCGGAATGGGATTCCGCCCACGAAGGCCTGACGGCGCTTTCCGACGCGCGCAAAAAAGCGATCAACGACTACCGGCGCAACGTCGACGGCGCCTATGAGCCGATCGCCGAGCTGAAACTGCTGATCGGCCAGGCACAGCCGCTGGCGGCGTTGGCACCCCAGATCGAAGCGCTGCGCCCGGTCATCGCCGACGATCCGCCGGAGCAGGCCATGGAAACCATCAAACTGGCTGAGGATGCCCTGGGCGAGCTGGACGGAATCAGTAAGATCAAGTCGTCACTTTCCCGGGCTCGGCGTGCGCTCAAGGATGACGAACCGGACCGCGCCAAGGCGGAGAGCGAACTCGACAAGGCCCTGAGCCTGTATCAGGAAGAGGTCAGCTGGCGCCAACAGGCGGAAGGTAAAATACTGCCGGCCCTGAACGAATACGATGCCACGATTCGGGATTCCATCGGCCTGCGCATGCAAACGCGTCTGACCACGACGCAGGCGGAAGAGATTGCGGCCTGTCAATCTATTCATCGGGACATATCGTTGAACTTCTGAGCACGGCTTCCGAGCCCTCTCGGGAACCGACGACTCGGACCCGATTCAGGTCCGGAATGCGGGCAGGAATGACCCGGGCAAGCACTGCCTGGGCCAAACAGGGACGGCCCAGTGAACCTTCAGTTGATGCCGGCCGAGCGCAAACAACGGGACGTGATCGAGCGTTTTCTGCTTTCGGTCACGGCCTACGCTCTGTGCGTCGCCATTGCCTGGATCGCGAAATTCTCGGGCCTGACCCGACTGAGCTACGAGGCGCTCACCGCGGGTTCACTGGTCATCGTGGCCTATGTGATCGGGGTCTATCTGGTCTATCGCACCGGCCTCAATCGCAGCATCGAGGACAGTGTATTCACCCGGCTGCAAATGCTGGTGGCCATAGCTTGGATCAGTCTCTTCGTCTGGAGCACCGAGGAACTGCGCGGCGCCATGCTGATGATCTATCTGTTTGTAGCCATGTTCAGTTTCTTCACCCTGAGCCCGCGTCAGACCGCCGGCATCGGCTTGCTGATCTCGACCATCTACGGGGCGCTCATCGGGCTTGACTGGTGGCGCGGACGCCCCGACTTCAACCTGATCGTCAATGTCGTTCAATGGTGCATCCTGTCGGCCGCGCTGTTGTGGTCCTCCTCCATCAGCGCCTATCTGAGCAGCGTGCGGCAGAAAATGCGCAGCTCGACCCAGCTGGTGCGCACCCAGAGTGCGGAGCTGTCCAGGACCAATCGGGAACTGGAAACCGCGTTGGCCAGACTCGGGCATCTGGCGGTCACCGACGAACTCACCGGCCTGAGCAACCGGCGCCACTTCCTGAGCACCGTCAAGGCCCACATGGAACGGAGCCGAAACGAGCAGTTCGGGTTCGGTGTGTGCCTGTTGGATCTGGATCATTTCAAACGCGTCAATGACACCTACGGCCATCTGACCGGAGACCGGGTCCTCAAAGCCTTCAGCGACGTGATGCGGGCCAACATGCGTGAGTATGACTTTCTGGCCCGGTTCGGCGGCGAGGAGTTCACCTTGATCGTCACGCGGGGTGACGAGACCGTGACCCGTCGCTGCGCCGAGCGACTGCGCAAGGCGGTGGCCAAGGCCGATTTTTCGGACCTGATCGAGGACCTGGAGCTGACCGTGTCCATCGGCGCCACGGTCTATCAGCGGGGCGAAACCCTGGAAACGGTGCTCGCCCGGGCCGATGCCGCCATTTATGAGGCCAAACGTGCCGGGCGCAATGTCTGTGTAATGAAATCGGCCGACGCAGGTGGGCTCTGACCCGGTCCGAACCGGCCAAAACGGCACTGGAAACGGACGTGCATTCCGAAACCCATATTCACTGAGTCGGCAAAACACGCGGGGCGTGGGGGAATCTGTCTATGACGGAGACGGTGGTGGGTGTGGCCGGCTGCGGCGCCATGGGGCTGCCCATGGCCGAACGTCTACGCCTGGCCGGATTCGACGTCTGGGGCTTCGACATCCGCCCGCCCGCCGAGTTTGGCGATTTCGCCGACCGCATGATCACAGACCCGGCGCGGTTCGCAGCCCAGGTGGATATCCTGCTGTCGGTGGTACGCGATGCCGTCCAGACGCAGAACCTGCTGTTGGCAGAACAGGCGCTTCTGCACCGCGCCAAAGCCCCCGGCGTGGTGGTGATCTGCTCAACCCTGTCGCCGCGCTATCTGCTGCAGCTGGCGCAGCAGATACCCGCCGACCTGGATCTGATGGACGCGCCCATGTCCGGCGCGCCCTATCGGGCCCGCAGCGGTGAACTGACCTTCATGCTGGGCGGAGATCCGGCCCTGGTTCGAAGGCTGGATCCATTGTTTGAAGCCATGGGTCGCGAGATCCACCATCTCGGGCCCCTGGGCCACGGCATGACCGTCAAGGTGCTCAACAACTACTGCGCGGCGGCCTCGGTGGTGGCAACCCGCCGGGTTCTGGCGCTGGCCGACGCGCTCGAGGTGGATCGGGATCGACTGCTGGCGGTGATGGGCGCCAGCTCGGGTGGTAACTGGTTCGCGGACAACCTCCACGCCATCGACTGGTCCGGCGAGGGCTACGCGCCGGACAACACCATCGGCATTCTGGAAAAAGACGTGCGCTCGGCCCTGGACGCGGTTGCCGGCCTGCCCGAAGTCGACCATAAAGGCCTGGATGCGGCGATTCTGGAGGCCCTGGCGGCTCTGAAACCACTCAGCCGGACATGACATCTCACCCAGGTCCTGCAGCAAGTCGTTATGGGCTCCACATCGGCGCCGACGCCCCCGATTCGTAGGGAAGTCAGTTGGGGGCGTCAGGCGATGAACGGCCCAAGCGGACTATCCGACAGGTCCGCTGCCGTTGCCACGGTTCTTGCCCCACAACCAGGACCAGTTGACCCGTCCGGTGCTGTGCTCTCGGATCTCCACCGCCTGGAAGTCGCGTTTCGGTTGTCCGGTGTAGAGCTGTCTGGGACGCCCGATCTTGTTGTCGCCCGCATCCAGCATTTCCTTCCAGTGGGCGATCCAGCCGACGGTCCGGCCGATGGCGAACAGTACGGTGAACATGTTGGTGGGAAAACCCATGGCCTTGAGGATGATGCCGGAATAGAAATCCACGTTGGGATAGAGTTTTTTCTTGACGAAGTACTCGTCCTCCAGCGCAATCTTTTCCAGCTTCATGGCGATGTCGAGCAGCGGGTCGTCTTTGACGCCCAACTCGGCCAGCACTTCCCGACAGGTCTGCTGCATGACCTTTGCACGCGGATCGTAGTTCTTGTACACACGGTGGCCAAAACCCATCAGCCGGAACGGGTCGTCCGGATCCTTGGCCCGGGCGACAAACTCCGGAATCCGGTCCTTGCTGCCGATCTCCGTCAGCATTTTCAGCACCGCCTCGTTGGCGCCGCCATGGGCCGGGCCCCAGAGTGAGGCGATACCCGAGGCGATGCACGCGAACGGATTCGCACCGGAGGACCCGGCCAGACGCACCGTGGAGGTGGACGCATTCTGCTCGTGATCCGCATGCAAAATCAGGATCCGGTCCATGGCCCTGGCCAGGACCGGGTTGACCACGAAGTCCTCGGCGGGTACCGCAAACATCATCTTGAGCAGATTCTCGGAATAGCTCAGCGAGTTGTCCGGGTAGATGAACGGCTGGCCCAGGGAATACTTGAACGCATAGGCGCCGATGGTGGGCATTTTGGCGATCAGCCGGTGCGAGGCGATCATCCTCTGGTTGGGGTCGCTGATGTCGGTGCTGTCGTGGTAAAAGGCGGACAGGGCGCCGACCACGCCCACCATGATGGCCATGGGGTGCGCCGCCCGGGTAAAGCCACGATAAAAGCTCTGCAGCTGATCGTGCAGCATCGTGTGGTGGGTGATGGTGTCCTCGAAGGCCAGCTTCGCCTCCGGCGAGGGCAGTTCACCGTGCAACAGCAGATAACACACGTCCATGTAGTCGCTGTTCTCCGCCAGATCGTCGATCGCGTAGCCCCGGTGCAGCAGCACCCCTTTTTCACCGTCGATGAACGTGATCTCGGAATCGCAGGATCCGGTGGACGTGAAACCTGGATCGTAGGTGAACACGCCGGCGTCGCGATAGAGCGTGCGGATGTCGATCACGCGCGGCCCCATGGTGCCTTCCAGCACCGGCAACTCGTAGGATTGGCCGGTGCTGTTGTCCACCAGGGTGAAACTGTTTGCGGCACTTCCTTCGGGCGTTTTCACTTTCTCTTGCATCCAGAACTCCTTACTTTCGACCGTCGTCACCGGCAGTCGATTTGAGTGTTGAGGGGGCATTATTGTCCCACAATGTGGCGGTCGAGTGTGTGTCAGCGCCACGGAACACCGCAACTCCCCAATCCCGCTGGCCCGATGGCGCGCCTTGTTTGGTGAATTTCGCTACACTTCTGCTATTTTTGCGCCTGGGTACGCGATACCGACGCGGCAAGGGGCAGAGCGAACGCAGGCTTGCGCCCCATGCGGGGAACAATCCCCCAATAACTATTCCTGTTTTTGAATTTGAAAAAATTGATAAAAGTCACCTGGAGGAAACATGAACACGATGGCGTCACCGATGCAGTACCTGGATAAGGCCATGAACGGCTTGCAGGACCTTGGGCTGCTGCCGCAGGAGCGGGGCCAGGAAGCCCCCATTATTGCGCTGCTCAATCAGATCTCCGACCTGGACGAGGAACGCATCGTCGCCATCACCCGCACCTTGAGCCAGGCCTCGCTGTTCAACGACGTGGTGCGCGAACAGGTCCAAGCCATGGACATCGGCAACCGCTACGAAGACATAACCAACGCCTTCAACAGCATCCGCGACGACGCCCAGAAAATGGTGGAACAGATCGAGGATGGCCGGCTGGACACCTTCGAGCGCATTTCCAACGTCTGGATGAAGGTGACACGGGGTGACATCGCCACCCGCTTCGACGACATCAAGAGCACCTACCTGGACGTGACGTCGTCCACCCAGGATCAAATCCAGAGAGAGCAGAAAATACTCGAGGCCTATCAGGATTTCCGCGGCGCCATGAAACAATCCGAGGTGCTGGCCCTGGAGGTGCTGAAAAAGGCCGAAACCGCGCTGGCCGCCGCCAAGGACGAAGTGACCGCGGCCATGGCGACGGTGGAAAACTACCAGGGTGAAGACCTGGCCGAACGGGCGCGCCTGGAACTGGCCCGGGACGAGAAGGTACGCAGCCTCCAGCAGGAGGAAAAGCGCTATCAGATCGCCAAGGACCTGTCGGACAACATGACGGTCAGCTACAACACATCGGAAGTGGTCATGGCGCGCCTGGTACAAACCACCAATGCCAAGGAGCGTGTGTACGCTCAGGCCGTCAGTTTCTTCAGCACCAACGAGACCGTGCTCACCGCACTGACCGCCTCCTTCACCGGCCTGTTCGGTCTGCACGAGAGCACCCAGACCATCGAAGCCATGAAAGAGGGCGTCAGCCAATCGCTGGAGGTGCTGGCGGACATGGGCGGCAAGGTGCAGGAAGCGGCGGTCAGGGCCGGGTACGGACCTACGGTGCGGGCGGACTCGGTAAAGAAACTGGTGGAATCGGTGGTGAACTACCAGATCCGTTCCCAGGAGATCATCGAAGAAATGCGGATTGCAAGCACCCGCAATGCCGAGGAAATCAAGAATTCCGTCGAAGACGGCAAACGCCGCCTGGCCCGCCTGGCCGAGGAGGGTAACGCGCTGCTGGCCTCCACCGCATGACCGGTGAGACAAGCGCTGCCGCAAAGCAGCCCCTGGACGAAATCATGCTGGCGATGGACGTGGTGGACACACTGCGCCGTCGCCATCGGCTGGTGGAGCGGGAACTGGACGAGGATGGCCGGGAACTGGACCTGAAGGCGCGGTTGCGCAAAATCTATCAGGCCCAGGGTATCGAGGTGTCGGACCGGATCCTGGAGGAAGGGGTCGCCGCCCTGCGCGAGGATCGCTTCGTCTACAAACCGCCCAAGGACAGCATGGGCGTCAAACTGGCACACCTGTATGTCAACCGCGGTGTCTGGGGCAAATGGCTGATCGGGGGCCTGGCCGCCATAGTGCTGGCCTGGGGCGCCTACTATACGACCGTGCTGCGACCCCAGGCGGCACTCCCGGGGGACATCCAGGCCAGCTATGAGTCGGTCAACGAAGTGGCCAAATCGGATCCGGCACGTGAGCGCGCCAACGCCCTGTTAGCCACCGCCGAGGCCGCGCTGCGGGACGGAGACGAGAATGCGGCGCGACAGGCATTGGCGTCTCTGCAAACTCTGCGTACCGTGTTGGACCAGACCTACACGCTGCAGATCGTGTCCCGTCCTGGCGAACAGACCGGAATCTGGCGCATCCCGGACGCCAACCCCAACAGCCGCAATTACTACATCATCGTCGAAGCCGTGGCCCCGGACGGCAGCATCCTGCAGGTGCCCATCGTCAACGAGGAGGACGGGCGCACCCAGTCAGTCAGCAAGTGGGCGTTGCGGGTGGACGAAAGCGTATTCAACCGGATCGCCGAGGACAAGCAGGACGACGGCATCATCCAGGACCGGAACTTTGGTGTGAAGCGCGCCGGCTATCTCCAGCCGGAGTACCGCATCCAGACCACCGGCGCGGCAATCACCCAATGGTAGAGCTTTTTCGATGATCAGCGGACGAGACGCACTGGGATATATCGACCGGGCCCTGCAGGACGAGCAGGGCAAGCTCGGCGAGGTCGAGAAGCGAATCGCCGACTTCAACGAACACCGGGTCGGCCTGCAACAGGCCCAAGTGGAGGATTTCCGGGATCTGGCGCGGCTGCGGGTGGACATGATCGCCCAGGGTGACCCGATCGCCCGGATCGACGCGGTCCACCGACAGATCTCGCAGATGCTGGCGGCCAGACGCGATGCCGCGGCGGCGCTGGATCAAAGGATCGAGAGCGCTCATCAGGCGACGCGGGCGCTGGAAGCGGAACGGGCCGACCAAGCCGAGCGGGTGGACCAGGCCGCCGAACGGGTGGATGAGGCCGAGGCGGCGACCCAGGCGCGGCTGGACCAGCAGCCCGATTACCAGGCCCAACGAGACCAGGCCCACGAAGCGGAACGCGTTGCCAAACACGCCGAGGACAAGGCCACCCACAGCGAACAGGAGCAGGCCGACAAGGGCCAGTCCTACCGGGATGATGAACTGTTCATGTACCTGTGGAAGCGGGGATATGGCACCACGCAGTACTCCGGGGGCGGTCTGACCCGCTGGTTGGACGGCAAAGTGGCGCGTCTGATCGGTTACGAGGACGCCCGCGCCAACTACCACAGGCTGGAGGAAATACCTCTGCGTTTGCGCGAACATGCGGACGCCAAACGGGCCGCCGCCGACGCGGAGTTCGCCGCCCTCAAGGCGCTGGACGACGCGGCTCGCGCGGCCGACGGCATTCCGGAACTGGAGCAGGCTCTGGCTGACGAACAGGCAAAACTGGACGACATCGACGCACGCATCCAACAGGCCGAAACGGAACAGCAGGCTCTACAGCAGGAAAAACAGAGCTATGCCTCCGGCGAGGACCAGCATTACCGGACCGCGGTGGAATATCTGGCCTCCGAGTTCAGTCAGGACGATCTCCAGAGCCTGAGACGGGATGCCCTGGCCACACCCTTTCCGGAAGACGATCAGATCATCAACCGGCTGTTCAAACGCGAGCAGGAGGAACACGGGTTGGAGACGGCGCGGCGCGATCTGCGCAACGCGGTCGAACAACACCGCAAACGACTCAAGGAGCTTGAAGCCCTGCGGGGCGATTTCCGGCGTCAGCGCTATGACCGATCCGGCTCGACCTTTGCCGACGGCGGTCTGGTGGCGCTGATGCTGGCCAATTTCCTCAACGGCATGATGGACCGGGACAACCTCTGGCGGATACTGCGCGAGCAGCAACGCTACCAGCCCCGTCGCACCAACCCCAACTTCGGTTCCGGTGGCTTCGGCCGGGGCACGCCCTGGGGTCGCGGCGGTGGATGGGGCGGCGGCCTGGGTGGCGGCGGATTAGGCGGAGGCGGCGGAGGTGGCTTCGGCGGCGGCGGTGGCGGGTTCCGCACCGGGGGTGGGTTCTGAACCACCGACCCGGTTGGGGCTTATCGGGGCTGACTTTGCTGCTCGGCCTGCTGATCGCACCCATGGCCCAAGCCCAGACCGGGATCGTGGGTGTGGTTGGCGACAGTATAAGCCGCGCGACCAATGCCGACGACGACTGCAGCGACGCCTTCGAATGCCTGGAGAATCTGGGTGCCGATTGGGATTTCAGTTTTGCATCGGGCCTGCAGACCTGGTCCCTGCCCCAGCGACTCGGCGCCGTCGGGGTGGTCACCGCAGCCGACGACGGCGCCCGCTGGGACGACGCGCTGGACCAGGCTCAGGCGGTCACCGCCCGCAATGGCGTCACCGACGTCATAGTCACCCTCGGCGGCAATGACGCCTGCCGCAAAATCGGCGACTCTCTACCCTCCTATGCAACGCTGTCGAACCAGATGACCGGGATGCTGGATCACCTGGTTGGCGCGCTGCCCGACAACGGCCGTATCACACTGGTGGAGGTGCCCGATCTGCTGCGCCTGCGTGAGGTCATGGCCGATCAGCCCAACGTGTTGTTCGAGTCCTGCCAGGGCATCTGGGATCTGGACGGTGACCGCCTGCGGCCCGAAGCCATCGAGGATGTCTGCGACCGTGTGTTCGGCCGCTTGCTGTGTACCGCCAACGACCTGACCGAAGCGGTTAAATCCCTGATCGCCCGTCGGCTGGCGGACCAACGCTACGTGTGCGAGAACGTACTGAGCAGCGAATCGACACCCGCGGCGCGGGAACAGGCCCACACCCTGACCCGGCAGATCAATCATCTGATCCGTCAGAACGCCCGCCGGCGCAGCGGCGAGAACGGGATCGATATCCGGGTGGCCGATGCCGTATTCAAGTGGGACTTCGAACCCCGCCACGTGTCCAAACTGGACTGCTTCCACCCCAGCCGCCTGGGTCAGGAGGACCTGTCCACCCGGGTGTGGGAAGGCATGGGCAGCAGCAGCCCGCTGCCCCAGGGACTGGGTGTCATGACCCCGTCCAGCGGCGAGTTTCTGTTGGTGGACGCCAACGATACCGAACTCCGGCTGACCCCCGCGGCGCCCGTGACCGGCGATCAGGCCCTGTCCGGTGACTGGAACGGAGATGGTCTGGACGGCACCGGCGTTTATCGGCCGGGCAGCGCGCTGTTCCGGCTGTTCAGCCGCCTGGAGGCCGGCAGTGTGGTGCGCCGGGATATCCGGTTCGGCCCCGCCAACACCGGCTGGATCGCCCTGGCCGGCGATTGGGACGGGGACGGCATCGACGACCCCGGCCTGTACAACCCGGACACCAGCCGCTTCTTTCTCTACCGTGAGCAAGGGCCTGCCCTCACCTTTCGCTATGGACAAGCCCAATGGGCCCCCGTGGTGGGGGATTGGAACGGCGACGGCATCGACACCATCGGCGTGTACAACCCGGTCAAACAGCGCTATTTCCTGCGCGACAGCAACGCAGCGGGTCAGTCCGATCACGTGCTGAGGATGGTGTCGTCCATCGGAACCGACGGGCTGGCCCTGGCCGGCGATTGGGACGGAGACGGGCGCGACGGCATCGGCCAGTTCCATGCCGCCACCGGCATCTTCGAACTGCGCGACGCATTGGTCGATGGCGGCGCCGAGAAGACGGCGCAACTGGACGCCGCCGGGGGGCAGAACCAGGGCGTGGCCGGGCGCTGGCTGGACCCCTGAACCGGCCGTGATGGAGCACGATCGCCCGCCGCATTGGTGACGGCGCGCAGAACCACGGAGGGCCCAAGCTCTTCCCGGCAGGACAGTCAACCCGGAGCCCGCAGCGCATGTATAACCCACACTCCGTCAGCGGCTCCAATCGCAAGATCGATCCCGCCAGACGCGCCGCCACCCGGCCCGACGGGACACCGGACGACAACGACCGGGTGGAAATCGGCCCCACGCAGCGGGCCTTCGATTTGTGGCGGACGCTGGGCCTGACCCCACCCGATATGCCCGCCCTGCGCGCGTATCGGCTGGAACGCATCCGGGAACAGCTCCGAGCCCGCGACTATGCCGGCATTCTGTTGTGGGACCCGCTCAACATCCGCTACGCCACCGACACCAGCAACATGCAGCTCTGGGTGACCCACAATCCCTGCCGGGTCTGCTTCGTAGCCACCGAGGGGCCGGTGATCCTGTGGGATTTCCACGGCTGCGAAGTGCTCTCCCGGCACCTGCCCCTGGTCAGTGAGGTGCGCCCCAGCCCGGCGTTTTTCTACTTCGAGGCCGGCGACCGCTGCGACGAATTCGGCCGGCGCTTCGCCAGGGAAATCGACCATCTGCTGCGCCGGTACGGTGGTGATAACCGCCGCCTGGCGGTGGACAAAATGGAGCTGTCCGGTGTCCGCGCCTTCGACGCCATCGGCATCGAGATCATGAACGGTCAGGAAGTCACCGAACTGGCGCGGGCGATCAAGAACGAGAACGAACTCAATGCGGTGCGCTGCGCCATCGCCTGCTGCGAGGCCGGCATGGCCGAGATGGAGCGCGCACTGGAACCGGGCATGACCGAGAACGATCTGTGGTCGGTGCTGCATGTGGAGAACATTCGCTATGGCGGCGAATGGATCGAGACCCGGCTGCTGTCCTCCGGGCCCCGCACCAATCCGTGGTTCCAGGAATGTGGGCCCCGGATAATCCAGGACGGCGACCTGGTGGCCTTCGATACCGATCTGATCGGCGTTTACGGGTACTGCGTGGATCTGTCCCGCACCTGGCTGTGCGGCGACGGCGACCCCACCGAGACCCAACGGGGTCTGTACCGCCTGGCCTGTGAACACATCACCGAGAATGCGGCGCGCCTGCGTCCGGGCATGCGCTTTCGCGAGCTGTCCCTGGCCGCCCACCGGTTGCCGCCGGAATTCAGGGATCAGGCCTATAGCGTGATTTTCCACGGCGTCGGTCTGTGCGACGAGTATCCCGCCGTTCGCTATCCGGAGCAGCTCGAGTCCAGCGGCTACAGCGGGGTGCTGGAACCGGGCATGACGGTATGCGTCGAAGCCTATGTGGGGGCGGTCGGCGGGCGCGAGGGGGTGAAGATGGAAAATCAGGTCCTGATCACCCGGACCGGGGCCGAATTGTTGAATCACTATCCGCTGGACCCTCGCTTGATGGGTTAGGGTCTGTACACTGGTCGCTCCCATGCTGCATTGGTGCCGCCATGACGGACCGGATCCGCGCCCTGCTCGACCAGATCCAGGAGCTGGAGGACGAGCTCAAGGACGCGCTACACGAGCAGGAGGCGAAAACCCTCTATCGCATCGAGGGCAAGCGCATCGAATTCGAGCACCTGGTGGCCGAGGCCCATCGGCAGCTCAAGCTGGGACTGTTTGCCTGGCTGCGCGCCAGCCAGCTGCGCAACGTGCTGTCCGCGCCGTTCATCTACGCCATGATCGTCCCCCTGGCCCTGCTCGACGGGTGCCTGTTCGCCTACCAGGCCATTTGTTTCCGTCTGTATCGCATTCCGGCCGTATGCAGAGAGGACTACATCGTTGTCGATCGGCATCAGCTTGCGTATCTGAACGTGATCGAAAAAATGCATTGCGTCTATTGCGGCTACGCCAATGGGTTTCTTGCCTACGCAACCGAAGTCGTGGCCCGTACGGAGCAGTACTGGTGCCCGGTCAAACATGCCCGCAAAGTGCTGGGGAGCCACCGGCGCTATCCGGGGTTCGCAGCCTACGGCGACGCCCAGGGCTACCGAGCCACCGCGCATGACAGTCGCGATAGACTGCGGGACGGGCGGGATGCCTGATCTGCGACCAGGCGAAACCCGGGGCCGGGGCATGTGCGCATGCGGGTAGCCATTATCGGGGCCGGGCTGTCCGGCCTGGCCTGCGCCCAGACGCTCACGCAGGGCGGCCATCAGGTGAGCGTATTCGAAAAAGCCCGCGGCCCCGGCGGCCGCGCCAGCCGCCGGCGGCAGAACGGGTTCGAGTTCGATCATGGCGCTCAGTACTTCACCGCACGGGGCGCGGATTTTCAAAGCCGTGTCGACCGCTGGGCGGCCGCCGGCGTGGCCGCACCCTGGACCCCCCGCATCGGCGTCGCCGATGAACGGGGTGTGAGGGATAAGCACGACCACACCCGGCGCTGGGTCGGCACACCGGGCATGTCCACCCTGGGCCGCGACCTGGCGGCGGGTCTCACGATCCACAACCAGGCGCGGATCGGCCGGGCGCATCGCTCAGCAGACGAATGGGTGCTGCACGACGACACCGGGGCCACCCGGCAGGGCCGTTACGATGCGCTGGTCATTACCGCGCCCCCCGAGCAGGCCGTCGCATTTCTGGACCATGCGCCGCAGCTCCAGGCGCGGATTTCGCGTGTCGCCATGAACCCCTGCTGGGCAGTAATGGCGAGTTTCGAAACCCCCCTGTGCACAGACCACGACGCCCTGTTCGTCAACACCGGGCACCTGAGCTGGGCGGCCCGCAACAACAGCAAACCGGGCCGACCGGAAACGGAATGCTGGGTGTTGCACGGGAGCAGGGACTGGTCCCGGGCCCATCTGGAAGCCGAGCCGGACTGGGTTGCGGACACGCTGCTGCGAGAACTTGCCCAGCGCCTCGAAATCGAGCGGTACGCGACGACATGGCTCGCCGCCCACCGCTGGCGCTTTGCCTTGGCGGACCCGGCCCTGGAAGCGGGTTATCTGGTGGACCCGGCCAGCCGCACCCTGGTGTGCGGGGACTGGTGCAACGGCTCACGGATCGAGGGCGCCTACGGCAGTGGATTGTCGGCCGCCCGTTGGCTGATTGACATCGGCTAGCGTGTCCAGCCGGCAGGACAAAATCTGCGCCCGCTGCGGCCGGAGCTTTTCCTGGCGTAAACGCTGGGCCCGAAACTGGGACGACATCCGATTCTGCTCGGATCGATGCCGGCGGCTGGGCATCGGCGAAAACGACCGTGCCCTGGAGGCCGCGATACTGGACCTGCTGAAGCAGCGCGCCCGGGGCACCACGCTCTGTCCCAGTGAGGCGGCACGGGTCGTATTCGGCCCCGATTCCGACGACTGGAAAGCCGCCATGGAACCCACCCGGGAAGCCGCGCGCCGGTTGGCAGCGCAAGGGCGGCTGGTCATCACGCAGCGAGGCAAAGTGGTCGATCCGAGCCGTGCACGGGGTCCGATCCGGTTGCGGCTTGTTTAGCCTGCAAATTGCATGAAGGCGGACCGGTAGATTTTGTTTCGGCATCAGTTCCGGGTTTTTGATGCGCATTCGGCCCTTCTTTTAATTGTTACGGTTTGTCCTGTTCGGGCTCAGGCCGCGCTGGACTGTGCATTTGCGCCGATCCCCCTCAAACCATAGCTACA
>JAHEDQ010000056.1 GCA_024641125.1 Candidatus Competibacteraceae bacterium | reverse complement strand
CCCCCGGGCATCGCTGAGCGCCAATTCCGGTTCACCGCCGTGGGCCCGCATCAGATCCCGGGCCGTGTGCACTCCGAGACCGGTACCACCACTGCGCCCCGAGGCGGCGAAGGGTTCGAAAAGATATGGCTGGGCCGCCTCCGGAATGCCCGGACCCTGATCGCAAAACCGGATTTCCACGCCGGTATCCTACCTTCGCGCCGAGATGCTGATCTGGGCGCGTCCTTCGGCGGCAACCAATGCGTTGCGCCCCAGATTCATCAGTACACGGTACAGTCGAGCCCGATCCGCCTGGACAGTCGCCCCGGGCTCGGCATTCAATCTCCACGACCACTCGTCTGCGGCCATGACACTCAGCCCCGCACCCACCTCGTGTACCAATTCAGCCAGATCGAACCGGCTCCGTTGCGGTACCGCCTGATCGCCACGGGCGAGGTCCTGGGTCTGGGCGCACAAATCCACCGCTTTCTGAACGGAACTCACCAGCAAACGCGCGACCCTGGCGACCCCCGGATCCTGCATCAGAGTCAATCGATCAGAAGCCATCGATACGGTAGACAAAATGCCGTTGAGATCGTGGTGTATTCGGCTGACCGCATCCCCAAGAAGGGCCAACCGGATTTTCTGCGTCAATGCCGTGCGCACCTCCCCCTGCATTCGAGCCAACTCGCTTTCCACCAGACCGATTTCATCCTCCCGTCCGCTGGGCTTAATCACAGACTCCCTCGCTTCCGGGTTGCGCCGAAATGCCTCCAAATTGCGGGTAATCCGGCGCAGGGACTGCACCATCAACCATTGCAGGGTGAGATACACCAGCCCCGCAGTGATCAACGAAATCATGACCGAAAGGGTCAGAATCCGTCGGGAGTAGTCGTACATCTCCAGGGTGAGCTGAGATTCGTTCATGTACACCTCGATCACCCGCTGTGGCTCCATCGGTGGCGGACCGTAGACACGAATCACGCGATCACCGCCGTGGCGCATGGCGATGAACGCCTCGCGAATCGCCACCCAGGCTGTCTCGTCCCGAAGGTCGAAGATTGCATCGACCACAACGGAAGCGCCCGACATCAGCTCACTGTTTGGCGGATTCCAAACCTCGCTGGCCAAGAGGCGCGCCGCGCGCAGCAGCGAGGTCTGTACTTGCGCATTGGCATCGCGACCCGCCCTGGTTTGCAATACCAGGGTCGCAAGATTCGCCTCGGACAACCGCTGCTCGAGGTAGACTTGGCGAAAACGGGCGCTGGACGGAACGTATATGGCCACCTCGCTGAGCATCACGAACGCCACAGTCAGCACCAACAGGCGCCAGGACAAGCGGCGCCGCCCCCCCGGGAAGCCTAAACTTCATATGCGTTCATCTTGCTTGAGTACGATACCGCTGCGGCTCGATTGTCTATCCATCAGGTTCACGCCAGGTGGCCCCGCAAAGACGCGATTCTCATCTGAGCCTGGGCGGAGCCTATCACTCCGGCTGTCACTCCCGGACCCCGCTCCAGGATTCGGCCCGGGCTTTGGGGCATGAGCCTGCGTATCGCCACCTTCAATCTTCAAAATCTGGACGACAGGGTCAATGATCCGCGCCTGGCAAGACTGGCCCACACAATAGTCCGCACCCTCAAGAGCCCGCAGTTGCTGGCCTTGCAGGAAGTGGGGGCCGTGGATGGAACCCGGCAGGGCGATCCTGCGCCTCCCTGCCGGGCCCTGGATCGCCTGCTTGAGCGCATCGTGCAGCACAGCGGGCCACGGTATGTCGCGCTGCAGATCTCACCCCGGTCCGGCCACGATGGTGGTCAGGCCGGCACCGACATCCGCCCGGTCATGTTATTCGACCCCACCGCCTTTGCGTTTCATGCACGTGGACCGGCCGGACCCGACGACGCAAACCGCATTGTGAACGAGAATCGGCGCCCCTTTCTCAGTCTCAATCCCGGACGGATCGACCCCCAGCATCCCGCATTCGAGGGTGATCCGCAAAACCACTGGCGCCCAAGCCGAAAAGCCCTGGCGGCCGAATTCTCACACCAGGGTCGGCAACTGCTGTTTGTGTCCTGTCATCTCACCTCCATGCGCGCCGTGAACCGACGGTTTGCGGAGCATGGGCGGCGGCAACGCCATGCCCAGGCCCGTGTCATCGCCGACTTCGTGGCCGCATATCGACGCATCGAGGTCGATGCCTGGACGTTTGTACTGGGGGATTTCAACGATACGCCGGGGACCAAAACGCTGGACCTTCTGCGCGCGGACACGTTGGTCAATCCCATCACCCAACTGCCCAAGCGGACCCGCTACACCCAACGCCACGGTGGCCGACCCCAGGCGCTGGATCATATCCTGGTGCCGCCTCAGCTTGCCGCCCGGGCAACACTGTCCATCCCCCATATCAATACAGATGTCGATCCTGCGCACCGAAGCAGCGATCACGACCCGGTACTGCTCACGCTGACTTAACGAAGGTCCTATGTGCGCACGCCAACACCACGACGCAGAAGGCGCAGCGCCACCAGGAACAAAATCGCGATAAAAATAACGATGATTGTATACGCGGTGCCCAGACTGATATCCGACACGCCGAGGAACCCGTAACGGAAGGTATTCACCATGTAGAGTATGGGATTCAGTTTCGACAAGCCCTGCCAAAAATCGCTCAGCAAATTAATCGAGTAGAACACACCGCCCAGGTAGGTGAGCGGGGTCAGAATAAAGGTCGGCACAATGGAAATATCGTCGAAACTCCGGGCGTACACACCGTTGATCAGACCACCCAGTGAGAACAGCACCGAAGTCAGGAAAACAACGCTGACCGTTACCCAGGCGTTGTACAGACTGAGATCGGAAAACAGCATCGCCACCAGGGTGACCACCAGGCCCACCAACAGGCCCCGCACCACACCCCCCGCCACGAATCCCAGTATGATCACAGAGTTCGGAACCGGGGAGATGATCATTTCCTCTATGTGGCGCTGAAACTTTGAGCCAAAGAATGACGAGACCACATTCGAGTAGGCGTTGGTGATCACCGCCATCATGATCAACCCCGGCACGATGAAGTCCATGTAGTCGAAACCGTCCATGTCTCCGATGCGCGGGCCGATCAGGTTCCCAAAGATGATGAAGTAAAGACAAGTGGTGATCGCCGGCGGCAAGATGGTCTGCATCCAGATGCGCAAAAACCGCAAGACCTCCTTGACCACGATGGTCTGAAAGGCGGTGAGAATCTCCCGGGGACTCACGCTGCGGACTCCGTGGAACGGGTCGCGCCCTGCTCCACCAGATGCATGAACAATTCCTCCAGGCGGTTGGACTTGTTGCGCAGGGAGGTGACTTCAATCCCCCTGCTGGTCAACATTGCGAACAGCTCGTTGATTCCCTGCGCCTTGTCTACCTCCACCTCCATGCTGAGTTCGTCGACCCAATGGGCACGGTAGCCCGGCAGATCCGGCAGCACATCGATGGGCTGGTGGAGATCGAGAATGAAATGCTCCACCTGAAGCTTGGCCAACAGGGACTTCATCGACGTGTCCTCGATGATCTGCCCGTGATCTATGATGGCGATATTGCGGCACAAGCTCTCAGCCTCTTCCAGATAGTGGGTGGTGAGAATGATGGTGGTGCCCTCGCGATTGATCTCACGGAGGAACCGCCACATGGATCGGCGGATCTCGATATCGACCCCTGCGGTGGGCTCATCCAGAATCAGCAGACGGGGACGGTGCACCAGGGCCCTGGCGATCATCAGGCGGCGTTTCATGCCACCCGAAAGATTCCTCGCCACCTCGCGCCGTTTGTCCCACAAATCCAGCTCGCGCAGCAAAAGCTCAGCACGAACCGAGGCTTCGCGCCTTGGTATGCCGTAGTAGCCGGCCTGATTGAGCACAATCTCCCGCGTGGGCTCAAAGGTGTTGAAATTGAACTCCTGTGGCACCAGTCCAATACACGCTTTCACCGCGGTCGGGTCGGTATCCAAATCGTGATCGAACACCCGAATCGATCCCGCTGATTTGTTCACCAGCGAGGTGATGATGCCGATGGCGGTGGATTTTCCCGCACCGTTGGGACCCAACAGGGCGAAGAAATCACCCTCGTCCACCGACAGGTCGATGCCGTTCAGGGCTTGAACCCCCCCGGTATAGGTCTTGTGCAGTCCGGATACGCTCAGCGCTTTCATGGCAAACGGGTGGTCTCGCAGTCTTGGCAATGCGCTAACATGCCTGTGGGGACGCAGAGGTGCAACGGCCGATGGACATCGAGACGGCATTGGGGAAGATCAAAGCGGTGGTTGGCGATCGGGGATTGATCGACGACCCTGCGTCCGCCGCCCCGTTTCTCACCGAACAACGCGGTCGTTTCACCAGCCACGCGCCGGCCGTGGTGCTGCCCGCGGATACCAACCAGGTGGCAGCAGTTTTGAAGTTGTGCGCCGCACACGGAGTGGGCGTGGTGCCCCAGGGCGGCAATACCGGCCTGTGCGGTGGGGCGGTGGCGGGCGCGCCCCAGATTCTGCTCAACCTAGGCCGTATGAACCGGGTGCTGGAGGTGGATCCCTTGGACTACACCATTACGGTTGAGGCGGGCTGTGTGCTGCAACGCATACAGGAAGCCGCGGCCACGGTGGACCGTTTGTTCCCACTCAGCCTTGGGGCCGAAGGCAGTTGCCAGATCGGCGGTAATCTGTCGACCAATGCCGGCGGCATCAACGTGCTGCGCTATGGCAACGCCCGAGACCTGACCCTGGGCCTGGAGGTGGTGCTGGCGGACGGCACGGTATGGCGCGAACTGAACCGCCTGCGCAAGAACAATACCGGGTACGACCTGCGGGATCTGTTTATCGGCGCCGAGGGCACACTGGGAATCATCACGGCCGCGGTGCTGAAATTGTTCCCGCAACCGACGGACGTGCAAACCGCCATGGTTGCCCTGGACTCGGTGGACGGGGCGCTGCGTCTGTTGGATTTGGCCCGCAACGCCAGTGGCGACACGCTTTCATCATTCGAACTGCTGTCAAATACGGCCATGAACTTCGCCACCCAACATGCCGGCGGCTGCGTGGATCCGTTTGACCAGCCCCACCCCTGGTATGTGTTGCTGGTGTTTGCCGGGGGCGGCTCCACCCCGTACATGCGGGGCGCACTGGAACAGTGTATGGAATCTGCCTTTGCGGGCGGGCATGTGGTGGACGGCGTGATCGCCGAAAGCCACGCCCAGGCCCAGGCCCTGTGGCGCATCCGCGAAGGCGTGGTGGAAGCGCAAAGATACGAAGGCGCCAGCATCAAGCACGACATCTCGGTGCCGGTGTCGCGGGTTCCAGAATTCCTGGAGCGCGCCGGGCGGGCGATCGCCCGGGCGTTCGAAGGTGCACGACCTTGCCCGTTCGGTCACCTGGGCGACGGAAACATCCATTACAACGTGAGCCAGCCGGTTGGCGCCGACCCCAGTGCATACGTGGAGCGGTGGGCGGATATGAACCGGATCGTGCACGACATCGTCGCGGAGTTGGGTGGTTCATTCAGTGCGGAGCACGGGATCGGCAGAATCAAACTCGAGGATATGCGCCGCTACAAGACGCCCATCGGTCTGGACCTGATGCGACGCATCAAACTCGCTCTGGACCCCACCGACATACTCAACCCCGGCAAAGTCCTGCCGCCAGCGGACGATTCCCCAGTCCGATGAGAGTGGGGCAATGATTGCCGTCACGCATTAGCGCATGCCTGAGTTCGATTTATCCAGCACAACTCTGATCGCATTCACCGTGCTGGCAGCAGCAGGTCTGGTGCACGGAGTGCTGGGCATGGGCTTTCCCATGGTCGCGACCCCGTTGCTGGCCCTGCAGGGTGATCTCCGCCAAGCCGTGATCGCTACCCTGCTCCCCACCATCGCGGTCAATCTTGTGAACATTGCCCGGGGGGGAAGTTGGGCCCACAGCATCGGCACCCATTGGCCGCTGGTTCTTCTGGTACCCCTGGGCACGGTCCTCGGGACTTTGCTGCTGGTGTCTTTCGACCCTGTACCGCTGCAGTTGCTGCTGGCCGCGGTGATCGTGCTTTATCTGATCCAGGACCAACTGCCACCGGGCCTGTTCGGCTGGGTTGGCCGGCGACCTAAGCTTGCCTACGGCGTATTCGGCCTGGGCGCGGGCCTGCTGGCCGGCAGTGTCAACGTGATGGTGCCGCTGCTGGTCATCCTGTGTCTTGAGTTGGCCATGGGCAAACTGGTCATGATCCAGGTTCTGAACCTGTGCTTTCTGACCGGCAAACTGGTGCAAATGGCCACACTGGCGGCCTTGGGGACCGTGGGTGTTACCGACTTGGCGGTCTACCTGCCCCACACCGCTGTTGCCCTCGCCGCCCTCTGGCTGGGATTTCGACTGCGCGACCGGCTGGACGGCGCCAGTTACCTGCGTTGGGTACGCCGGGCGCTGGCGCTCATTGCGGTTGCGCTGACGGTTCGCGCGATGCTGGCGCTCTCAACCGCGGCATGAAGCACCATCAATTCGTCGCCAGCGCATCCATCAGGCCGGAAACCCGGCTCACGCTATGCCCAACGGCTTGCTGAAGAGCCACGGTACTGGCGCTCAGCGTCACCTCAACCCGCGCCCGCGTCAGCGCCGTATACAACAGCTCCCGTCCTAAAAGGGTGCCGTGGGACTCGGGCAGTACCACCAACACCCGGTCGAACTCAGATCCCTGGCTCTTGTGTATGGTCATGGCGAAGGCGGTCTCGTGCTCCGGGAGACGTGCCGGCGCCACCGATCTCGGTTCATCGGCCCCGGTCCGGAAATAGACCCTGAGCCGACCCGTATCCGGCGCAACAAGAGCAATTCCGAGATCCCCGTTGAACAACCCCATGCCATGGTCGTTTCGACTGATCAGAACCGGCCGTCCCGGATACCATGCGCCACCAGACCGGGCCGCCAGACCCAAGGCCCGCTCCACCGCCTGATTGACACGCTCGGCACCGGTCCGCCCCACCCGATGGGGACACAGAACCCGATACCCTTCGAATGCCTCGATCACGGCCGCGGGTGGCGCATTCTGTTTGACCGCCCGGGCGAAGGACGCATACCCGGTTCGTGCTTGGGTCACCAGCTGATCCATCGCCGTAGTGCCGCTGAGCGCGTCCGTGCAAAGCCAGTGGGCACCTTCCGATTCCGTCAGGGCGGCCCGGGTAGCACTCAGATCGCCCCGGTTGACCGCCGCCGCCAGACGGCCAATGCCGGAGGTCGAACCAAAGCGATGGCTGCGCTCCAGCAAGGTCACCGAATCGGCAATGCCCCGTGCGCCCGGGTCGGTCTCCACCGGCTCACCGGTCAGGGATGATAGATCGCTGGCCATGGTTGCGGAGAACCCGTCGTTTCCCGAACAGATATCCCCGAGCACCGCGCCGGCCTCCACCGAAGCGAGCTGATCCTTGTCACCCAGCAGGATCAATCGTGCCTCGGGCGCCAGCGCTTCCACCACCCGGACCATCAGACCCAGATCCACCATCGAGGCTTCGTCAACGATCAGCAGGTCCAGCGGCAATGCTCTGGCCGGTCCGTACCGGGCATCGCCGTCGGGGCGCAGGCCCAGGAGCCGATGTAGGGTAACAGCCTCCCCCGGGGGCGAAAACGCCTCGCGAACCGAGGCGGGAAGCCCACCCCAACCGGTCTCCACCGAACTCTCAAGTCGGGCCGCGGCCTTGCCGGTGGGCGCCGCCAAACCCACCCGCAGCGTGCCGCCCGCCAGCCCTTGGAGCAGGGCCAACACCCTCAGCACCGTGGTCGTCTTGCCGGTACCCGGCCCGCCGGACACCACACACAGGCGTCGTAACAACGCCACGCCGGCGGTGCGCCGCTGCAGGTCCGGATGCAGCGGATCCGCGGGCCCGAACAAACGTTCTATCAAATGGCGGGCGGCCGTCAGGTCGAGCGTGGACACAGCCGAACCGGCACGGGCCAGCAGTGCGCGGGCGAGGCGTTGCTCATAGTCCCAGTACCGATACAGGTACAAACGGCCCCGATCATCCAAAATCAGCGGTCGGCGTACACCCGGTGGCCCCACAACGTTGGATCGAAACAGTCTCTGCCGCCAATCTTTGAGCTCAAGACCCAACGGACCCGTCTCCAACTGGGAAAACAGGGGACGCCCGACGAGCTGTGCCAATGGTGTGCAAACATGCCCACGACCGACCCAGTTGCTGGCCACGCAGGCGGCCAGTTCGGTTACCTCGGGTGCGGTGTCGTCCAGCTGTCGGAGCAATCGTCCAAAGGCTCGATCAAACGGCGATATGGCACCTGCCGTTTCCAGACCCTCGAGGTCGATCCCCCTAGCGCTTTGCTCACTCATGCCGGGCGACCGCCGAGATAGGCATCCAATTCATGAACGATTTTGGCACTGGGGCGCTCGAAAAACACCCCGTGCCCAACGGGGCCTTCCCGGCCCATCCCACGCAGAAACAGGTAGTAGGCGCCACCAAAGTGCTGTTCATGGGAAAACGACGGAATCCGCAGGCGGAGGTAGCGGCACAAAGCCACTGAGTAGATCAGATACTGCAGCCGATAGCCTGCCTCGTCGATTTCCCGTTTCAGCGCCTCAGGGCCGTAGTCGCCCACAGAGGCGCCCAGCCAGTTGGATTTGTAGTCTGCCAGATAGAAGCGGCCTTGAAACTGGAACACCAGATCGATAAACCCTTTCATGAAACCCGATAACCGGGTGCCGCCGTGAGCCACCCGGTAGGCGCCCGCCCCCTGGCGCTGCAACAGTCGGGCAACCCCGGCCAAACTTTCGGCCGCCACCGGGTAGTGAAACTCCAACTCCGAGATTCTTTGGCCAGACGCAAGATCACGCAGCCGCATGCCAACGTGTGTATCGAGGGGACTATCCACAACCCGCTGCAGCCAGGCGCTCACGCCTTGCGTCAGCCCGGGATCGAACCCATGACGCTGGAGGGTTTTTTCCACCACCCGATCGCGGGCGCCAGGGTCGCACTGGTGGAAATCCCAGTCCTCAAACACGGAATGCAGACAGGTGCCGGCCGCCGCGCCCCGGGGGAAACGCCGCTGGATCGGCCCTTCGGCCGACAGCGTCGTGGACGCGCTTTCCGCCTGGTCGTGTTCCGGTGTATCCGGCGACATTCCACCCAAGAGGGAAGAGAAGCTCATCAAACGCCAGGCGCTCTCAATCGGTCCGGGTGGCTGGCGCGCCGACAAGGTTTGGGCGTAAGTCGGAGCCCGATCCGAACCGGCGCGGTCCGGATCCCCTGGTTCGAGCGTCTCAACGGAGATATCGCCGCCACCCGTCAGCGACTCCAGCTCGGCCAGCAATGCTTTATCGTCCAGCCCTTGAAGCCGATCGGCCAGCGCCCCGACACCCTCCTCGGTACGCTGTCGGTGAAGCAGCCAGGCCATGGGCGATGTGGCGTATTTGGGCCCGCGCGCAGCCAGCACATAGCACTTCGACTTGGCCCGGGTGAGCGCCACATAGCAGAGACGCATGTTTTCGGCCAAGGCCTCGTTTTGCGCTGCCAACTGCGCGTCGGCTTGTGCAGGGCGTCGCAAATCCGCCGTGTCCCGCCCGCGAACGCCGCCGTCGTGATAGCGAAGCGCCAAATCCTTGCGGGTATCCCTGAGACCCGTCCAGAGAAACGGACAAAACGTCACCGGGTACTCCAGGCCCTTGCTCTTGTGCACGGTGATGATCCGGACCAACTCGGCATCGCTGTCCAGACGCAGCTCCGCCTCGTCGCCTCCGGGGATGTCGGCGCATCGACGCTCGGCAAGCCAGGTCAGCAATCGCTCCGGGCCAAGCCGGCCGGACAAGGCCCGCGCCTGCAACAGTTCCGCCAGATGCAGGAAGTTGGTCAATCGGCGCTCGCCACCCAGGTGCCCGAGCAGATTGATGCGGACGCGAAATCCAGTGAGCAAGGTACGAAACATGCGCATGAACCCATGCTCCCGCCATATCTGGTGCAGTTCATGGAATCGGTCGCAGATGGCGTCCCAGCCTGTTTCGGACTGCTGCAGAGCATGCATTTCAGTCGCATCGTAGCCCAGCATCACGGTGCCCAGGGCCGCGGCAACCAGATCACCCCGGGAGGGTTCCAGCACCGCCGCAAGCACCCGCTCCAGCTCCAGCGCCTGCGACGAGTGAAACACGCTGTCCCGTCCCAGCTGGACGCTGACGATCCGACGTTCCGCCAAGGTACGCTGCATGTCACGCGCCTGCAGGTTGCTGCGCACCAACACGGCGATGTCACCGGCGGTGAGGGGTGTGTCGCCCAGACGGGCGCGTCCCGACCGGCTCAGGTCTAGCAGCCTGGCGATTTCATCGGCGGTGGCCGCGATTGCGCGGGACTGGACGGCGGCGTTGGCGCTGGGTTTGCCTTTGTCGTTCAACCCCAGATACCAAATCTCCAGTGCAGCAGCCGGCTCTCCGTCGACACACAGCTGAGGCGCATCCTTAGACGCCGCACGTACCGGCGAAAATGCGATCTCCGGCACCACGAAAGCATTGCCAACGCGAGAAAAAAGACGATTGACCGCAGCCACCAACGGCGCGCAGGAACGCCAGTTCGCGTCCAGAGCGTAGCGGTTGACCGCGTCCTGTCGGGCTTGCAGGTAGGCGAACACATCGGCGCCCCTGAACCCATAGATGGCCTGCTTGGGATCACCCACCAGAAAAACCGGTTCGGCGGCACCACCGTAGATTCGCCGGAAAATGTCATATTGAACCGGGTCGGTGTCCTGGAATTCGTCAATCAGGGCCGCCGAATACCGCCGCCGCACCGATTCGGCCAATGCGCCGTCGATGCTCTCTCGCAAAGCGGACTGCAGGCGGATGAGCAGATCGTCGAAAGACTGAACACGCAGCGCACGCTTGCGTTCCGCCAACGTGTGCGTCGTCCAGTCGCGCAGGGAAAGCAGCAGATGCCGGTATAGAGACTCCAGGGTCTGCTGCCAATCTGAATAGGTGGACAGCAACTCGTCCACACTCTGGAAAAAGGGGTGGCTGGGCACGGGTTGACCCTTGTTGGTACCCTGTTCCATGGATGCCGTGTCGAACTTGCCCATCGCATCCGGGGGTGGCGAGTTGCGCTGTCCGGTGCGCAGCCAGGCATCCACCGCCGCCAGTCCGGATTCCACGGTCCTAGGCCGGAACCGTACCTTGTTCAATGCGGGATTGTCCTGAAGCAAGCGCCGGATCTGCGTTTCCTCCTCCGCCCAAAGGCTTCGGGCTCGCTCACGGGCAGCCAGGTATGCGTCCAAAACCGATTCCGGCGCCGGCACAGCAGGCGGTGCAATGACCGCGAGATAGGGTTTGCCGAGCAGAGGACGGATATCCGCCAACATGTTATCCGGTGACACCGCCCGGGTTACCAGCCAGGGCATGACCAGGTCGGTCGGCCCATAGAATCGTCGTCGCCAGAAATCATCGACGACCTGCTGCATCAGGTCGGTTTCATCCATGATCAATCCGGTATCGAATTCCACGCCGCTGGCGAACGCTTGATCGCCCAGCACCCGCTGGCAAAACCCATGAATGGTGAAAATCGCGGCCTGATCGAATCCACGAATGGCATCGTCCAGGCGCCGCCGGGTCTGATCGATATCAGGGCAGCGCTGGAGCACGGCCTGGGTCATCGAATCACCGCTGCGGACGCCGTCCAAAACGTCCCGGGTCTGCACCAGCCACGTTCGAATACGCGCCCGCAGTTCCTGTGTCGCTGCCACCGTGTAGGTGAGCACCAGTATGCTGTTCACCGTGCGGCCCGATTCCACCACCAGCCGCAGGTACAGGGCTGCGATGGTGAATGTCTTGCCGGTACCTGCGCTGGCCTCGATCAGGTTATGGGACGCCAGCGGTACCCTGGCAGGGTCCAACGGACGTTCTGCACTCATGACCAAACCGCGGCGTTTAGGATCGGCTCCCAGACCTCGAGCGCCAGAGAGTCGAAACACCCATCCGCCGGAAACTCTCCCCGATACAGGTAGTCGACATGCGCATCGTCAGCCTCAGCCCAGCCAAAGCCCGTGCCCAGCCAAGTAGACTGCGCCTGGTCCAGGGCCGGCCGGCCGCTGCGCGGGTTTCGGCTGGATTTGACATAGACCTGTGAGGCTCTTGCAAAAAAGGGCAGCGGTTCACGGCGGCCCAGCGACCACAACGCCACCAGCCGCGTCAGCAGCGCCTGCGGGTCAGCCACCGGCCGCAGCAACAAACAACCGTCGCCACCGAACAGGTGGCTCTCCAGAGCCACTCCGCAGGGTGCGCTGGCATTCAGACATAGATGGGAAACCCAAAGTCTCAGCCAATCCCACGCGCTGACCTTGTTCAGAGTGACACGCAACAGTCCCTGGGGAGAAAGTTCCTCCAGGCGGCCGCTGAGTTCCGTATCCGTGACGGTCAAATGAAAATCCAACGGCGCCAGACGATTTGACTCGAACAACAGCGGATAGTGAGATTCGAACGCGCGCACTGAACGCAACTGCTCGTCGTAGGCGAGATCGCCCACCGGGCCGTGGGGCAGCATGCCCGCCGCCCGGGCGACGGCGTGGCCATCGTCATCCCGTCTTCTATCGTGATACGCCAGTATGGACTGCTGGAGTTGACGCGATCCTGCCCGGTCCAGCTCGAAGGGTTCCCGATGCGCCAGGGCCCCTGCCCGGGCAATCAGGCGGATGCCGAGCCCCCCTTGCAGGAAATGACGGCTGGGGTTCAACAGAAACCCGGTCAACTGATCGAGTGTCAAGTCCGGTTCGGGACGCGCATCGACCGCCAATGGCCCGTTGAACAGTCGACTCGGAAGACCGCTGGCCGAGGCCTGGGCGCGCGCAGCCTCGCACAGTTCGGCCGAGTAACTGAAAAGTGGCGAGTCGCGACGAAAGTAGGCCGGGTCGAAGGCCTGCAGTGGATGCCTAATCTGAATCGCTTCTCGCACCTCGCCCGGCCGAGTGCCATAGGCTCGGTCCAGGGTATCCAGCAGCTCCCCCACCAACACCGATGGCGGCAAGCTGGAATTGTCTTGCTGGCTGAGCCCCACGTAGCTCAGATACAGGCGCCGTCGCGCCGACAGAATCGCCTCCAGGAAAAGATAGCGATCATCCTCCCGTCCGGAACGGTCACCCCGCCGCCAGTTCTCACCCAGGCGGTCGAAGTCGACGTGGCTGTCCAACCGTGGATACACGCCATCATTCAACCCGATGAGGCAAACCACCTGGAACGGGACGCTGCGCATGGGCACCATGGCGCAGAAAGTCACGCCACCGGTGAGAAAACGCCCGGCGCCACGCCCTCGATCCAGACGCTGCTGAATCTGGTCGAGGACTACCTCAAGGGGCACCTCTCCCTGGTAGCCGGCCTCCTGGCTGGCCTGGGCCAAGCCGGCCATGGCGTCCCGGATCTGCTGCAGTTCCACACCCTCCTCGCTGTCCCCGAGAAAAAACAGGTCAAGGGCCTGTTCCAGACTGTGAGCCCAGGCGGCAGGGTGGCGGGGCCGCCTCGATCGCTCTCTGAGCGCGGTCAGGCTGTCGAAGAACTGGAGAAACCGACCCAAAACCTGAGTGCCGCCGGCGTCCAGGCGCCCATCCGGCAAAATGTGACCAAAAACCTCCGGATTCGGCCCGTCGGGCAGGGCGAAACCCAACACCATGCGTTCCAAACCGAAACGCCAACTGTGCTCATGGGTCGCCGGCACACCGTGCTCGGCGCGCATCGCACCGTCCACGCCCCAGCGCACACCCAGATCCCGCACCCAGTCCACCAGTAGCTCACGATCGTCCTCTGTGAGCCCGAAGCGTCGGCGCAGGGCGGCGTGGTCGAGTAGGGACAGCACCCGATCCGCCTCGAACCGGCTGTTCAGCGTTTCCAGCAAGGACAGGAGGGCGTCGGCCATGGCGCTGTCCTGGCGCGCGCTGCGATCCGCGATGGAGAACGGGATCCATCGACTGCCCGTTTCACAACCGAAAACGGCCTCGATATATGGACCATAAGTATCGATGTCGGGGGTCAACACCACGATCTGGCCAGGGTCCAGGCCTGGATCGTCCGCGAACATGGCAAACAAACGGTCCTGCAGAACCTCCACTTCACGCAGGCCGGAATGGCAGACATGAACCTGAATTGAATCGTCGGGGGCAAACGGCGCCATTTCATCCGCGGGTGCCTGTTCGTGCCAATTAAGGGTCAGCAGGTCGTTCTGCAAACGGCAGAGCAATGTGGCAGTCTCAGCCGGCTGAAACAGTGGGTGTTCCTGGGGATCGGCAGCAAGCCAATGATCCAGACAATCCCGCCCCTGGCGCCCCCACGAAGCCAGCAGCGGATGGCCCACATCCAGGTACGCCGCCCGCTGCACACCCTCTCGCCGGGCCTTGGCAAGGGTCTTTTCCGAGACGATGTCGCCCCAGTAGGCCTCACAGGGATTGAGAAAGTACACCCAAACGTCGCTGACCGATGCCAGCGCACACAAAATTTCGCAATAACTGGGCGCCAAAGCGGCAATACCGAACACATGGAGTCGTTCCGGTAAGGTGCCGGCGGGAATCCCGGGCCCCATCAGCCGCTCAATTGCCCGCTTCTGCAGGCGCACCCGGTGCAACCCGGCGGACTGGGACATGATACGCCACAACTCCGCCTGCCAGTCCGAATCCGTGCCATGCTCCCAGGCGTCAATCCAGTCTGGACGATAGACCAGATAACCGTCATAGGTATCGGCTATACATGTGGCAAGCGCATGCCGTCGTGCGGCATCCCCGCCTTCGATATAGCGTCGCAAGGGATCCAATTCTGGCCGATCGAGACCCTGTTCCAGTATCTCAAGAATGCGCCAGCTCAGAACTTCGGGCCGGTATGGGGAGTCGTCGGGCACCTCCTCGCCCATCAGAGCCCGAAATGTGTCCCAAATGTGTGCTGCGGGGAAAGGGAAGTTGATATTGGCCGCAACGCCCTGGCGCTGAGCAAGGCGGAACGTAAGCCAACGGGCCATGCCCTTGCTCTGGATTACAATGCGATCCGGGGCCAGAACCGAGCTGGGCGCGCCCAGCTCAAGGCGGTCGGCAAGGGCATCCGCCAACAGCTCGATTCGGTTCCCGTGCACCAGGTTCAGCATCCGTGCCCCCCGTCAGAGTACGGCCGGGTCGCACCGGCCCAAAGTTTCACAGATTGCGCCTTCCCTTTCATTGCTCGTCCCAAACTGCCCGACCCAGGCCAGCGGGGCAAGGCAATCGAGCCTGGGCTCGTCTATGATCCGGTCATCAGTTTAGCTCAGGGATGGCCCGGTGTGGCTGGATGGGGGAAAGCATCGTGAAGATCAGTGCCGCATTCGACGGAGGCAACATAGAGGTTGTGGGCGCCAACGAACCCGGTGATATCCGCCTCCGGATTCGCCGGGATCATGAGTCCGAGTTTCTACAGTGGTTTTACTTTCGGGCGACCGCGGACAACCCTGGCGAGGTGGCACGGCTCAGGATTGTCAATGCCGGCAAGACCACCTATCCAGACGGGTTTCGGGACTATCGCGTAGTGCGATCCGTTGACCGTATATCCTGGACCCGGGTCGAGACCGAATTCGATGGTGAGACACTGAGTTTTGATCATGGCCCTGGACACTCAACGGCCTACTACGCCTACTTCGCGCCCTACTCGTTGGAACGGCATGCCGACCTGATCGCGCGCATCGGCCAGCGTGCCGGCGTCACGCACCGGGTTGTGGGAACCACCCTCGACGGACGTGATCTGGATCTGTTGCACATCGGAGAGTCGGCACCCAATCGTCAAGTCTGCTGGATCATAGGACGTCAGCACCCCGGGGAAACCATGGCCGAATGGTGGATGGAGGGCTGGCTGGACCGTCTGACGGATTCCAACGACCCTGTGAGTCGAGCTTTGTTGTCGCAATGTGTGTTCAACGTAGTCCCCAACATGAACCCAGACGGCAGCCACAGGGGCCACCTGCGCACCAATGCGGCGGGCGCCAATCTGAATCGGGAATGGATGGCGCCGAGCCTGGAGCGCAGCCCCGAGGTGTACTGGGTGCGACAGGCAATGCACCAAACTGGGGTCGATTTCTCGCTCGACGTCCACGGTGACGAAGTGCTGCCCTATAACTTCATCGCGGGGTTTCACGGAATACCCTCGCTGAAGTCAGAACAACTGAGTCATCTGGATACCTTTAGCAGCCATCTCACCCGTATCAATCCTGATTTTCAGCGGGAACATGGGTACCCGATCAACCGGCCGGGTCAGGGCAACCTAACCATGTGTACCAACTACATAGCTGAAACATTCGGTTGCCTTGCCATGACCCTGGAACAGCCGTTTAAAGACAGCGCCGTAACACCGGACCAAGTACACGGTTGGTCGCCGCAGCGATGCCGTGCCCTGGGGCGCGCCTGCCTGGACGCACTCCACCTGACGCTGGACGAACTGTCAGCCAGGTAACACTGACCCCAAACACCACCCAATCATCTAGCGGGGACCCGGACGATAGAAATTTCGGACCCGGTAGCAGGACTGGCTGGGCGTAAACACGCCCAGCCGGGTTGCTCGTTAAGAGATCGCAAATCTGAGTGATAAGCTCACAGTGTCGTGTATCGAGGAGTCGGATTATCGCTGTAGTCGGGACTAGTCGAGGCCGGACTCTTTTCGTCGGCCCAAACTACCCTCTCTCGAGTTGCCCGATTTTCGAATGTCATACCAGGCGAAAATCCCGACCAGAACCAAAAGGGCTAATAGCAGAACAGGCTGTTGCATATTTCTTCTTCGGTTTGTCTGTAGCGCTGAGTGTGCAGGCAAAGACTAGGCTCTCACCGCCGTCAGCCCAAGGGACTGGCTCGCAGCCGAGCTGCGGAAATCTCCTATTTGTTCGTGGCAATTACCTGATTGGACCGGAAAATTGCTGAGCACGCAAAGTTCAAAAATATTGTTAATATCAATATAATCATATCTTTAAATGATTAAGCTTCTAACTTACCTTGCATAATTTTAACAACTTATTGTTAATTAGATTTTTTATGATTTTGTTTACGCCAAAATAATCTTTACGAGGGCTTTAACCCATTGATCAAGAGAAACATGAACCGGTTCTGTGCGAAGACGTGCCGCCACAACGGCCTATCGATTTGCATGGTCAAACAGCACGATCTGTTCCGTGGCAACATGATCCCATCCGACATTGCTGTGCTGAAAGTACAGACCGATTGCCAAATCCCCCCATACCAGCGGGCGGATACCGACGCATATAGAAGTTGTGCCATGTTGTTTGGTAAGGGATCATTCGCTGCGCCGGTCTGAAGCAGTCGTGCGGATCGGGTCGATCGAACGGGAGACGGCAATGGACGAAGGGATGGTTGCGGGCAAGGCGGGTACGGTGGCGTTCCTGCAAGACGTTTTGGGCCTGTTGGCGCGCCTGGCCGGCGTGCTGCTTCTGATCGTGGGGCTTTGGACCGGCATTCAGGTCATGGGCGAAGCTTGGAATCTGTATCAGGAACCCGCCGGGATTCATGGGTTCGCGCAAGCGGTGGAAACAGGCTCCAACATCGACAAACTCCTGACGCCCGGCAGCGACACAAGGGCATCCGCGGGCGGGGAATCCAATCAGCCGCGATACGCGGCCACAGGTGACGACTTCAGACCGTCCTACTTTCTTGCCTGGGTCATCGTGCTGTTTAGCCTGCTGCTGATCGGCCGATTGGCCTTCTGGGCGATAAAAACCGGCGGCGAGTTGGTGTTGTACAAACCCCGGCACATCCGGGTCCAGACGCGCGACTGAACACCCGGCACGAGCGAGCCCGAGCTGAGCGTCGGTTATTCCATCACTTACTCGGGCTCGGCATCGCCAACTCGAACGGTCTTGCCGATCGCGTATATCTGCAACGCCTCATCCACCAAACGCTGAAAGGACAGGTCCAATCCCAGATCGGTAAGACTGCGGTCGTAGATCTGCAATTCGTAGCGCCCGTCCGCAAGAACAGCCATGCTGTAGACGCTGAGTACATCACCATCCACCCTAGCCCATCGCAGGGTGTCGCCCGCCAGCATGTCTACCTTGCTCTTGCGCGCAAAAAGACTGGATCGGGTGCTTTCGATCAGTCTCCCCTCTTGATCCCGCTCAAAGTGGCTTTCCTGAACCCAGCGTTTGACCCCATCCACATCCCGGCGACCGTCCACCAGTCTTACCGATATCCAAGCAGCGTTGAATCCGTCCATTTTCTCGGGCGAAATGCTGATATCCAGATCGCGCACCTCCCGCAAACTCCCGTCTGGGTTGAACAATTCGGCCCGTCCCACGTACACCCCAAAAAAGGGCTCTAGTGAACTTTCCGCATGTGCGCAAGTAAGCGTCACCCAGAAAAACAGCATCAACGTCCATCGCAAAGGCCAGCTGATGCGGGGCGCAAGGCCGCTCGTCTGAACGACCCGTATAGTGAAAGGATTGGAGCGGGACCGGACTGAACCTACAGAAGCAGAACGGGCAGCGCTCAAATCATTTGATTTCATCACCTTAGCCTCCCGAAACTCTGCGCATTTCCGCTTCCACCCGACGGATGCGCTCGCCGTTACGCAAGTACGTGAACTCCAGTGCCAAACCGACCTCTGTCAGAGTGCGCCGATAGGTGCTCAGGCTAAAACTCCCGTTAACCTGACGGGCAAGTTCATACACAGTAAGGGTATCATTTGAGAGGTTGCCCCAGCTGGTATACTCCACATCATCGTCGCCTTGGCCCGACGGTCCGCGGTAGACACCTGGACGTACCTGGACAAATTCGAGACGCGAGGATTTGCGGCGGTATCTCGGCATACCGGATGCATCCTCGGACCGCATGAGTGTTTGCCAATCGATCCAGAACCCGTCACGTCCCGCCGGGCCGATGGCCATATCGAGATTGCGTATCGACAACTCGGTGTCCTGACCTTCCGGCGACTCGACGGACGCGATTGCAATCCCTTCGTACGAACCGTGAAAATCCCGCAACTCCGCCGCGACTGCAGACGCGACGCCCAGCATCAGCATTGCAGCGGCTACTGAGGAAATCCAAACCATCACCCGATTGACAGTCATTGCGCCACCCACCTCATGAAGAATCTTCATCTACGGCCGAATTACTCCCTCCAATCTAAGCGTAGACGGGTTGCATATCCATGGCAGAATTCCATTTTCAGTGTTCGGGAGACAGAATCCATGACGACGCCGTTGTGTAATTACTGGAGGCCGATCGTCCTCGGCGTGCTTCTGCTGGTCACCCATAACGCCGACTCGGCAGATCGCCACGCCGGTTACTACTATCCCCAGCCGGAGAGCACTGAGATGGTGGAAACCCGAGGCGAACCGCTGCCTGGTTCGGACCGAAGGCGGCGCATCCTGTTTGTCACGGAGATGACACGGGTCGCTCTGGGAAACCCCTACCCACCGGACGTGGCCATCTTCGCCAAGGGTGCGGAAGCGGAAAAGCTGATCATCACAGCCCTCGGATCGGGCCGCTATGACACGCTTTATCGCATGCGGGGCCTGTTGGCTTTGCTGACGGCAGAGGCGCGACAAACACCGATCTTTCAGGATCTGCAGGTGGAAGACGTGTTTACCTTCCTGGATCTTCTTGGACTGCTTGGCTTCCAGCAGCTCACGCTGACAAATGGGGATAACTTTGCTCATCGGATTGAGTTGGATCGGCCGTGATCCATTGATCAGTCCTCGGGGCCACGGGGTGGGCCGGAGTCGCCGGCCAGCAGCGCGGCGACCAGGCCGGTAAAAGCCAGCAGAAACCCTGCGGGCACAAAAGCCAGCACCCAAAGAGCAAGCCTATCCAGATCGCCGAACAACAATCCGAAACCGGCTGCCAGACCGAGCACACTGATCACTACGCCAGTCTTCACCAAGATCCGCCCGATTCGATGCATCAAGTCACTGGTGCAGTAGCGATTAGAAAAACCTCGGATCGCCAATGTTACAGAGGCGGACCACCAATCCGCGGGGTCAAGTTGCCCACTCTGCAATGAGAGCTTTCCAGTCTCGCAATCATCTCCTCTCGGCGTTCTGGGGCAAGGGTGAAAAATCCAACAGCGGTCACGTACCTGAGTTTCATGATATCAGCGGATGTTCAGCGTCCTGCGCAGTTGAATCGACCGGCGGGTATACAAGGCATCCCAGCCGGCCAGAGAGCGGGGAATCTGAACCAATTGATGCAGCTGGTGCCCCGCCCCTCTCGGAATCAGCCTCACGTTGCCCTGCTAAGGCGGCGAAGCAGCGATGCTTGTCCGCATGATCGGACGTTTACTAAACGCTGGCAATATAAAGACTTGCACTTTGACTGCGCCCCACCTGCCTCTTACTGACGCGATCAGCATCTTCACCCAAAGCAATGTGTTGCGATCGGGTTTCATTAAGATGACAATTCTGCTTCCAGGGACGCGTCACGAGGAAGGCACAACTGAAACTTGCACCGTATGCTCGGTTAGCGCTGAAGTCACCACGTTCCGCGATAGGCGGTTTTCGGCTGCTGAACCGCAGACGTGAAGGACTAGTGTCTCCAAGAGATCTCGACGACGCCGTGCGTACCCGGCTTGAACAGTGTTCAAAAATGGGGCCGACGCCTGAGTTGCTTAGCGTTTCGACCTTGAACGTGATCGGGATGGATTGTTATCTGAGACTGTATCCGATCGATCGACTCATTGCCGCTGCTCGTGCCCTCTGGGTAAGTGAGTTTATGCCGCAGGCCGGCATCGATGTTCCAAGGACAGTGCAGACCTGCTTCACCAGGATACGAGCGCAACGCGTGTTCGCGATATTGGAAGAGTCTATCGACGGACCCACGTGTTGGGAGAAAATGTCTCCGCTTACCGCAGCACGCCTTGCCGATTCTGCGAGACGATGGCACAGGACACCGTCTACCTATGTAGCGCCCTACGAGAGCTTGTTTTTGCATGATCCCGGCAGGTTCCAGCAACGTGTGAAGCGCGTCGAACAGTCCGGACAGCCATGGAGCGAGACCGAACGCCGACTCATCAACTTGGCTCGGCAGATGCTGGACCGGCCGGAAATGCAAGGATTCATCGCTCTGTCACACGGAGACATCAACCCGCACAATCTCATTGTGGGGAAAACGGATTCGCTTACCTGGATTGACTTTGAGCGGGTCACCGTGAGACCAATCTGGCACGACCTGAGTGCCATGATCAGCAACATATTGCGACGCCACGGGACCGCATTGATTGATCTATTTGAGAAGCGCTATTTCTCAGGAATGCCAGAGCAGCACGAACACTGGCTTTCAATCCATGCGGACTGGTTCCTGCTCTATCACGTGATTGAAGGGGTAAAGTGGCGGACTACGCCGCGCGAGGGCGACAAGGGCGGGAGCCTGCGGAAGGTATGGGCGCGACGAGCATTCTTACTGGCAGCATCTTTTGAAGGTACTGATCAGAACCAGAAATCTTCGGCTGAACTCATGGCACATGCTCAGAAGACACTAGAAAGCAATCTCGAACCCGCCAATGCGGCATGACCGGCATTGGATCGATAAACGCGAACTTCAAACTCTAGTGAGCCTCTGATCTATTCGTGAGCCTGCATCTCGGGACTGAAATGCACAGTTTCATCCGTGCAAATCTTGGCAATAGCACAACTATCACCCGCAGTCTGCACCTTGCATCTGCACATTTCACTCTCCAGTCGGCTTCGTCCGGAATAGATCAGAAGCTCACTTGATGGAATTCAAGCCCTACTCAAACAGCCGCCAAACGCTCCTAGCCAGAACATGGCGAAACCTCCAATAAGACATTGCTACTCTTACTACTCCTCCTCAACTGCAGTCGGCGCCCTAAGCGATGGGTATTGCGCGGAATCAACCTCTGTAGCAGCTACCACTGCGGCATCATGGATCTACGACTAAGTACCAGAATTGGGCAATCCGTCCGCTACCCCGAAAGGCAGACTCACCTGTTGCGCCCCCCAGCCTGAACCGTGTCGTCATTGTGAAGCGGGCGGCCACCTCCGACCGGTCAGCCGCCTGCGAAATCTTAGTTCGCCCTGATGAAACCCATGCTTTCGAGCTTGAGAATGACCCTCTGAGCCGCCTGATCGGGCGAACACTCTGTGCTGTCGATGCGAAGCTCCGGGTTCGCGGGCGTTTGATAGGGATCATCG
>JAHEDQ010000055.1 GCA_024641125.1 Candidatus Competibacteraceae bacterium | reverse complement strand
CGGACCTATCCGTCGCCTAAAGGCGAGGGGTTTACGGATCCCCTATCGGGGACTCTAAAAAAATGCACCCCCTCCGCGGCCAGGGCGGCCAGATTGGGGGTGCTCAGCCATCGGTGCGGGCGCCCGACAAGCCAATCGCCGCGCCACTGGTCACCGGTTACGAACAAAACATTTCGGCGCTCGCCCAATACGGTACTCCGATCACCGCACCTCCCGGCGTTGGAATGCGCATCACCATTTCGCACAGTGTATGTGCATTTGTAAACCGGCAAGAAACGGCCAATCCCGCCCTTTTCCCGAGCCAGCCGGTCCGGGCGCGGCCTTCAGACAGGTCGCCCTGAAAGCCGGCGCCTGGCCCGATGGCAACGCCGACAGGGGCCCGGTGCGGGCTCAACCATGGGTTACGAGTTCAAACAGGGCCCGCAGCGGTCGGTGCGAATCCGATCCATCCAACCGTGTCGCGGGCATTGTGGGTTGACGTGGACCGTCCGGACACCTATTTGTCTATGGCATGCTCGACACGCGTTCGACCGGGCCTTCCGGCGGACACCACATCAATTGACCGACGCAGGGGGAAGTATGAGCAAGAACGTGACGGATAAGCCGGGTGTATCACGCCGCAGCTTTATCAAAGGCACCGGCGCCGCCGGTCTGGCCGCCGCGGTAGGGCCTTGGATCATCAGCCCAAAGGCCCTGGCCTCGTCGGGTGAGATCAACATTCTCATGTGGTCCGACTACCTGCCCCCGGGGCTGCTCAAGGATTTCAAGGACACCACCGGCATCACCATCAACTACACCGGCATCGGCTCAAACGAAGAGATCATCAATAAAATGAAGGCGACCAAGGGTCGCGGCTTCGACATCGTCAGCCCGACCAATATGCGTTCGCCCCAGTGGATCAGCCTGGGACTGCTGCAGCCGTTCGATTACGGCCGGATCAGCAATCTCAACAACGTCAACCCGGCCATGCTGCGGGTGGGTGACGAAGAGTGGAATTTCGACGGCAAAGGCTCGCACTGGCTGCCCCACATCTGGGGCACGGAAGGCGTATCCTGGCGCACCGATCTGTGGACACCACCACGGCAGGGCGAGCTCCCCAGCTACGGCGACATCTGGCAGGAGGATGTCAAGGGCAAGACCATGATGCGGCCTCACTCGGGCATGCTCGGCGCTGGCCTGTACTTGGAGACCACCGGCGTACTGGAGCCCGGAGCGATGCGCAAGGCCTACGACGATGAGGCCACGATGCGCAAAACCTGGGAGGTGGTCACCGATTACTGCATCAAGAACAAGGATCAGGTCAAGCTATTCTGGAACGACGCGGATTCGCAGAAAAACGGTCTGCTCAACGAAGGCGTGCTGGTCGGGCAGAGCTGGGACGGACCGCCCATCACCCTGATGAATGCGGGTGATCCGGTGCAATACCGGGCGCCAGTAGAGGGCGCTCTGGCCTGGGTGGACGGCATGTCCCTGTCCAGCGGTGCGGAGAACATGGATCAGGTCTACGCCTTCCTGGACTATAGTTTCGATCCGGATCCGGCGGGCAAATCCATCGACGGTGGCGGTAACCCCGATTGGGGCGGGCACGGCTACAATTCGGCGGTGCTGGGCGCCGACAAGTTCGCCAGCCAGCAATATGCCGATACCTTTGGCTCGGTCTATCCCGGCGATTCCCTGGCCAACCTCTGGCCCTGGCCAAAGGAGCCCCAGTGGTATGCCGACGTGCGTACCGAGTACCGAAACAAATTCGTCAACGCTTGAGTCGTTTCGGAGCGCATTGCCGAGGGTGGATCAAACCTGCCCCTGGCAAACGCAGATGGCAGCTCTCCGGCGCCGAGACTCGGCGCCGGAGACCGGTATCGCCCGTTCCCGAATGCAGCGGATTCCCAGTCAGGAAATGAATTGCCATGAGCGCAGGCGTTGAACTCGACAACGTTTGGGTCCGGTTCGGTGAGTTCGTGGCCGCGCGGGACGTCAACATTGAAATCAAGGGTGGCGAGTTTTTCAGCTTCCTGGGCCCGTCGGGCTGTGGCAAGACCACACTGCTGCGGACGGTATCGGGCTTCCTCGAGCCGTCGGAAGGCCAGGTGCGCATCGGTGGCAAGAATATGGCGGGGATCGGACCCAACCGCCGCCCCACCGCGCTGATTTTCCAGAACCTGGCCCTGTTCCCGCTCATGAGTGTGTGGGAAAACATCGCCTTCGCCCTCGAGGTGAAGGGCGTTTCCAAGTCCGAACGGCGCAAACGCGCCGACGAGCTGCTGGATCTGATTGCACTCGCCGGTCAGGGAGACAAGCAGGTCAGCGAACTGTCCGGCGGGCAAAAGCAACGCGTGGCCATCGCCCGGGCCCTGGCGGCAGAGCCCGAGGTACTGCTGCTGGACGAACCCCTGTCCGCTCTGGACTTGAAGCTGCGACAGCACATGCGTACCGAGCTTCGGACAATACAGCAGCGGGTGGGCATTACCTTTATCTACATCACCCATGATCAGGGCGAAGCCCTGACCATGTCCGATCACGTTGCGGTGATGCGTGAGGGGGTTGTGGAGCAGGTTGGAGACGGCAATACCATCTATGACCGCCCCGGAACCGCGTTCGTGGCTTCGTTCGTGGGTGAGAACAACATGCTTCCAGGCCATGTGGCCGAGGTCGGCGACAGCCACGCCGTGGTGGCCACCGAGTACGGTTCGATCCGCGCCCGGGCTAGCGCCGGGAGTTTGAGCAAGGGCGATGAAGCCTATGTGTTCGTACGACCCGAATCATTGAATTTCGCGGACCAAACCAACCGGTTCGACAACGAACTCCACGCCGCCATCGTTCAGGAGGAATTCGAGGGCAACCTATGGCAGGTCTACCTGGCGTTGCCGGACGACCGGCGCATGACCCTGTCCATGGTTAACGACGGTCGCGCTCTGAGCCACCCACCGGGCACCGGAGTAAAACTTGGATTCGACGCGGGTCTGGCCGTCGCCCTGCCCAAGGGCCCGTTGGCCGCCGAGTGACCCTCTGACCGGGAGACGAGACCAGCGCCATGGGTGTGATCCGATACTTCCAGCAGTTCTTCAACCGCAACGGTCTGGTCCTGTCGTCCCTGCTGCTGGGCGCCGTGGGCTTCTGGATCGTGTTCCTGATCGTGCTGCCTCAGGTGTTCATGCTCGATTTCTCGTTCCGATTCAACCTGCCTCCGGCGGACCTGGGCGGACCGAAAGACGTCTATACCCTGAGCAATTACGAGTTTCTGATGTTCGGGAGTCCCAACAACCCGGAACCCCTCAACGTAGTCGATCTCAGTGTGTTTCTGCGCACCCTGCTGGCGGCGGTGTTCGTCACCCTGTTCGATCTGGTGCTGTGCTATCCCATCGCCTTTTACCTGGCCAAGTCCGCCCAGGGGGGATATGCGCGGCTGATGGTGCTGTCATTGATCGTTCCGTTCTGGGTCAATGAGATTCTGCGGGCGTTCGCTTTCCGAATCCTGTTCGGTTCCACCGGCATCATCAACGCGTTTCTGATCTGGATTGGCGTGCTGTCGGAACCGATGGATTTCATCCAGGCGGACATCGCCCTGTACGCGGGCCTGGGCTATGCCTACATCCTGTTGATGATTTTCCCCCTCTACAACGCCATCGAAAGCCTGGACACCAATCAGATCGAGGCCGCCCGCGACATGGGCGCGCCCTGGTGGCGCATCCATTGGCGGGTGGTGATCCCCTTTGCCAAACCCGGCATCACCTCGGGCTGCACCATGGTATTCATGCTGTCGGCCGGCGCCCTGGCGGCGCCCCAGATCCTGGGCGGCCCAAGCAGCCTCTGGTTCACCCAGATCATCTACCAGTGGTTCAATACCGGCGGTAACTGGCCCCGGGGCTCGGCCTACGCAATTGTTCTGCTGGTCACCTGCATCGCCTTCGTGCTGCTGATGATGCGTCTGTTCAAGGTCAAACTGGGAGCCATTGGACGATGACCTCGCAGCGCATCCTCCGGATTGCGGTGTGGAGCTACATCATCCTGTTCTTCGGCTATCTGTTCGGGCCCCTCATCCTGATGAGCCTGACCGCATTCAACAGCGCGGCCTTTCCGCGGGTGTCACCTTGGGAATGTTTCACCATCGAGTGGTTTGACGTTTTGCGCCAGGACGACAAGCTGATGGCGGGCCTGCGCCACAGTCTGGTGATCGGCCTGGGCGTGGTGCTGGTCGCGGTCCCCCTGGGGCTGGCCGGGGCATTGATGTTGACCCAGGTAAGCCAGCGGGTGCGGCCGATCTACTACACGATCGTGGTCTCACCCATTCTGGTGCCGGGGGTGGTGCTGGGCATCTCCACGCTCATTTTCTGGGACCGTTTGGGGGTCATGTTCGACGCCAGCTACCAGTCATGGTTTTACGACGGCACCTTTCTCACCATCGTCGGGCAATCCACCTTCATATCGGCCTACAGCATGTTGGTGTTCATTGCCCGGTTACAGCGCTTCGACCCGGCTTTGGAGGAAGCGGCGCTGGACCTGGGTGCCACCCATGTGCAGGCCTTCCGCAAGGTGATGCTGCCGTTTCTCAAGCCCGCCATCGGTTCCGCTGCGGTGCTGGCCTTTCTGGCTTCCTTCGAGAACTACAACACCACGGTCTTCACCATCGTCTCCGAGAGCACCCTGACCACGGTTCTGGCCAGCAAGGTGCGTTACGGCATCAACCCGTCCATCAGCGCCCTGGCGGTTGTGATCGTGGTACTGACCCTGATCGGCGCGGTGGCCCACGAGGTATACAAGCGCCGGGAACAGGCGGCCGAGCGCGCCGCTACCCTGGAGGCCGGCGGCGCCGACATGGCCACGGTGAACAAAGCCCGGGCCGGCGCCATCGGCAACCCCGCGGTTGCGGTTATGCTGCTGGTGTTCGTCGCTGGCCTGGGCACGGTTTACTTTGCCGGCACTGTGGGCGTCGACGAGTGCAAGGTACAGGTCACTGAGCAAAAGCGACGGCTGGCCGAGGAACGGATCCAAGCCCTGCGCGAGAAGCGCAAGGCGCAGCGTGAGGCAAACCAACCGACAACACCCGAAGCCAGGCCGTCCAGCGACGTCAAGGCCAAGGGTAGCGAAGGCTACGGCGGCATCTTTGCGCCCGACAACCTGAAGGGACGGGCCGGCGAAACGGACCCAGCCGGCGAAACCAAAGACGAGCCGCGTGCTGATCAGGGCCTGTTTTCACCCGGCAACCTGACCGGACAGACCGGGGCTGATCCCAAAGACGGCGATCCCGCCGAAGACGATCCGGAAGAGGCCCAGGGCTACCAGAACCTGTTCAGCCCGAACAATCTGCGTGAGCAGTCCGGCGGCGGGCAGTAACCATATCGGAGCGGCCCCCTTCAGTCCCCGGCAAACCTGGCACGGCGGACGGAGCCGATCTGGCTCTACCCCCCATTTCGCACCGTCCCTAGTCTGTCCCAGGGAAGCCCTGATTTGTTCAACCGTGCGAATAAATCAGGGATTTCGTAGTGGTCCGCCTCCATCGGCGAGGAATATGTTCCCGCATGGCGGCGCGTTTGGCTGTACGGACCCGAGTGGTCCAGATTGACAACGGAGAGCGGTCGATGCTGATTGGCGTGCCCAAGGAAATCAAGAATCACGAGTACCGGGTGGGATTGGCCCCGGGCAGCGTGGGAGAAGTGGTCCTTAACGGACATGAGGTAATGGTGGAGAGCAATGCCGGAGTCGGCATTGGCGCAAGTGACGCGGAGTACGAAGCCGCAGGCGCCACCATCGTCGAAAGCGCGGAGGAAGTGTTTGCGCAAGCCGACATGATCGTCAAGGTCAAGGAGCCCCAGGCGGTGGAGCGGGCGCGACTGCGCCCAGGACAGGTGCTGTTCACCTATTTGCACCTGGCGCCGGACCCGGCACAAACCCGCGATCTGGTGGAAAGCGACGCGGTATGCATTGCCTATGAAACCGTCACTTCACCCCGCGGCGGTTTGCCGCTGCTGGCACCCATGTCCAAGGTTGCCGGCCGCATGTCCATCCAGGCCGGCGCTTACTGCCTGGAACAACCCCATGGCGGGCTGGGCATGCTGCTGGGCGGTGTGCCCGGCGTGGCACCTGCCAAGGTGGTGGTGATCGGCGCCGGCGTCGTGGGTACTCATGCCACCCACATGGCCGTGGGTTTGGGGGCCGACGTGTGGGTGCTGGATCGCAACAACGATGTGCTGGAGGAGCACTGGCACCAGTTCGGACGTTCAACCAATACCGTTTACTCAACCCGCGAGGCCCTGGAAACCCACGTGCTGGGAGCCGACCTCGTTATCGGCGCGGTACTTATTCCCGGGGCCGCGGCGCCCAAGCTGGTGACCGCGGAAATGGTGCGGGCAATGAAACCCGGCTCGGTGGTTGTGGACGTGGCCATCGACCAGGGGGGATGTTTCGAGACTTCGCGGCCGACCACCCACTCGGAGCCCACCTACGTGGTGGACGACGTAGTCCATTACTGCGTGGCGAACATGCCCGGCGGCGTGCCGCGCACCTCCACCTTTGCCCTGAACAATGCCACCCTGCCCTATGTTTTGACCCTGGCCAACAAGGGATACCGTCAGGCCTTGACTGACAATCCTCACTTGAGGGCCGGCCTCAACGTGCATCGGGGTCAGTTGACCTGCGAGGAAGTGGCCGAGGCTTTGGGTCAGACCTACATCGATCCGCTGCAGGCGATCAGCGCTCAGGCTTGAGAACCAAAAAAAGCCCGCCAATCGGCGGGCTTTTTTATGGCTGAAACGCGGCGCTCAACGATCGCGCATCACCGGTATTGAAAAATCCGCACCCGATCGGATGCCCGACGGCCAGCGGCTGGTGATGGTTTTCATGCGGGTGAAAAATCTCACACCCTCGGGACCGTGCATGTGGTGGTCGCCGAACAGAGAGCGCTTCCAGCCGCCAAAACTGTGGTAGGCCGTTGGCACCGGTATCGGCACATTGATTCCAATCATGCCGATGTTGACCCGCCGGGCAAAATCCCGGGCCGAATCCCCGTCCCGGGTGAATATGGCGGCTCCGTTGCCGTATTCATGCGCATTGACCAGTTCCAGGGCCGTCTCGTAGTCCGGCACGCGAACTACACTGAGCACCGGGCCGAAGATTTCCTCCTGGTAGATTTTCATGTGCGGCTGCACATGGTCGAACAGACATCCACCGATGAAAAAACCCTGTTCGCGTCCGCTGGGCTTCTGGT
The DNA here is from genome assembly GCA_024641125.1 of Candidatus Competibacteraceae bacterium. GTDB lineage: Bacteria > Pseudomonadota > Gammaproteobacteria > Competibacterales > JAHEDQ01 > JAHEDQ01. The sequence goes on along the minus strand of JAHEDQ010000055.1, from coordinate 15,011 downwards.
CGCGCCCGTCCACCACCAGGGTGGCGCCCTCCTCGACACCGCTGTCCACGTAACCGGTGACCTTGGCCAGATGAGCGGCGGTCACCAGCGGCCCCATTTCCACGCCCTGTTCGTCGTAGGCGCCCACCTTGAGGGCCTCGATCCGCGGTTTGAGTCGCTCCACCAGAACATCCGCCACCTCGTCTCCCACAGCGACCGCCACCGAGATGGCCATACACCGTTCGCCGGCGGACCCGTAGGCCGCACCCATCAGGGCGTCCACAGTTTGCTCCAGATCCGCATCCGGCATTGCCACCAGGTGGTTCTTGGCACCTCCCAGTGCCTGGACCCGTTTCCCGTGCCCGGTTCCGGTCTCGTAGACGTAGCGGGCGACGGGAGTGGAGCCGACAAAACTGACCGCGTCGACATGCGGGTTGGTCAGCAGCGCGTCCACCGCCTCCTTGTCTCCATTGACCACATTGAGCACACCCGGCGGCAGACCGGCTTCCAGGGCCAGTTCGGCCAGGCGAAAGGCGGTTGAGGGGTCCCGCTCCGAAGGTTTCAGTATGAACGTGTTGCCGCAGGCGATGGCCACCGGGAACATCCACATGGGCACCATGGCCGGGAAGTTGAACGGCGTGATTCCGGCGCACACTCCCAGAGGCTGTCGAACGTTGTGACAATCGATTCCGGTGCCCACGCTGTCACTGAACTCACCCTTGAGCTGCTGCGGGATACCGCAGGCAAATTCGACGATCTCGATGCCCCGGGTGACTGAACCGCAGGCATCCTCAAAGGTTTTACCGTGCTCCGACGAGGCCAGAGCGGCCAGTTCGTCGAGGTGCTCGCCCAGCAGATTCAGATACCGAAACATCACACGCGCGCGCTGCGCAGGCGGCGTCGCCGCCCAACCCGGGAAGGCGGCCTTGGCCGCCTGCACCACCCGACCCACCTCCTCGGTGTTGGCCAGAGGCACCCGCGCCTGCACTTCGCCGGTAGCCGGATTGAACACGTCGCCGAAACGACCGCTCTCACCCTCGACACCCCGTCCATTGACGTAGTGCTGCAGAGTTCGAATCGTGGTCGCCCTGGACGACTCCATGACAGATGACATACTCATCTCCTGATTGGTGGCAACGGCTCGCCGGGGGCGACCCGGCGGCAATCAATACTGGCCCAGAACAGTCCGCAAAATTTCGCACATCTGGTCGATGTGAGCCCGTTCCGAGATCAGCGGCGGCGCGATGATCGCGCTGTCACCGGTGGTCTTTACGTGTAACCCGGCGTCGAACAGCTTTTTCTGCGCATCGTGGCCGCGCGAACCCGGAACCGATGAAGGGGCCAGATCCACGCCCACCATCATGCCGTAACCCCGAATGTCGGTCACCACCGGCAAATCGCTCAGTGAGAACATGCTGTCCAGAAAATAGGGCGACAACTCGGCGGCACGATCGAACAAGCCGTCCCGCTCGTAGATATCCATTGTAGCAAGACCGGCGGCGCAGGCCGCAGGATGCCCCGAGTAGGTGTATCCATGAAACAACTCCACCGCCTCGTTGGGCGCCGGATCGACCACCGTGTCATAGACCGACTGTCTCACCGCAACCGCGCCCATGGGCATGGCACCGTTGGTCAGCGCCTTGGCCATGGTCATGATGTCCGGGGTGACACCAAAGGCCTGGGCCGCGAACGGGGTGCCCATGCGACCAAAACCGCAGATGACTTCGTCGAACACCAGCAAAATGCCATGCTCATCACAGATCTGCCGCAGCCGCTCGAGATAACCCTTGGGTGGCACCAGGGTGCCGGTCGAGCCGGCCACCGGTTCCACAAAACACGCCGCTATGGTGTCGCCGCCGTAGAGTTGCACCATGCGCTGGAGATCGTCCGCCAGTTCGGCGCCATGCTCGGGCTGGCCCTTGACAAACCGGTTTTCCGGCAGCCAGGTGTGCCGCATATGGGCAACGCCGGCCAGACCAGGCCCAAAACTCTGCCGGTTCTTGACCAGGCCGCTGAGTGCGGTACCGCCGAAATTGACGCCGTGGTAGGCCCGTTCCCGGGAAATGAACCGGAGACGCTGGCCCTCACCCCGGGCCCGGTGGTATGCCAAGGCGATTTTCATCGCCGTGTCCACCGCCTCCGACCCGGAGTTGACAAAGAACACCCGATTGATTGGCTCGGGGGTCAACTCCACCACCCGCCGCGCCAGTTCGAACGAGGATGGGTGACCACGCTGGAAGTGGGGCGTGTAGTCGATTTCCAGCATCTGCCGATGTACCGCTTCGGTGATCTCCGAACGGCAGTGACCCGCGGCGCAGCAAAACAATCCGGACGAACCGTCCAGCAGCTTGTCACCCTTGTGATTCCAGTAGTAAACGCCTTCCGCCTTGACGAACAGCCGCGGATCGGCTTTGAAATCGCGGTTGGCCGAAAACGGCATCCAGTGATAATCGAGACTGTCCTTGGCGTATTTCATGTCCCAGGCCTCGTGTTAAGCCGCCGTACGACGGGATAGTGTCAGGGGCATCGCAATCCGACGCATAGCGGACGATGCGTTCCCGTCAAGGTAGTCACAGCCGCGCACGGTCCATAGAGCCAACCCAAACGCCACCTTGGAGCCAGCCCACAGGCAGCCTGGCAACCGGTTGCGCAAATCGAGAGCGGCGGAGTATCGTCCAGCCATGTCCGATCAATCTAAATCCCCGGCCCGCTGATGCGCGACTACCTTTTCCGGCTGCCCGACAGCAGCGGCGCCAGCCTGCAGACCCAGGTCCGTGAAATGCTGGTGTCGGCCATCCTGGACGGCCATATTCCGGACGGGGCGCCGCTGCCGTCCTGCCGACGCCTGGCCCATCAGCTGAGCGTATCCCGCAACACCGTGGTGTTGGCCTACGAGCGGCTGGTGGAAGAAGGCTACCTGCTGTCCAAGGAGCGCAGCGGCTACTTCGTGAACGGCGATATACTGGCGGGTCGAGTCCGGGCAGCCCCGTCCAAGGATGCACCGGCGGCAATGCCGCCGGACTGGGATCGGCGTTTCGCAAGCCGGCCATCCGCTCTGAAGCACGTGCGCAAACCGCTGGACTGGGAGCGCTACCCCTATCCCTTTGTCTACGGGCAGCTGGACCCGGCATTGCTCCCAATCGCGGACTGGCGCGAATGCTGCCGACAGGCACTCAGCGTGCTGGAAATGCGGGGCTGGGCACGAGATCTGATCGATCACGACGATCCGCTGCTGGTTCAGGAGATTCGTACCCGTGTGCTGCCGAGACGGGGGGTCTGGGCGGAGCCGGATCAGATCCTGATCACCATGGGTGCCCAGCACGCATTGTACATCCTCGCCAGCCTGCTGATGAGACGGGACACCGTGGTGGGGATCGAGAACCCGGGTTATCCGGACGCCCGCAACATTTTCAGCACGGTTTCCGACCACCTGTTGCCGCTGCGGGTGGACCATCAGGGTCTGGTGGTGGATGAGATACCGGAGCGCTGCAGGTACGTGTTCGTCACCCCGAGCCACCACTGCCCGACCACGGCGACTCTGCCGCTGGCCCGACGAGAGGCTTTGCTGAGCCGGGCACGGACGACCGATCTGATCGTGATCGAGGACGACTATGAGGCGGAAACCAATTACGTGGGCGAGCCCACGCCCGCGCTGAAAAGCCTGGATACCGATCAGCGCGTGGTCTACGTGGGCAGCCTGTCCAAAACCCTGGCGCCTGGGCTGCGGGTCGGCTACATGGTGGGTGCCGCCGATCTGATCCGCGAGGCCCGCGCCATGCGGCGGCTCATGCTGCGGCACCCTCCCACCAACAATCAACGCACCGTGGCGCACTTTCTGTCGGCCGGACACCACGACTCACTTGTGCGCCGCCTGAGTCACGCCTATACCGCACGCTGGCAACTGATGGGGCGGCTCTTGTCGGAGCTGTTGCCCAATGCCTCGCAGCCCTCCACTTTTGGCGGAACCTCGTTCTGGGTTGCGGGACCCGAGACCCTGGACGCCAGCGCATTGGCAACCCTGGCCGAGCAACACGGTATCATCATCGAGCCGGGAGAGATCTATTTCGCCCAGCACAATGCCCCCAAAAACTATTTCCGCTTGGGTTTCTCATCGATACCGGTGGAGCGCATCGAACCGGGCCTGCGGGCACTGGCTGGTTTGATCGATGGAATGAGCGCGGCGGCAGGCGCCGATCACCCCCGGCATTGAGCCCAACGGAACCGGACAATCCAATACCCAGTCCCCACCCATCAACCATCACGGACGGATACAGAGCATGGCTTTGCTGACCACCACCATCGGCGCCTACCCGAAGCCGGGCTACGTGGCCCTGCCGGACTGGTTTCAGAGTGACCACGGGCCCGACGCCGCACGTCCCACGGTCGGCTGGGCCGAGGCCATGGAAGCCCTTGGCGAGGACGCCGACGACGTGTTGGACCGGGGCACGCGGGACGCGGTGCTGGACCAGGTGGGGGCCGGCATCGACATTCCCACGGACGGCGAGGTTCGGCGGGAAAACTACATCCATTATCACTGCCGTCATCTGACCGGAATCGATTTCGACAACCTCACCCGCAAAGTGCTGCGCAACGGCGCCTATACCGCTTACCTGCCCAGCATCACCGGGCCGGTCTCCATCCAACAACCCTGCCTGACCCATGACTGGCATGTCGCCCAGAGCTACACCGAGAAACCGGTCAAGATCACCATGCCCGGCCCCATGACCATGACAGATACCCTGGTGGACAACTATTACCAGAATCCTCAACGGCTTGGCGCCGATCTGGCCAAGACCCTGAACGTCGAGGTGTTGGCGCTGGCCAGAGCGGGATGCCGGCACATTCAGATCGACGAGCCGCTGTTCGCGCGCAACCCGGAAGCCGCCCTGGCCTATGGCTTCGAGAATCTGGAGCGGGCCTTCCACGGCTGCCCGGCCCAAGTCACCCGCACGGTGCACATGTGCTGCGGCTATCCGGACCGCCTGGATAACCCGGACTACCCCAAGGCCGCTCGTGAAGCGTATTTTCAGCTCGCCGACGCCATCGAGTCATCGTCCATCATGGCGGTGTCTATCGAAGACGCCCACCGACACAACGATCTCTCCCTGTTGGAACCGTTCCAAACCACGCGGGTGATTCTGGGCGTGGTGGCGATCGCCAAGTCACGGGTGGAGACGGTGGACGAGATACGGGAGCGATTGGTAAGCGCCTTGAGCCACATCGACGCCGGCCGCCTGATCGCGGCGCCGGATTGCGGGCTGGGCTTATTGGGCCGGGATCTTGCCCTCGGTAAACTGCGCAACCTGTCGGAAGCGGCGCGCTCCATCCCATGACCCGATCAGGTCTCAGCCAAAGGCTGCAGCGGTGAACGATCTCAGCACCATGGATTATGCCGCCGTGGTCTGGTTCGCCCTGACGACGGCGGGCTTTACCCTGTTGGTGGACTATTCTCCCCTGGGCGAAAAAACGGTCACCGCCGTCATGGCCGAGCACCGCCATCGCTGGATGCGGATGATGTTATGCCGCGACATGCGCATGGTAGACACGTCAATACAGGGCAGTCTGCTCAGTAGCGTCGCCTTTTTCGCCTCCACGTCGATCCTGCTGGTGGGTGGCCTGCTGGCCGCCCTCGGTTCCACCGATCAGGCCGTGCGGGTGGCGGCCGAGCTGCCCCTGGCCATCCCCACTTCCAGGGCGGTGTGGGAACTGAAAGTGTTGCTGCTGGTGGCGATTTTCATCTACGCCTTCTTCAAGTTTGCCTGGAGCTACCGCTTGCTCACCTACTGCTCCATTCTGATCGGCTCGGCGCCGCTGACGCCCAGCAGTGAGGCCGAAGCCGAGGCGTTCGCTTCGCGGGCGGCGCGCGTCAACACCGCGGCCGCCAATCATTTCAATCGCGGGCTGCGGGCCTACTTCTTCGCGCTCGCCGCCCTGGGATGGTTCGTCCACCCGATCGCCTTCATGGTCGGCACCACCTGGGTGATCTGGATTCTCTACCGTAGAGAATTCCGCTCACGCTCCTACTACAGTTTGAAGGAAGGGGAAACGGACACGCAGGACACAGACCCAAGCCAGGCCAGGACGGGTCAGTGAGGCGTCGAGGTCGTTATCCACACGGGCTGTGGAAAAACCTGTGGACAGACTGGGACAACCGGGCTGAAGCCCCTACCGCGACTGCATTCTTGTCAAATTGTTGCAAAATTAGCCAAATATTATTTTCTAATTATAGATCAATATTTTATTCTGTATTTCTCATGTCGCATAGAAGCCTTTCGCGCTAACCTAACAATCATCTTTCCGCCGCATCAAACCCTGTGCATAAGTCAAGCCCCTGGCGCAAAAAAATTCGTGCTTTGACGCTATGTCGGGCCAGCTGGAAACGTCACCCGGTGCAGGCCACAGGCCTTGCCGGTTTAACCCGCTTGACCTCAATATCAGCGCTGAATACCGTTTGACACAGCGAAACGTGGAGCCTTGCATGACCGATATCCCCACCCTGCGCCGTATTCTCGTTGAAAGTCGCAGCATTGCGGTGGTCGGTCTGTCGGCGAACTGGCATCGACCCAGCTTCTTCGCGGCTAAGTACCTGCAGGATCACGGCTATCGCGTGATTCCGGTCAACCCGGCTTACGATGAGGTGCTGGGCCAGACCTGCTACCCCGCCCTGGAAAGCATTCCGGAACCGGTTGACGTGGTGGACTGCTTCCGACGTGCGGCGGACATCCCCCCACTGGCCGAGTCGGCCGTGGCCATCGGCGCAAAGGTGCTGTGGCTGCAGTTGGGCGTGGTCAACGAATCGGCGGCCGCGATCGCCCGTGCCGGGGGCTTGGAAGTGGTTATGGACCGGTGTATGAAAATAGAGCACGCGCGCCTGTTCGGCGGGCTCAACTTCATTGGCGTCAATACCGGCCTGATCTCCTCGCGGCGTCCGCGACATTTGGTCTAGGGCCTGCTAAAACTATGCGGATACCCATCGACAGAGCCCCATTTTTTGCAGGACCCGGCGCAGTGAGCGCTGTGTACCTGCGGTGCATGAGCGAAACGGCAACGCAGGCCTGTGGAAAATGGGGTCTGTCCCTCCGGGATGGCCCTCAAATCGGGCCGTACAGCGTTGCACATCGCTCATTTGGAATAAACAGACTGCGCTCTGCGCGCCTTGCTTGGCCTGATTTGAGGGCCAACGCTGGGCGTCCGCATAGTGTTAACAGGCCCTAGCCCGCAAGGAGTTGGCCGTGGCCGACCACACATTTGGCTTGGAAACGCTTTGTCTACACGCCGGGCAGATTCCGGACGCGGCCACCGGTGCTCGCGCCGTGCCGATCTACCAGACCACGTCCTACGTTTTCGACGACGCCGATCACGCGGCCAGTCTGTTCAATCTGCAGACCTTCGGCAACATCTATACACGGCTCAGCAATCCCACCACGGCAGTGCTGGAAGAGCGCATGGCCGCGCTGGAAAACGGCCGCGGGGCGCTGGCGGTAGCCACCGGCATGTCGGCCCAGATGGTGGCCCTGCTGACCCTGCTGGAAAACGGCGACCAGATCGTCGCCTCCCGCAGCCTGTACGGCGGAACACACTCTCAGCTTGCGGTCACCTTCCGCCGGTTCGGAATTGATGCCGTGTTCGTCGACCCCGCCGACCCCGGCAACTTCCGCCGGGCCCTCACCTCTCGCACAAAGGTGGTCTATGGGGAGACCCTGGGCAACCCGCTGATCGACGTACTGGATATCGAGGCGGTCGCAGACGTCGCCCACCAGGCCGGTATACCCCTGGTTGTGGACAACACATTCGCCACCCCTTACCTCTGCCGTCCGATGGATTTCGGGGCCGATATCGTGGTCCACTCCGCCACCAAATTCATCGGCGGTCACGGCACCACCATGGGCGGGATCATCGTTGAGTCCGGGCGTTTTCCCTGGGACAACGGAAACTTTCCGATGATGACCGAACCCTCTGAGGGCTATCACGGTGTCCGCTTTTACGAGACCTTCGGCGACTTTGGCTTCACCATGAAAGCCCGGGTCGAGACCCTTCGGACCCTTGGCCCCGCCCTCAGCCCATTCAATTCATTCCTGTTGCTGCAGGGTCTGGAAACGCTGCCGGTGCGCATGGATCGCCATTGCGAAAACGCGCTGGCGGTGGCGGAATTCCTGGCTGCTCACCCGTCGGTGGCCTGGGTCAATTATCCGGGGCTGAGGAACAGTCCGTACCACGCCCTGGCCACTCGCTACCTGTCCAAAGGCGCCAGCGCCATTCTGACATTCGGCATCGACGGTGGACAGACAGCGGGCGTTCGTTTTATCGAATCCCTGGAGTTTCTCAGTCATCTGGCCAATGTGGGCGATGCGAAAACGCTGGTGATCCATCCGGCGTCCACCACCCACCGACAGATGAGTGAAGCGGAACAGCGCGCTGCCGGCATCACACCCGACATGGTGCGCATTTCGGTGGGCATCGAGACGCTGGACGACATCCTCTGGGATCTCGGGCAGGCCTTGGCCCGAGCGGCCGCGACCTGAACCCGTCTGTCCCCAAAACCCCGAGCACCCGCCCCCTCACACCACCCCCGTTAGACAAATTCAGGAGCAAACCCGATGGCCTACACCTTCACCAAGACCCTTGACGGCGGATTCGACGAAACCATAGAGCGGGTGACTGCGGCACTGAAAGACGCCGGCTTTGGCGTGCTGACCGAGATCGACGTCAAAGCGACACTCAAAAACAAACTGGATGTGGATTTCCGCAACTATCGAATCCTCGGCGCCTGTAATCCGGGCTATGCCTACCGCGCCCTGCAGGCCGAGGACGAGATCGGCAGCATGCTGCCTTGCAATGTGGTGGTGCAGGAAACCCCGGACGGCCGTATCAAGGTCTCGGCGGTGGACCCGATCGCCTCCATGCAGGCGATCGACAATCCGGTCCTGGGTGAGGTGGCGGAAGCGGTTCGATCGCTGCTCGCGGGCGTTGTGGATCGGCTCTAACGTCCCAACGCTGTGTGCATCAACTGTAGGCCGGAACAAATCCAGTCGCGCCTGGTTACAGGCTCCGGCAAACTGGACCGGGTCGGGTCCCCGATCGAACCATGACGGAGCCGCATTTCCAGGGTTCTGAACCGGCATTGGTGGGTGACATTGGCGGCACGCACGCACGCTTCGCTCTGCTCGAGCCCGGCAAAACCACGCCGATACGGAAACGGGTCATACCAACCCGCGAACACCCGACGCCAGATTCCGCCATCGAAAGCTATCTGTCCATGATCGGAGGAGATCGGCCGCACAATGCCGCCCTGGCCGTCGCCGGGCCGGTGAAAGGGGACACGGCGGAGCTCACCAATCACCCCTGGCGATTTCCGACTGCAGCACTGCGGCATAGATTGAAGCTGGATCGACTGCTGCTCATAAACGATTTTCGCGCACTCGCGCTGGCGGTGCCGAAACTGCGAGCGGATGAAGTCCGACAGGTGGGTGGCGGTCGCGCGGCTGGGGACACACCCAAGGCGGTCATAGGACCGGGCACGGGACTGGGAGTGGCGACAGCGGTGCCCCTGAACCAAACCTGGCTGGCGATCGAGGGGGAAGGTGGTCATGTCACCTATGGCGCCTGCACCCGCGCCGAAGACGCGCTGCTCCTGACCCTGCGCAAACGATACGGTCACGTTTCCGGAGAGCGGGTTGCTTCAGGCCCCGGTCTGGTGAACCTTTACGATGCGCTGCGCGCGCGCTCAGGCCTGCCTGTGGCTACACTCACCCCGCCGCAGGTGTTGCAGCAGGCGCAAGATGGGTGTGCCCTGTGCGCCGAAGCCATTGCGCATTTCTGCGCGATGCTGGGCACGCTCAGCGGCAATCTGGCCCTGACCGTGGGTGCGCGGGGCGGTGTCTACATTGGCGGCGGCATCGTGCCCCGACTCGGGCCGGTATTCGACCGATCGCCATTCCGGGAACGTTTCCTGGATCACGGGCGCTTTCGAGGGTATCTTGCGACGATCCCGACATTCGTCATCACCACCGATGACGCGGGGCTTCTGGGCGCCGCACAGCATCTCATCAAAGCCACAGATCCGGCCACCATTTGAAGGGGCACTACGTTCACTGTAACGCGGCCGACCAAGCCTGCGGGCAATGCCCGCGCCTCTTGTTCCAAAAAGCCAACACCAACTCGGTTTCAGCCATGAACATACTGCAATCAACACTGCCTGGCCGGACCTGCACGGCGTTCGCCGCCGCCTTGCTGCTGATGTTGTTTGCAATGCTTCCGAGCTTCGCTGCGTCTCCCGCTGTCGCGGCAGCGGCGACCGCTTCCACGCCTCCGTCCGGGCCTTCGCCACTGGATCAGGATCTCTCACCGGCGGAACGCGAAGCGCTGCTCGCACGCCTGAGCGACGAACAGGTCCGAAGCCTGGTGCTGGAAATGCTGGAACGCAATGCCGCCGCGGCGGCGCCCGTAGGGCCCCAGACTGACCCGTTTGTAGGCGTGGCTGAGGCCATGCGCGTCGGTTTTGGCACCGCATGGAGGGCTGCCCCCGAGATCGCGAGCTTACCCGCGGCGATTTACAGGGGCCTGGCACCGGAAGGTGCATCGGCGGCCAGACCTCTGGTGGTCGTGTTCGGGATCCTCGCCGTGGTGCTGTTCGGCCTGCTCTGCGAGTACGGCTATCTCAGGGCCACGGGCGCCAGCCGGGCGCGGCTGGCGCGCCAGGCACTGAGCCTCCCACCCATACGCCGGGTCGAACCGCTGTTCGCCCGCTATCTGATTCGGTTGGCGGGTGTCGCCGTGCTGGCCGCCGGCGCCTTCGTCGCGTTCGTGGTGCTCCACCAAGGATTCGAGCCGGTTCGAAACTTGATGATGACCGTGCTCAAAGCCATGGTGATCTTCCGCCTGCTGCAGGTGACGGCGCGTGCACTGCTCGAACCGCGGCGCAGCGACCTGCGCAACATCGCCCTGGACGACACGGACGCCGGGATGGTGTACAAGCGCCTCGTTTGGATCGGCCTGTTTTTCCTGATCGAGACGATACTGTCTCAGCTGCTTCGAATCGGCGGAGCCTCGGACGAGGCGCTCATGTTCTACCTGGTGGTTATCCTCTCGCTTTGGCTGGTGCTCATGGTGAGCTTCACCTGGCAGGTGCGAAAACCCATCGGCAAGCTGATCCTGGGTCCGTCTGATGAGGCGCCGAGCAGCGGCTCTGCCATCGCCCTGTTGGCACGTGCCTGGCACATTCCCTATGTGCTGGCCTATGCACTGCTTACCGTCTCCATTTTGTACGCCCGCTTCAGTGGCACCTGGAATCCAGGCGCCGGCCTAACGACGTTGATGGTGTTGCTGTTTTTGCCTGTGCTGCTGGCACTGATCGGCTCGCTGATACGCTGTCGCGCCGCCGATGGGGCACACGACCCGGACGCCGAATCCGAGGCAGACAAATCCCAAAGCAGCCTGGTCGATGTCCTGGTGCGGGGCGTACGCATTGCTCTGATCCTCGCCGCCTTGTTGTTCGTTGCAGGTGAATGGGGGGTCGATTTCGCCAGCCTGACCCAGGATACCCTGGGCGGGAAGCTGGTAAGCAGTGCCGTGGAAATACTGGTGGCGGTGTTTCTCTCCTACCTGGTGTGGGCGGTAATACGGCGGGTGATGGATCCGTACATGCCGGATAGCGAGGCCACGGGGCCGGGCGATGAAGGCGGCGGCACTGGCGCATCACGCATCAGCACCCTGATGCCGATTGCCCGCAAGGTCCTGTTTATCACCCTGGTGACGGTGACCATCATGGTCATCATCTCCGCCATGGGCGTGAACATCGGGCCGCTGTTGGCCGGTGCCGGCGTAGTGGGTCTGGCCATCGGGTTCGGGGCCCAGACACTGGTCAAGGACATCATTTCCGGCGCCTTCTTCCTGATGGACGACGCATTCCGGCAGGGCGAGTATCTGGACATCGGATCGGTCAAGGGCACGGTGGAGCGGATATCCGTTCGCTCGCTGCAGTTGCGTCACCACAACGGACCGGTGCACACCGTGCCCTATGGCGAAATCCAGCATGTCACCAATTTCAGCCGTGACTGGGCAATCATGAAGTTCGAGCTTCGAATACCTTTCGAGACCGATCTCGAAAAGGTCCGCAAGCTGATCAAGAAAGTGGGCATCGCCATGATGGACGACCCGGTGTTCGGCCCGTTGTTGATGGAGCCAATCAAATCCCAGGGCGTCAACCGCATGGACGACTCGGCGCTGATCATACGCTGTAAATTCACCGCGATCCCGGGCCAGCAGTTCTATGTGCGCCGTGAGGCATTTCGGAAGATTCAGGAGACATTCGAGGCCAACGGTATCAAGTTCGCGCCGCGGCGGGTGATCGTGGAATCCTCGCCCGGCACCCCCGACAGCGCCTTGGCCGCAGCCGCGGCCAGTGCCGATACGCCACCACCGGCCGCCCCGGCCGACGACCGCGGCTGAGCCGAGTCAGCCCCGAAACCCGGGCTTCCACCGCGGTTTCGGGGCGAGGCGGATCCGACACCATGCCCAAAGAAGCCATCCGCATCCGCGGTGCCACCCAGAACACCCTCAAGAACCTGGATCTGGACCTGCCGACCCGTGAGTTGATCGTGATCACCGGGGTCAGCGGTTCGGGCAAGTCTTCACTGGCTTTCGACACCCTCTACGCCGAGGGGCAAAGGCGTTACGTGGAGACCTTCTCGCCCTATGCCCGCCAGTTTCTGGACCGCATGGACAAACCCCGGGTCGTCCGGGTTGACGGCGTGCCGCCGGCCATCGCCATCGATCAAACCAATCCGGTCCGCACCTCCCGATCGACCGTCGGAACCATGACCGAGTTGAACGACCACCTGAAGCTGTTGTTCGCCCGGGCCGCGACCCTCCACTGCGCCGGCTGCGGCAATCCGGTGCGGCGCGATCACCCCGAGGCGGTTGCCGATGCCGTCTATGCCCGGCTCGGGAACCCGGCCGGCGACCGGATCATGATCAGCTTTCCCCTGGCGGTGCCCGCGTCCGTCTCCGACCTGGACTTAAGGGCCCTGCTATCCAGCCTGGGCTACACCCGAGTGCTGCAACGCAACGGCGACCAGGCCGAGATTCTCCAGGATCGCCTGCGGCTCACTCCGGATCGACGAGGGCGCTTACTGGAGGCGCTGGAACAGGCCCTGCTGCGGGGTGAGGGTCGGGTCAGCGTTCACCCCCCTGCCGGGGACGGACAAGCGGTCGGGCCATGGCGTTTTTCCACCGATCTGCACTGCCCGGATTGCGACCTGCACTACGAGGACCCGACCTCCAACCTGTTCTCGTTCAACTCCCCGGTGGGTGCCTGCGAAAGCTGCCGCGGCTTCGGCCGCACCATGGGCATCGACTACGACCTGGTGATTCCGGACCCCGGCCTGTCCCTGCGCCAGGGTGCGATCCGTCCGTGGCAAACCAAGAGTTACCTGGAGTGCCAGGAGGCACTGATGAGTTTTGCCGCCCTGCGGGACATACCCGTGGATACACCCTGGCGCGATCTCGATCCCAAGGCCCAGGCCTGGGTGATCGACGGTGAAGGGGAATGGGAGGACGGCCTCTGGTACGGCGTGGGTCGATTCTTCGACTGGCTGGAGAGCAAGAGCTACAGAATGCATATCCGGGTGCTGCTCTCCAAGTACCGATCCTACGACACCTGCCCGGACTGCGCGGGAGCACGCCTGAAACCGACGGCGCTGCTGTGGCGACTCGGTTCGCGCACCGAGGCCGACCGCTGTCTGGGTCGGCCGCAACGGTTCGTCCCGGCAAAAAACACGCTGCCCACCCGGGTTTTCGAGGCCCTCCCCGGCTTGACAATACACGATGTGGTGTGTCTCCCCCTGGCCCGATGCAAGTCTCTATTCGATACCCTCAAGCTGCCGGCGCGGCTGGACCAGGCCAGCGCCCAGCTGATGTCGGAGATCCGAACCCGGCTTGCCTACCTGGTTCAGGTAGGCCTCGGTTATCTGACCCTGGATCGGCAGTCCCGCACCCTGAGCGGCGGCGAGGTTCAACGCATCAATCTCACCACCGCCCTTGGCACCGCGCTGGTGAACACCCTGTTCGTTTTAGACGAGCCCAGTATCGGACTTCACCCACGGGACATGGCGCGGGTGGTGGAGGTGCTGCACCGACTGCGGGATGCCGGCAACTCTCTGGTCGTGCTCGAACACGATCCCGAGATCATGATGGCGGCGGACCGGATACTGGACCTGGGCCCAGGACCTGGGGAACAGGGCGGTCAGGTCGTGTTCTTCGACACACCGTCAGCCCTCGCCACGGCCGGGACCGCCACCGCACGTCATCTGACCGGGCGGGCACAGGTCAGCATCGATCGGGCCCCGAAGGTGCCCGGCCCTGCAACCGCCTGGCTGACCATACTGGGCGCTGCAGAGCACAATCTGAAGAACATCGATGTGCGCCTGCCGCTGGGGCACCTGAACTGTATCACCGGGGTCAGCGGGTCGGGCAAGTCCACCTTGATCCACGATATCTGCTACCGGGGCCTGCTGAGAATCCAGGGGCTGCCGGTGGACAACCCGGGACGCCACCGGGGCATCACCGGCGCGGACGGTATCACCCAGGTGGTGATGGTGGACCAGGCGGCCATCGGCAAGACCACGCGCTCCAATCCGGCCAGCTACGTGGGCGCCCTGGACGGAATCCGCAAGCTGTTTGCCAGCGCACCTCTGGCCCGCGAACGCGGCTATACGGCCGGTACCTTCAGCTTCAACGCCGGCGACGGGCGCTGCGGCACCTGTGGTGGAAACGGTTTTGAGCTGGTTGAAATGCAGTTTCTCAGCGACGTATACCTGCGCTGCCCCGACTGCGACGGCAAACGCTTCCGGCCCGAGGTGCTCCAGGTCAAGTTGCCGGGCGACTCGGCGGACAGCGCCACCCTGAGCATCGCCGAGGTGCTGGAGCTCACCGTGGCCGAAGCCATTGACTTTTTCCACACGCGCCGGGATGTACACCGGACTCTGGAGCCCCTGTGCGCCGTCGGCCTGGATTATCTCAGACTGGGTCAACCG
>JAHEDQ010000253.1 GCA_024641125.1 Candidatus Competibacteraceae bacterium | reverse complement strand
TTTGGGAGACACTACACTAGTGTAGGACATGAAAAATGCCGTGGAGCAGCGGGTGACAGGAAACGGCCCCGGATCGCGACGGGGGTTATACTCCAGGCGGGCCGGTGCTGAAGCGGCTCACCCGCATGTCCAACAGGTGACCGAGCCCGATGGGATCAAAAATGGCGTTTGTTGATAGCGGCGGGAGAACAAACGGCCGCGCTGGCCGCGGCCTGGAGCAGGCGATCAAGCTGCTGGCGACCCTGATCTGTTTACTGGGCGGCCTCCAGGCCGCAGCCAACGGCTGGGAACACGCGGCCATCTCATTCGACGCTCTGGTCACCGCGCTCAACTTCGAACACCCCGAAACCCGCCGCCGGGCGGCCGAGAGCCTGGGTCTTCGCGGAGACCCTCAGGCCCTTCCTCCGCTGCGCCAACGCCTGGCGCGGCCCGAGCGCAACCCGTTCGTACGGGACGCCATCTACTCAGCGCTGGGAAGGCTCGGCGACGAGGAAGATGCACCAACGCTGATTGCCTGCATAGAGACCGAGCCGCGGGCAGAGATCCGGGCTCGGTGCACTACAGCGCTGGGCCAAATCGGTGCGCCTCAGGGGCGGGATGTGCTGCTGGACTTGGCCGACTCCGATACCGAAACCGACTCCGTGACGGCCGCAGCCGTTCTGGCCCTGAGCGCCTATCCTGAACCCAAGGTCATCACCGACCTCGGACGCATCGCCCGTACCCAGGACGTACGTGCCCCGGCCGCCATTGCCGCGCTCGGCAGCATTGGCGCGACCAGCGCCACCGTCCATTTGCTGGCCATTCTGGAGCGCACCGAAGACCCGAAACTGCGCGCTCTGTGTATCGTTGCCTTGGGCAGGATCAGCGACGCCTCTTCGGTACCGGCTCTGTTGAAAATAATTGAGACCGAAACAGATTCTCGACTGCGCGTTCGCGCAGTCGCCGCACTGGCGTCGGTGCAAAGTGGATCCCCCACTGCGGCGCTGGTCGAGTTGTTGTCCGACCCACTGCCCGCGATACAGCTGTTCGCCATACATGGCCTGCATCAATCCGACGCGAGGCAGGCTGGCCGCCCCCTGTCGCTCTATGCAGAGGAGTTGCTGTCGCGGCTGGTCGGCTACGCGAAAACAGGTTGGCGCCTAAATGTGACGCAGGCGTTGGAAGCCCTGGGCCTGCTGACGCCTGCACTGCGCGCCCTGGCCGATTTGGACCCGGACGACGGCACAACCGCCATGCTGGAAACCGCCAACCTTGCCGACCCGCGCGCCATCGGTGGCGAGAGCCTGCGGCTGAAGGATGCGCTGTACCGTGGTCGACGTGCTGCACTGTATGGGCTGGGCTACGCCGCTTCCGACCAGGCACTTGAGACACTGCTCGGCGTCGCGGGGCTGCATAACAGCGATCCGCGACTGAGGGCCGTTGCCGTTCGATCAATCGGCATTCACGGACGCCCTGAAACCGTACCCGAGCTGTTACTTGCGTTGGAAGACCCGTCCCCCGAGGTCACAGCGACGGCCGCGAGGGTACTTGGTTTGATGCAGGCCAATCACGCTGTGCCAGCGTTGCTGGAGCGACTTGCCGATCCCAATCGGCAGGTTCGCTTCGAAGCGGCAACGGCGTTGGGCCTGCTGCAGGATCAGCAGGCCGCGCCCAATCTAACCGCATTGGCCGCCGGCGACCCCGAGCAAAGCGTAAGAACCGCGGCCCAACTCTCTCTTGAGTTACTGCAGAACCGCTAACGCTTGTAACGCTGAGTCAGCAGGTTTTCAGCTCCCGCACATGGCCATTACGCGGGACGGCCCACCCGTTCCGCGCACATGCCGGGGGGCGCCGACCATCAATGTGCAACTGCCGGGTTCAGCGCCCGCGAGTTGTCCGAGATTGGCGGCGTTTTCCACGAACAACCACCCCCGTTGCAGGCCCCTGACATGGGCATGGAAGGAATCCGTCCACTTGTCATCCACTCCGATGCCGCTTTCACCGCTGTCGATACCGATGTTGTCGGCGACGATGCCGCGGATGCGAAAGCCCTTCTCGTCCTCCAACTCAATAAGTCTGTCAACCGCGGCCTTATTCATACCTGGGTGGTTCCAGCCGTTGATGTACGGGTCTTTAGCGAAATCAGTGCCCTGGAAAAAGAAATCTGACCACCCCAGATTGAGTACCAGCCATGAACCATCGCTGAGCTGCTCTGCCACTGCGTCGATATCGTCCTTGGTGACCACGTTAGCGCCATCATTGGAGAAATCGGTCACCGCCGGGTCGGGATTGGGACGGCCGCCGTTTTTATCCAGCTCGGTTTGAACCCGGCCGCTGATATCGATGAGCACCACCGGGCCAATGAGATCGGCCGCCTCCAGTTGATGAATGAGCTTGCGCTGTTCCGGCGGAGTACCACCCGGCTCCATGGTATCGGCGTCGTTGACGTAATGTGCCGAGGTATCCATGTGGGTGCCGTGGTGCTCGGCGATGACCATCACACCCAAATCGAAGTGGCCGTCGCTGGTGGGGAATTGGGCCATCGACAGAACTGTTTGCGGGCCAAAACTTGGAATCGCCACGCTGTCCAACCAGGGCATGGCCAGGTCCGGTTGCATGGGGTCGGATTCGGAGGGTTGGAAAGTCGGAATAGGATGGGTCAAGTCCACCACCACCGGTGCCGAGTGGACAACAGCCGGCAGGGCGATCGACGCCGATAGAACAGCAGAACAAAGGGCGTAGCGCATGCGTTGGATTCCTCAGCTAGCGTGGATCTGCATTTATAGTAGACGGCATTGGGTGGATTCGCCTGTTACCGTTGCACGCGCCATGTACCTTAGGGAACGTGCCCACGGCGGACCTGGCGCCTCGAGTCAGGAAAACTTGGCTCAAACTAAATTTCCCAGCTTCCTTGCCCACCAGCAATGCCGCACTCTTTGCCGTGCGCTGGACACCGCAACTGGGGCAGGGACTTGGACGTAAACTGGGGCGCGGGCTTGGGCATTTGCAACTGAGCGCCACCGCGTACCCGGTGTGACAGATTTCGCACCGAACCCATGACAAAAACCGGTTCAAGGACGCTGCGCGGACGCATGAGCGGTCAGCCCGCGTCATGTCGAGGTAAAACCCCGTAGCCCCGACGCCAACTCCGCACAAGGCTGCAGCACGGAGCTGCCGAGCCGATTCCATCAGCCCTGGCGATGTCGGCCACTCGACACGCCGTCTCCGAGGCTGGTACCGTCCCCGGTCTTTAAACGGTTACTGGGAGACATGTGATGAAAGCGAAGAGCCCACTTCTCGGGCTGATCCCCTACCTTGCGGTCCTGATGATCACGGCCTGTGCGGCAACCCCCGAAGCACCCAATGAGGCGAAGATCTCCGACGAAGTCACGGTGCAGGCGATGGTCGTCGCAGTGGACAAAGAGACTCGAGAACTGACCCTGAAGCGGCCTGATGGATCTTCCGTGGAGGTCATCGCCGGCCCCGAAATTCGAAACTTCGAACAGATCGAACCAGGCAACACGGTGACTGCCCGCTATGTCGTGTCCCTCACAGCCCGACGACTGGAGGCCGACGCGCCTGACACGGAACCAACCGCGGGGCTTCTCACGGCTCGCGCCGAGCCGGGTCAGGCGCCCGCCGGTGCAATCGGCTCGGACATGATCATGACGGTGGTAGTCAAGAGCGTCGACCAGGACCAGCACATCGTCACGTTTACCGACCCGAACGGGGCTTTGCACGCGATCGAGGCGGAGCGAGACGAAGGCAAGAACTTCGTGAGGGGCTTGCAGCCGGGCGACCGCGTAGAGCTGATCTATGAAGAATTGCTGGTCATGTCCGTCGAGTAAACCCTGCACGGCGGCTGGATCGGCAACCGACCACCCTCGAGAGCCTTGGGCGAGGCCGACACCGGCCAAATGCTGGCTGGAGGTAACTCGGTCGGGTCGCGCACAGACTCTGGTCGGTTGCCCAGACTCAATGTGCCTCAAATGCAAGTCATCATTGCCGCCCGTGTTCTGCGCCTAGGGAGCCGCTGACTCATGACGCTGGCAATCTGGCGCGAGCAGAACAGCAGTGGCGGATGAAGTGAAAGCGGCCTGAACCATAGGTTTGTTCCCTTCACTGAGCCGTACAGATGCACCCTCGATTTCGGCCCCGCTCACACGGATCTGGCCAAGGTCACTGCGCTGCAGCGTGTCATCGACATCGATGGTGAAAGCAATCTCGTCACCTGGTGCAAGCTCTTTCAGAACCAGGCGCACCACCGTGTCGCCATCCAGCGGCCGGCTGGTCTCAGCGAGATGTGCGGCGCCGCGGACCACCTCGAACGGTTGAAACACGTCAACGCCCGCCCCGCGGCCCGTGGTGTCAAAGATCAATCCGGCGGCGGAGCCAGCCAGATCGATCTCCATCACGGACGCCCCGAGCGCGCAGTCCCCGACATTAACGATCGAGAACCGATCCTTGGGCGCACCCTCCTTGAAGGTCAGCTGAAGCTCGGCCTGTGCGGCGGTCATGCAGAGGGCGCAGATCACGCCGGCCATGACTAAAACCGGCTGTGCGCGTCGACGCGGCGCATTTTGATGGAATGCTGTCGCGGCGCAGTTTCTGTTCATTGCGTGGTCCTTCTCAACACACTTCTAGGCCGACTCCGCCACCACATCGTCCATGCCCAGGAAACCACCGGACTGGCGTGCCCAGAGTTTGGCGTACAACCCCCCTTTCCGGACCAGCGCCCGATGGCTGCCCTGTTCCACGATCCGACCCTGATCCATGACCACCAGTCGATCCAGGGCGGCGATCGTGGATAATCGGTGGGCGATGGCGATGACCGTCTTGCCGGCCATAAGATGATCGAGCTGGCTCTGGATGGCCGCTTCGACCTCGGAATCCAGAGACGCGGTGGCCTCGTCCAGAATCAGTATCGGCGCGTCTTTGAGAATCACCCGGGCGATGGCGATACGCTGTCGTTGTCCGCCGGACAGCTTGACGCCCCGCTCGCCCACCTGTGCGTCGTAGCCCGTCCGCCCATGGGGGTCCACCAGGCCCGGGATGAAGGCATGGGCCTCGGCCAGCTCGGCGGCCCGGATGATAGCGGCATCGGTGGCCTCCGGACGGCCATAGCGAATGTTGTCCCGCACCGACCGGTGCAACAACGACGTGTCCTGGGTCACCATCGCGATCTGGGTACGCAGGCTCTCCTGGGTCACTTTTGAGACGTCCTGGCCATCTATGAGAATTCGACCGGCTTCCAGATCGTAAAAACGCATGAGCAGGCTCACCAGGGTAGATTTGCCGGCTCCGGAACGTCCCACCAACCCGACCTTTTCACCGGGCTGGACAATCAGCGAAAGGTCTTCGATGACGCCGCTCTGGGCCCCGTAGTGGAAGTGCAAATGCTCAAACCGGATTGCGCCCTCGGTCACCACCAGCGCCTCGGCCCCGCCCTGATCCTCCACGGTGTAAGGCCGCGCGATGGTCTGTGCACCGTTGTCCACCATGCCGATATTTTCAAACAGGCTGGTGATCGTGCGCAGAATCCATCCTGACATCTGACTCAAGCGGATAACCAGACCGTTGGCGATGGCTATGGCGCCCACCGTGATCGCCCCGTCCAGCCACAGCACGATGGACTGGGCGGCAATGGTCAGTATCAGCACGCTGTTCAGCACCGTGAGCATCACCGTCATGCTGAAAATCGATCGCATCACGTTTCTGAACGCAACCGTGTGCCGTTCCACGCCTTCGCGGGCGAACGCATCTTCGCGGGACGCATGAGCAAACAGTTTGACCGACTGAATATTGGTGTAGCTGTCGACGATCCGGCCGGTCAATGCGGAGTTGGCCTCGGACAGGGCGGCGGACCGCCTCTTCACCGGCGGCACCATGAACCAGATGACGGCGGCGTAGCCGGCGGTCCAGATCAGCACCGGGACCATCAACCACCCGTCCAGCCCCAGCAACAACAGCAGGGTACCGACCAGGAAAATCACCAGGAACCAGATGCCCTCCACCACGTTGAGGACCGCTTCACGTATGCTCGGCCCGGTCTGCATGACCTT
>JAHEDQ010000252.1 GCA_024641125.1 Candidatus Competibacteraceae bacterium | reverse complement strand
TTCGTGAACGTGCATCTTGGGACTGAGATGCACGTTCACAATAAATCAGAGGCAGCTCAAGGGCGGGCCACCTCCGGAATGACTCATCAGAGCCCGTCCGGTTGGGATTGATTCAAGGACACAGCACACATGGGCGAAACGATACTGGGTACTGACAGCCGGCCACGTTGCCACTGGTGCGGGGCCGCGCCAGAATTCGAGGCGTATCATGACAGGGAGTGGGGCTTCCCGGTCTGCGATGACCGGCGCCTGTTCGAGAAACTGTGCCTGGAGAGCTTCCAGTCAGGTTTGAGCTGGCGCACCATCCTCGCCAAGCGCGAAAACTTCCGCGCTGCCTTCCACAATTTCGCTTTTGACAAAGTAGCGCGGTTCACCCAGCGCGATATCGATCGTCTGCTGCAAGACGCAGGCATCGTCCGCCATCGAGGTAAGATCGAGGCGGTAATCAATAACGCACGACGAGCGCGGGAGCTGGTCGAACGAGATGGCTCGCTGGCCGCCTTCATCTGGCGTTATGAACCCGATGCGAATCAAATGGCAAAACCGCAGTCCGCATCAACCTCCGCTGAATCAATTGCATTGTCGAAGGATTTGAAAAAACTGGGCTGGAAGTTCGTTGGACCCACCACGGTGTATGCTTTTATGCAAGCCATGGGATTGATCAACGATCATGTGCAGGGCTGCGTGATCAGAACCGAAGTAGAGACCGCCCGAAGAAGCTTCAGACGGCCAGAAAACGCATGAGTATCGTTACCGCATAGAAGATGGGAAATGGGTCATCCCAACATCGTTTTTTTGGGGGCCCTACTTGATCGGAGCGGTGCATTCGGTAACCCCGCCGGCCCCCAGCTGATTCCGCCACTCCCGTTTTTCTCGAGCCGTCTTGCAAGACATGTACGTATAAACCCGCATTGGATTTGCCCGGGTTCGCGGGTATGACAAGGGTATTCGTATCGAACGCATGGAGCCAACGCGGTTTTATGCGTTTTCGGGTGGGTGCGACCGGTTCAGCACAACGTGGCGGTTTCAAACGGCAGAAACGTCGCCGAAGGGCTCCGGGTCCGTGAAAGAGCCTGCGTTGCGGGGAATCGGTGGACCAGGCCGCCCTGGCAAACTCGATTAAGGAAGGTATAGATGCCGGACGGGCGTAAATACGCCACACCGTTTCTTGCCCCACCGGCGCCTAACTCGACACATGCCGCTTTGATGTCGGTCGTGCTGGCGGCCATTCTAGCTCTGTCACCCCTGATGGCGTCGGGCGAGCAGTGGATCTACAGGATGCGTCCCGGCGACAGTCTGTGGAGTATCACGGCTCAACACCTCAAACACATACGATACTGGAAACCGCTGCAAGAGCTGAACGGTGTCGAAGACCCTTGGCACATGCTGCCTGGGACCGAAATCCGAATCCCACTCTCCTGGGTCAAGCTGCGGCCGACTACCTTGATTGTGCTGGAGGTCCGGGGCGAGGTGTCCGCCCAGTCGGCTGGCCACGGGGATCGCGTGCCCGTCACCCGCGGCGACACACTCAGCAGCGGCGATTTCCTATACACGGGTGCTGACGGCAGCGTCACCCTGGGTATCGCTGACGGTTCCCGTCTGTCGGTGGGACCGGACAGCGACCTGCAGCTCGAACGGTTGAGCGTCTACGGCAGTTCGAACCACGTCGATACGCAAATACACCTGATGCGCGGGCGCACGGAAAACACCGTTACGCCACGAACGGGGAGCGATGCGCCTCGTTACGAAATCAAGACACCCGCCGCCATCGCAGCAGTGCGGGGAACCCGTTACCGGATGAGCGCTCATGCAAACGGGGATGTCAGCGCCACCGAGGTACTGGAGGGCTTGGTCGGCGTCACCGGCAGCGGAGTTCGTCGGAGGGTGTCCGCCGGCTTTGGCGCAATCGCCGCGGTAGGCAGCCCACCAGCAGAACCCAAGCCCCTGCTTGCGGCGCCGGATCTCTCCACTCTACCCACTCGAATCGAGCGAGTGCCTTTCCCAGTTGCTTTACCCATCATCGCAGGCGGTACTGCGTACCGGATTCAAGTGGCCACGGACCCGGATTTTCGCACTTTGTTGTTTGATCAAGTGACGGGCGTCGGGACAGAACGTATACCGGACCTGCCGGACGGCGAGTACATCCTGCGTATCCGTGCCGTGGATGCTGACGGACTGGAAGGGCATGACAGCCATCTTGGTCTGACCATAGACGCCCGCCCCGAAGCGCCGATCCTGGTGAGCCCAGCGCCCGGCGCACTGATATTGGAAGAGAAACCGGAATTCCGTTGGGCACGTCCGGCGAACGCCGCCGGCTATCGGCTGCAGGTGGCCCGGGATTCCGGGTTCGATGCGCTGGTGCTGAATCTGACCGATGTTGGCGCCGAAACAGCCCTTGCGCCACACACACTTTCACCGGGGCAATACTACTGGCGCGCGGCAACGCGGGCCGATGACGGCGAGGTCGGGCCATGGGGTGATGGGTCCATGTTCAAGCGTATGCCACCCGCACCGGACCTGAAGCAGCCCGAACTAACGGACCATGGCATCTCGTTTCAGTGGGCACACGGCCTGCCGGGGGATCGCTACGAATTTCAGTTTGCGCGCGACCAAGATTTTCGGGACATAACCTATCGTACCGTCGTATCCCAACCCAACGTCCATATCGACCGTCCGGAATCGGGGTATTTTTATATCCGGGTTCGCACCATAGACAGGGCGGGCGACCTTGGTCCCTTCGGCACCCCGCAACGGGTGAATGTTCCGCCCAGCAGTTACTGGCCGGCGATTTTTACCACGCTGTTCGTCGTGATCCTTACGTTATGAATCACGGACATCGCAGTGGCGCCGAGCTGACGATCCTGACGACGCTGTTGGTCGCCGCAGCGATTGCCCTCGACTGGTCCGGCTCCGCTTGGCGGCTGGACAACCTCGTCTACGACGAACTGGCGCAGCTAAACACCCAGCCCTCGGACGACGACATCGTCATCGTCGCCATCGACGAGGCCAGCCTGACGGCGCTCGGACGCTGGCCCTGGCCCCGCCGTCTGCATGCAGAAGCCATCGAGATACTCGACCAATCGGGCGCGAAAGCAGTCGGTATGGACCTGATCCTGGCGGAACCTGATTTTCAGGATCCGGAAGGAGACGATTTGCTGGCAGCCAGGATGCGGGCGTACGGTCGCGTGGTGCTGCCCGTGTTGCCCGAAGCCACGGCGGCAATGGGGCCGTTGCGGGAAACTCAGCCGATTCCGGTTCTGGCCGCAAGTGCCGCTGCGCTTGGTCACGTCGACCAGGAAATCGAACCGGACGGCATCGTGCGTTACGCCTTTCTGAAGGGGGGGCTGGGCGCGCCACGGTGGCCACACTTCGCGGTTGCTGTGCAACGAATCGCGGAAGCGGGTTCGGGGGACCTTACGTCAACCAAACCCACCGAGGGCGGCGGGGCCTGGGTACGCAGCGACCGCGTCGGAATACCGTTCGCCGGACCACCCGGTCACTTCACACGCATTTCCTACATCGACGTGCTTCGTGGCGAACTCGACGAAGATGCTTTGCGGGGCCGTATCGTCCTGATCGGCGTCACTGCCGCCGGACTGGGGCATCCAGTGCCGACCCCCCAATCCGGGGAACGCGAGGGTATGCCCGGGGTGGAGGTGATCGCCAACGTCTTGGCTGCAGAGCGCTCAGGGCAGTTCATCAATACGCTTCCCGCTTCGTTGGGGCTCCCACTCAGTGGGGCAATTGCAATGTTGCCGGCATTGCTGTTCCCGCTGTTGCCGACGCAACGGGTACTGCCTGTTGCCTTTGGCCTGCTGGCAGTCCCGCTGGCCATTTCGGCGCTGCTGCTATGGGGGGCACACTTGTGGTTTGCTCCCATGTCGGCTTTTGCAGTGCTGGCTGCAAGTTACCCCCTATGGAGCTGGCGGGCGCTGCATCGGCTTGCCGCCTCCCTCGCCCGGGAACGCTCTCAGGCGGTAGTGACCCTCCAGACCCTGAACGAGGCCGTGGTAATAGCCGATGATGACGGTGTGGTTAAGTATCTCAATCCTGCCGCAGAACAGCTCACGAACTGGGATGCCAAAACCGCGCACGGACGACCCTGGCAGGAAGTGCTGGACCTGATCGATGAACGGGATGGAACCCCCATTCGCACGCTTTTCCGCGGCAAGCACAGCCATCAGGCAGCGTCGGACCTGCCAAAGTACAGTTACCTGACCACCCGCAACGGGATTGGACGTCGGGTCCGCGGGTCGGTTGCGAACATGGCGTCCAATGAATCACCCAGGGGCACCGTGCTCACCTTCACCGACGTCACGGAAGAACGCCGTCTTGTGCAACACATAGAGTATCAGGCCACCCATGACCCGCTGACGGGACTTCCCAATCGTGCCCTTGTCAAGGATCGTTTGCGCCAGGCATTGGCAAGGGCCGAACGCGGCAAAACCAGTGTTGCACTGCTGTTCGCCGACCTGGACGACTTCAAACGGATCAATGACAGCCTGGGGCATGCCGCCGGCGACGCACTGCTGCACGATGTCGGGATGCGTTTTCAGTCAGCGTTGCGGGAAGAGGACAGTGTCGCACGCATCGGCGGTGACGAGTTTGTGTTCGTCATCGAACGCCTCGGTCATGAGGAGGAGGTCACTGATGTCGCGCTCAAATTGATCGGATGCCTGGCTGCGCCGTTCAGTGTGGAGAAGCACGAGACCATTGTCAGCGTCAGCATCGGAGTCTGCGTGTACCCGCGCGATGGCGCGGACGCCGAAACCCTGTTGCGGCATGCTGACATGGCCATGTACCGGGCCAAGGAACAGGGTGGAAATGGGTTTCGATACTTCCGTCCCGCGATGAACGTCCAGGCACAAGTCCGGTTCACACTCGGAAACGATCTGCAACGCGCCCTGCCCCTGGACCAGCTGCGCCTGCATTACCAGCCCATCATCGGCTTGGAAAGCGGGCGTATCGTCGGTGCGGAAGCGTTATTGCGCTGGGAGCATCCAAGCCGCGGACTTTTGCCCCCGGCGGAGTTCATTCCCATCGCCGAGCATTCCGGTCTGATTGTCCCGATTGGCGCCTGGGTTCTGCGGACTGCCTGCTCGACTCTTCAGCGCTGGCGCCAGACATCCAAAGAGACGTTGCGTATGGCCGTCAATCTGTCGCCTCGGCAGTTCCATGAACCTGGGCTCGCGGAGCGGCTGGAGGCGATCCTTCGCGACACCGGGTTACCACCCGGTCTGCTGGAAATCGAAATCACCGAAGATCTGCTGATGTCCGACATAGAACCTGCAAAGAGGAACTTGCAGAAAATGGCGGACATGGGCGTGGCCATCGCCATCGATGATTTCGGCGTAGGCTATTCGTCGTTGGGTTATTTGAGGCGCTTTCCGGTCGATCGTCTAAAGATCGACCGAGCCTTCGTTCACGATATCCTGAACAACGCGGATGGTGCAGCCATCGTGCGAGCGATTGCGGCCCTGGGACAGAGTTTGCGGCTACAATTGACAGCCGAAGGGATTGAGTTGCCTGCGCAGGTGGATTTCTTTCGTGAACTGGGCGTGGCGGAGGCCCAGGGCTTTCTGTTTCACCGGCCTGTTGATCGCGCCGCGTTTGAAATGCTGCTGGCGTCATAGGATGGATACGATCGCCCGCGCTGTGATCTCGATCGCAAAACAGCGGCCAGCTAAATTCTGACCTGTTGGCACCATCGCCGCGGCGTCATTGAGCCGAAGCGTTTACCAGGCTGGCAGTCGTTTGGCGCCAAAGCAGCGAGAACGGGTAGAACGCCTTGATCGGCTTCCGTAAGGAGCCCCCGATCTATTCGTGAACGTGCATCCTGGGTTTCAAATGCACAGCTTCGTCGTTGCAGATCTTGGCAATAGAATACCTATTTCCCGCGATCTGCGCCTTGAAGCTGCATATTTCAGCCTCCAATCTGCTTCACCCAGAATGAATCGGATTCTTATATGGACTCCCCCTCATTTGCAAAGACGAAAGCGGATGGAAGTTGGTTTGGACTGCATCCTTATATACGGCCTGTATGCGAGCGTTGCACGCTCTGG
>JAHEDQ010000251.1 GCA_024641125.1 Candidatus Competibacteraceae bacterium | reverse complement strand
CATATCCGAACGCCGGTGGTCATCGAATACGACGAAGGCTGTACCGGCGTCATGCGGAGACGGCGTAATCATGGGCACCCAGGCGCCGG
This sequence comes from Candidatus Competibacteraceae bacterium, assembly GCA_024641125.1. Taxonomy (GTDB): domain Bacteria; phylum Pseudomonadota; class Gammaproteobacteria; order Competibacterales; family JAHEDQ01; genus JAHEDQ01. Next base: position 5,997 of record JAHEDQ010000251.1, on the reverse strand, counting down.
CGGTAACGCCTCGCGCCCGCTGGTCAATTCGGTCCCAGTTATCACCCGCATCCCGGCTGACGTGCACACGGCCGTCATCAGTCCCGACCCACAGCAGCCCTTGCTGCAGGGGGCTGGCGCCAATGCTGACGATGGTCGTGTAGTTTTCGGCCGCGGTCACATCGGAAGTGATCCCGCCACTGGTGGTGAAGGTCTGCATCTTCGGGTCGTTGCTCGTGAGGTCCGGGCTGATGGCTGCCCAGGACTCACCGCGGTCGGTGGATTTATGGACGAACTGGCTGCCGTAGTAGATCGTCGCCGGGTCGAACGGATCCTGTGCGATGGCGGCGTCCCAGTTGAAACGCAGGGTCACGTCTTGTGCGTGAGGGGCGGGTTTGATGAACCGGTTCTCGCCGGTGCCGAGGTCGTAGCGGAACAGGTTGCCGCCCTGGGACATGGCATAGCCCGCCTCGGCGTTTTCCGGATCGGGCAGGGTGTCGAATCCATCGCCGAAGCCCACCTCTTGCCAGTGCAGATTGCGAATACCAGCCGGTATCCAGACCTCAGCAGGCCCGCGCCACGAGCCGTTGTCCTGCAGGCCGCCGTAGACGTGGTAGGGGTTTTCGTTGTCCACTCGTACATGGTAGAACTGCGCCAACGGCAGGTTGCGCACGAAACGCCAGGTTTCACCATGGTCGAGTGAGATTGCGATCCCGCCATCGTTGCCGATGATCAGGTGGTGCGAATTGCCTGGGTTGATCCAGAAGGCGTGGTTGTCGATATGCACCGTGTTGCCCGGAGCGCAGCAATCGATCACCGGGTTGGCTTCGAAGGTTTTTCCGCCATCGATAGAAACCCGGAGCCGGGTCGCCATGTTGTAAACACGATCCGGATTTGCCGGGTCGACGATGATCTCGCTGTAATAAAACGGGCGATCGGCGACGTTGTAGGCCTCGTTGACTTTCTGCCAGGTTTCTCCGCCATCATCAGAGCGCAACAGGGCACTCTTTTGAGCTTCTACCAGGGCATAAACCCTGTCTGGGTCAGAGGCGGCGATGCTGAAAGCCATGCGTCCGAGTTCGCCCTCCGGCAGGCCATCTTCCTCGGTCTTCTGCACCCAGGTTTCGCCGCCATCGAGCGAGATGTACATGCCTGAACCGGAGCCGCCTGACTTGAAGTGATACGGCCAGCGGCGGAATTGCCACATGCCGGCGAACAGCTTGTTCGGGTTGGACGGGTCCATTTTGACATCCGTGGCACCGGTGCTTTCATCGACATACAGCATTCGTTGCCAGGTTTCGCCGCCATCGGTGGTTTTGTACAGGCCGCGTTCTTCATTTGGACCCCAGAGCGTTCCCAGGGCAGCTACGTAGGCAATATCCGGGTCCGTGGGATGCAGCGCGATGCGGTTGATGCGTTCGCTGTTTCTGAGCCCCATCAGCTTCCAGCTTTTGCCGCCGTCGATGGACTTGTAGATGCCGCCGCCGATAGAGGTCGAGTTGCGGGTATTGCCCTCGCCGGTGCCTACCCAGATGACATCCGGGTTGGACTGGTTGATGGCCACGGCGCCGATCGAGGCCACGGCCTGATCGTCAAAAACAGGTTTCCAGGTCAGCCCCCCGTTTTCCGACATCCAGACACCGCCGGTGGCCGCGCCGATGATGACGTGATTGGGATCGCTGGCGACGGCATCGATAGCCGTGATCCTTCCGCCCACTGCGGCCGGGCCGATGGCCCGTGCTTTCATGCCCTCGAACAGGCTCGGGTCGAAGGCTGCGCTGGAGGCCAGGGGAAAGAGCAGCGTTGCGACAAGCAAGGCCACGTATCGCTTGGTTGTTTTTAGCATGGAGGGGAGTCCTGTCAGAAGTTTGTCGCGAAAGACTCGTTGTTGGGGCGGTAAAAGTCAATGCCGCATCCGCAACGGGTTCCTTCTTGCAAGCATCCCGTCACAAGATGACCCGGAATTTCAGCGCGTTATTGGCCCGTATGAGAGCACAAGGTCCTGCCCGGCAATTCGAGGGATTTGGTCAAAAAAACGGCCGGGAAAGGCCCGGCCGTCAAGGGTTTGCCCGGTGCGTGACCGGGCCGGGGGATTGATCAGAGTCTTCAGGCAGCCTCTTCCGTCTGCAGGCCGCGCACGTAGGCCAACATGGTGTCGGCGTCGCTGACCTCGAAGGGGTCGTCGGGGCAGTTGTCCACCATGCCGGATTCGGCGAACAGTTTCTTGATTTCGCCGTCTTCCACCAGCATGGAGTAGCGCCAGGAGCGCTGGCCAAAGCCGAGATTGTCTTTGGCGACCAGCATGCCCATGCCACGGCTGAAGTGACCGCAGCCGTCAGGCAGCATCTTGACCTTCTCCACGCCGAGGTGGCGGCCCCACTGGAACATGGTGAACGCATCATTCACGCTCAGGCAGTAGATGTCGTCGATTCCAGCAGCCCTGAAGTCGTCATACCGGGCTTCGAAACCGGGTACGTGAGTGCTGGAACAGGTCGGGGTGAATGCGCCGGGCAGGGCGAACACGATCACTCGTTTACCCGCAAAGATATCGTCGGTGCTGACATCCTGCCAGCGAAACGGATTGGGCCCCTCGACACTTTCATCGCGGACTCGGGTTTTAAGAACAACTTCCGGAACTCTCTGGGTCATGGCTGTACTTCCTCGAAGGATGGGTTAAAAGACACGCGTACTATGCAGCAGCTCTGCTGATTAGTGAAATCGAATGTTTTTATGGTTTCGATAGAAAAAACATATGACTCAGCGTTTGGTCATGGTGAAGAGATGTGCGCGAGAGGGTGCGCGAGTCATCCGGAACGTTCGTCAGCGGAGAAGCTAGCCCAGTGGCTTTGGGGTGATGCCGAGCGGTTGCAGCAGGCCGGTCAGCCGGCCGCTGCGTAGGGCGGACATCAGTTCGGTTGCCCCGCCAATGCTCTCACCACCGATAAAGATCTGCGGAATGGTGTGACTGGCGGTTCGGTCGCGCAAGGCCTGGCGTACTTGCGCGGGGGAAAAACCATCCAGTTCGGACGCCGAATCCGCTTCGATGTAGCGGAACGGGATGTCGAGTTGCTGCAAAACGTCGCGTGCAGCCCAACAGTAGCCGCACCATCCAACCCCAAACATCACCACTGGATGTGCCTCCTGCAAGACGGTCCGCTCCAGCCAGCTTTCAGCACTGTCGGACATCCTGGGTTGTACGTGCGATGGGGACTCTTGGCCAGGGTTCATAACGCTCATTCCGGATTCAGTCGGCGGGCAAGTAAACCAAGCGTTATGTTACCGTATATTAGGTGCTCAAGATATAAAGAAGTACTGCTTTCAGCCTCGGCAACCACTGCGGACAGACCGCCTCAGCGTTTGTGCAACCATCCGGGCAGCAGGGATTCGGGTTCGAATTCTTCTTCCGCGGCTTTCATGGTAATGCCGTTGTGCTCCAGCAGAGCGGACAGGCGGCCGTCGCGCAGGGCGGCGAATAAATCCATTGCGCCGCCAACGTACTGTCCGCCGATGAAGATTTGCGGGATGGTGGGAGAGCCGATGCGCTCTTTCAGGACCGGGCGCAGCTTGCTGCCCAGGTCATCTTTCTGAAAAGCGACCGAATCGAGGTCGAACGGCTGGTAGGGGATTTCCAGCTTGGCAAACAGTTTACGCACCGACCAGCAGAATTCGCACCATTCCAGGGCGAAGAAAGCCACCGGCTGCTGTGGATTACTGGTGGCCTGCTCAAAAAATGCAACCGCTACAGGATCCAGTTCGGAATCTTCCTCGGGCGCTGACGCGCTGGCGTTCCTGACGTCAAAACGGTAGCCGGGCGTGGAGCGGGAAATTTCCATCTCTTCCGAATCCATTTCTGCCGGAATGTCCTCGAACAAAGGGGTCGAGAGGTAACGCTCGCCCGTATCCGGCAGCATGCACAGGATGTTACTTCCGGGAGGCGCTTTTTTAGCCACATCGATGGCGCCGGCAAAGGTGCCGCCGCCGGACGTGCCGCAGAAAATCCCCTCCTGTCGAGCCAGTTCCCGCGCCAGGCGCAGCGCTTCCTTGCCGTCCACCGGCACAATTTCATCGATGAAGCCGGCATCGACGGCGTCTTCGGTCAGCCTGGGGATGAAATCCGGCGACCAGCCCTGCATCAGGTGCGGGCGGAAATTGGGGTGGCTCTCGGCGTGGGAGCCGTCCGCGTTGCGCGCCTGCGGGATGCCGCTGCCCAGCAATTGCGAATTGTCTGGCTCACAGACCATGATTTTGGTCTGCGGGCTTTTTTCTCTGAGCGCGCGGCTGGTGCCCTTGAGCGTACCGCCGGTGCCAAAGCCAGTGACGAAATAATCCAGAGATCGCCCTTCGAATGCCTCCAGGATTTCCAGCGCCGTGGTGCGAGTATGCACCTCGGCATTGGCCTCGTTCTCGAATTGACGGACCAAAAACCAGCCGTGGGCCTCGGCCAGTTCTTCTGCCTTGGCCAGCATGCCGCTGCCTTTCAGTTCCGCTGGGGTCAGCACCACCTTGGCGCCCAGGAAGCGCAGGATACGTCGCCGCTCTACGCTGAAGCTCTCGGCCATGGTCAACACCAGGGGATAACCCTTGACCGCGCAGACCATCGCCAGGCCAATGCCCGTATTGCCGCTGGTGGCCTCAATCACGGTCTGGCCGGGCTGTAACTCGCCGCTGGCCTCGGCTGCCTCGATGGTGGCTCGGGCCATGCGATCCTTGACCGATGCCATGGGGTTGAATGCTTCGCACTTGACGAACAGGTTGACCCCATCAGGCGCCAGCTTGTTGATGCGCACCACCGGCGTGTTCCCAATGGTCTCGAGAATGTTTTTGTGAATACTATTCATGGGATGAGTATAGACAAAAAGCGCCTGGCGGCAATTGTCATCGGGAGGACACCCGGCTTGAGACCAATCACACCGAAAGGAGAAGGGCGGGACCCTGGCAGGCCCCGCCCGACTGTACTAATCGCAGAGGCTGGTATCTGAGATGACCGAGTCCTTGCCGTAGCTCGAACCATCGGGAATACACACGCCATCGGCGATGAACACGTTGCGGTCGATGTCGACACCGTTGCCCACGGTAACGTTGTTACCGACCTCGGCGTTCTTGCCTATGAAGCTGTTGGTCCCGACCGCCAAACCAGTGCCGTAGACGCCTTCGCGGTCCAGCGTGCTGTCGTCACCTACTTTGCAGTCCGCCCCAACCACGGTGTTTTGTCCGATGGTGACCCGGTCACCAATCTTGCAGCGGGCGCCAATTTCGGCATTACGGCTGATCAGCACCTGGTCGCCCAGCTTGACGTTGGCATGCACTACCGCCCCGCGAACGATCTCAGAGCCCACACCGATAATGACAGAGGGATCTACATCGGCCCGATCAGCCACGACTGGCAATTCGCAGGCATCCCCACGGCCATTACGGTCTGAATCTTCCTGGCCCGGATTATCAACGTTGGGACAATTATCGTCCGGCAACTGGAAGTCGGCGACACCGCCTGGTGTGACGACCGCTCCGACAGAGACATCGCAACCGCCGTCACAGTACAGCCCGTCGAACAGGATGGCGCCATAATTGCCGGCGGTTGCCCTTGCAACCAGCGTGTAGTCACCATTGGGCAGGCCGTCAAGACTGTACTCTCCCGCGCCGTTGGTGGCGGCTTGTTTCACCAGCGCGCCAAGATCGTCATATACCTCGATGGCCACCTGTCCGAGAGGTGTCGCGTCTGAAGCGGCTGTGACCAAACCCGTGATGGGCGCGTCGCCGCTGGCCAGTTCGATGTTCACCGTTTCAGGATTCGGTGTGCTTACCAGGGTGCCGAGGCCGACCGGGCTACAATCGCCCAGGCATTCAAAGTCCTCGTAGACCTCGTCGATCAGGCCGTTGCCGGCGCCCGATTGACCCGGCGCTTGCGTGGCCACGTACCAATCACCCGCCGGCAGGCCGCTGCCGGTGCGGAAATTACCGAGTCCATCGGTGGTGGCTACGGCGGCCACATCGCCGTCTGCATCGAATATGTAGACGTTG
>JAHEDQ010000054.1 GCA_024641125.1 Candidatus Competibacteraceae bacterium | reverse complement strand
TTCGGCATCGTGTTTCAGTCCTATGCCCTGTTCCCGAACCTGAGCGTGGCGCGCAACGTGGCCTATGGATTGGAGAATCGGGGCATGAAGCGCGCCGCGATCCAGAGCCGCGTCGATGAGCTGCTGTCCGTTGTCGATCTTGCGGATCAGGCCGACAAGTACCCGGCAAAGCTCTCCGGCGGGCAGCAGCAGCGGGTCGCGCTGGCGCGCGCCCTGGCGCCGGCACCCGGTCTGCTGTTGCTGGACGAGCCCTTGTCAGCCCTCGATGCCAAGGTTCGCGTTCACCTGCGTGGCGAGATCAAGGATTTACAGCACAGCCTGGGTGTAACCACCGTCATGGTGACCCATGATCAGGAAGAGGCGCTCACCATGGCCGACCGTATCGTGGTCATGAATGAGGGCCGGGTCGAACAGATCGGAACGCCAGAGGCGATCTACGGCCGCCCCAGCTCGGCCTTTGTCGCCGATTTCATCGGCACCATGAACTTTATTCCCGTAGAACCTGCGGGGGCAGGCCAGGTGCGGGTGGGTGACGCCCGGCTGACCCTGCCGGAATCGGTTCAGATCGAGGCCCAGCGGTTCAACGTGGCGATCCGGCCCGAGGATATTGCGGTGTGGACGCCGGAGCTTGGGGACGATAACCGCCTCGAGGTGGAGGTGTCGGACCTGGAGTTCCTGGGCTCGTTCGTTCGCGCCACCCTGGAGTTGCCCGGCAACGCCGCGCCTGTGCGGGCGGATCTGTCGATCAACCTGATGCGCGACCTGGAACTCAGGCCCGGTGCCCATCTGAACATCGTCTTGCCCCGAGAGCGCCTGCATGTCTACCCGGATTGATCGGCCATGACAGCGTCCGCCTCAGTCACCGCAGACGCCGGCAGGGTTCAGCCCAAGTTGGGACGCGACGACTGGATGATGCGCGCCTTCATGGGTGTGATTGCACTCTATCTGCTGGCAACCCTGGCCCTTCCGCTCTACACCATGCTGTCCAAGAGCGTCGAAGACGGGGACGGCGTATTCATCGGTCTGGCCAACTACACCCAGTACTTCTCGACCCCGGCCCTGTTCCATTCGATCTACAACAGCCTGTTCATCTCCCTCGCCACCACGCTGATCACAACGACCCTGGCGTTTGTCTTTGCCTATGCACTGACCCGCAGTTGTATGCCGTTCAAGGGGGTGTTCAAAGTCATATCCATGGTGCCAATTCTGGTGCCGTCGCTGTTGCCCGGCATCGCCCTGATCTACCTGTTCGGCAACCAGGGCATGCTCAAGGGCATGTTGTTCGGACACAGCATCTATGGGCCCATCGGCATCATCATCGCCGAAGTGTTTTATACCTTGCCCCATGCCCTTCTGATCATCGTAACGGCCTTGTCCATCGCCGATGCACGGCTGTATGAGGCCTCCGCCGTCTTGCGCGCCACCACCTTGCGTACCTTTTTCACCGTCACCCTGCCCGGCGCCCGCTATGGGCTGATCAGTGCGGGCTTTGTCGTCTTCACCCTGGTCATCACCGATTTCGGTGTGCCCAAGGTGGTGGGTGGCCAGTACAACGTACTGGCTCTGGACATCTATAAACAGGTGATCGGGCAGCAGAACTTCCAGATGGGCGCGGTGGTGGGTGTGGTTCTGCTGATTCCGGCAGTGGCCGCATTCATGGTCGACCGACTGGTCCAACGGCGTCAGGTGGCCTTGCTGTCGGCCCGATCGGTGCCGTACACGCCTCGCCCGAGCCCGGCCTTCGACTGGGCCATGATGGGCTATTGCATACTGATCAGTGTGTTTATTCTCGGCATGCTCGGCATTTGCCAGTTCGCGGCCCTGGTCAAATTCTGGCCTTACAACCTCACCCTGGGTTTGAGCAACTACGCTTTCGATCTGATGGACGGGGGTGGTTGGGACTCCTACTTCAATTCCATCCGTATGGCCTTGTACACAGCGGCGTTCGGCACCGGTGTCGTGTTTCTTGGCGCCTACATGGTGGAAAAATCCCGCGGTTTCCAAGGCGGACGGGGCCTGTTTCAGTTTTTCGCCATGATGCCCATGGCAGTGCCCGGCATGGTGCTGGGTCTGGCCTACATCTTTTTTTTCAACAACCCGAACAACCCGCTGAACTTTCTGTACGGCACCATGGGTATTCTGGTGATTTGCACCATCACCCATTTCTACACCGTCGCCCATTTGACGGCGGTCACCGCCCTAAAGCAGATGGATCCGGAGTTCGAGGCGGTGTCGTCATCCCTGAAACAGCCATTTTACCGCACCCTGACGCGGGTCACGGTGCCGGTCTGTCTGCCGGCGATTCTGGATATTTCCATCTATCTGTTCGTCAATGCGATGACCACTGTGTCCGCGGTGGTTTTCCTGTACGGGCCGGATACGGCGCTGGCTTCGGTGGCGGTGCTGAACATGGACGATGCGGGCGATATCGCCCCCGCTGCCGCCATGGGCATGATGATTTTCTACACCAATGCGGGGGCGAGACTCCTTCACGGCCTGTTGACCCGCGGAATCCACGCCAGAACCCAGGCCTGGCGAGTGCGCTGACCCGGGAACTGGCACAGGCAGCAACCACGAGGTGGCCATGGCCGCAGACAGCGATGTGATCGACCGGATCATTCAACTATTCCAACGCAAGGGCGATGCGACCTACGGCGAGCACGTCACCCAGACCGAGCATGCGCTCCAGTGCGCCGCGCTGGCTGAGGCGGCTGGGGCCGATCCGGCCACGGTGGTCGCCGCGCTGTTGCACGATATCGGCCATTTGCTGGACAGACGCGGTGAGGACGCAGCCGAACGCGGCATCGATACTCGTCACGAGGTGCTGGGCGCCCAATGGCTGGGGCGGCATTTCGGGTCAGCGGTGAGCGAGCCGGTGCGCTGGCATGTGGACGCCAAACGCTATCTTTGCGCCGTGGAGACGGGTTACTCGGATCAGCTTTCCGAGGCTTCGAAACTGAGTCTCGGGCTGCAGGGTGGGCCATTCAGCCCCTCGGAGGCGAGTGATTTTGCGTCCCGGCCCTACTTCCAGCAGGCCGTTGCGGTGCGGCGCTGGGACGACGCCGGCAAGGTGGAGGGTCTGGAACTGCGCACCGTGGCGGCGTACCGGGAACAAATGGAGACGGTACTGGCCGACGCGCAAAACCCATGCTGACATCGGTTCCCGAACTCGAACTGGCCCACTGGCGCCGTCGCGTCACCGAACTCTACGCCCGGGTACGCTCCAGCCCGGACCCGCAACAAGGCCATGACCGGTTTCGGGAGGGACGGGACGCTTTGTTTCGCGATCATCCCCAGAGCCCCTTGAGCGCGGCCGGTCGGTCCGCATTCAGCGCCCTGGATTATTTCGCCTATGATTCGGCCTATCGGGTGCTGGGCGCGGTCCACCCGGAACCCAACGGAGAGCGTTTCGAGCTGGATCTGGGCGACGATGGGCGGGCCGGGTTTTGCACAGTGGGGTGGGTGCGCTTTCAATTGCTTGGCCGGACCTGCAGCTTGAATTTGTTTCAGCTCCAAGGGTATGCCGGCGGCCTATGGCTTCCGTTTTCCGACCGCACCTCCGGCCATGAAAGCTACGTTGGCGGCCGTTATCTCTACGACACCATAAAGGGTGCGGATCTGGGTGCCGGTCCATCAGGATTGGTGCTGGACTTCAATTTCGCCTATAACCCCTCCTGCAGCTATGATGCGCGTTGGATTTGCCCTTTGCCATCCACCCAGAATCGGTTGCCGCTGGAGGTCAGGGCAGGTGAGCGTTGGGTCACCGAACAGAAGAAAAAACGGGCATGAACGGTATTCTCGGACTTGTGCTCCTGGTCGTGACCTGGGTCGCCAGCAGCGCTGAACCGGTGTCGCCCGATGCCCAGGAGGCGGACGACTTTCAGGGACTCTCGGCGGACGAGATTCACGGTCTGGTGACCGGTGCGGGTATGGGCATGGGCCGCCCGGCGGAACTGAACCACTACCCGGGCCCGCGGCATGTGCTGGATTTGGCGGCGCAACTGGAACTCACGCCGGAGCAGGTCGAGTCGACCGAGGCGGTGTATGAGCGCATGCAGGCGCGGGCACAGGAGTTGGGAGAGCGCATCGTCAAGGAGGAACGTGGCCTCGACAAGTTGTTTGCCAGCGGCACGCCCGACGTGATGTCTCTGGAATCCCGGCTTGCCTCCATCGGCCAACTCCGAGCCCAGCTTCGGCTGGCGCACCTGGCGGCCCACCTGGAGCAACGGCCGATTCTGAGTCAAGCTCAGGTGGAACTGTACGACCAGCTTCGGGGATACGGCGATGGGGCGCCCCGGTCAAATGGTCAAGGGCATGGGCGAGGCCACGGGCTCAACTGAGCAGACCTTCCCTAAGGCACCAGACGCAGATCGTGCACCGTTCCCAGCACCACGTCGGCCTCGGCGATCAGTATTTCCGCATCCGCCGTTCCGCTGGCGACACCCACACAGCAGGCCACACCGGCGTTGCGCCCGGTCTGCATATCGCAGGCACTGTCCCCCACCATCATCATGCGTGTCGTGGGTACACCCAGTTGGTCAGCCAGGTGATGCAGTCCTTCGGGAGCCGGCTTTGCCGGCAGAGGATCGTCGCCGCAGAACAGGGCATCCACCCAGGGCGTGAGCCCCAGCAGGCTCAACGTCTCCCGGGTGGCAGCCCGATCGTCGCTGGTTGCCACGGCGATGCGAATCCCCACGTTTTTCAAACGCTTAAACAAACCGGGCAGATTACCAATCGGCTTGAGTTGGTCGCCGCGCGGCAGGGCGCGGGCGAACTCGCCGAAGGTTTCCCGGGCCGCGGCCTGGGCCGGGTGCCAGGCGACGCCGGTTTGATAGAGCACCACGGCGATAACCGTTTCCAGCGTCTCCATGGGCGAGACGGCGAGGGGACTGTCGGCTGAGGTGATCGCCCCCACCGGGTCGTATCCGAGGCTCCGAAACAGTGCATCACCCAGTTCGGGGTACTCGGGATAGCGCTCGATCAGCGCCGCGACGGTCGCCCGGGCCTTGCCGGACCACAGGTGATGGAAATCGATCAGGGTGCCGTCCTTATCGAACACGACGGCCTCGATTTGATGGATCTGCTCACCGGCCTGCAGGGCACTCACCTTGCGATCCTCGCAACGCAGAGTTCAGCAACCAGCAGCTCGGCGGACGTGGCCGGTTCGACTGGCTGTACCAGGAGGCCGGGCGGACGGTTCAAGGGCGTTGGTCGCTGTTCATGAATCTGCTGGTTCCCAACCTGCCGGGTCCCACAATATGGCATCCAGGGTGGTCTGCCAGCCATATCGCCGAAGGTCGACCCGCTGCCCCTGGACGATAACCCCTTCGGCTTCCAGACGCGCTTTCTGCCGGCGATATCCCGGGCTGTCCAGGGGGAAGGCGATCCGTCCCCCGGCAGCGATCACCCGATGCCAGGGCAGTGGCTTCTGGTCATCGCTGTGCCGGAGCGCGAAACCCACGAAGCGCGCGCCTCGGCCGAGTCCGGCGGCCTGGGCAACCTGTCCGTAGGTGGCCACCTGGCCGGCGGGAATGCGTCGAACAACCTCGAACACCCGTTGTTTTCGGTGCGAAACATCCGGGTTCCCCCGGAGCTTTATCGGGTCGCATTTTGCCTGCGTCGGAACGCCCGTCGCAGGTTCAGCGGCCAGCACCTGTGCCGCGTATGCCGAGTCATCGACGCAGTGCCGAGTACATCCGCGTCAAGGCCTGATCCAGGGTCTGACGCGGACAGCCAAAGTTGAGCCGTACAAATCCCTCGCCGCCGGGTCCGAAGGTTTGCCCGTCGTTCAGGGCCAGTCGTGCCTGGTCGACAAAGAATCGATACGGATCGCCCGGGATGTCGGCCTCCCGACAGTCGATCCAGGTGAGAAAGGTGGCCTCGGGTACGGTGCTGCGTAACTGCGGCAGTGCGGTGCGCAGGAACTCGGTGACATGGTTGCGATTGGCCCTGAGATACTCAAGCAATGCCTTCAGCCAGGGTTCACCGGAACCGTAGGCCGCCCTGGCCGCCGGATAGGCCAGTATATCCGGGCTTGCAACCAGGCCGCGGGCCGCTTGCACCAGCCGTTTTCTCAGGTCGGCGTTCTGCACCACGGCGAAGCTGAGGCGCAGGCCCGCCAGATTGAAGGTCTTGCTGGGCGCCATGAAGGTGATTGTGCGATCGGCGATCTCCGGGGACAGCGCGGCCAGCGGCCGGTGCGGCCGCTGTTCCAGCAACAGCTCGCAGTGGATCTCGTCGGAGCACATGACCACCCCTTTCGCCATACACACATCCGCCATCCGTATCAGCTCGTCTTCGTTGAAAACCCTGCCGGTGGGGTTTTGTGGATTGCACAGCATAAACAGCCGGGTACGATCGTCCATGACCTGCGTGAAGTGATCGAAGTCGATCTCGTAGCGCAGCTCGCGCTCATTGACCACCGCCTTGAGCGGATTCACCATCAGACGCCGGTTCTGATACGCCACCGCGCTCAAAAACGGCGGATAAACCGGAGTCTGCACCACAACCCCATCCCCGGGCTCGCCGATGGCCTTACACGCCGTGTTGAGGGCCGAGCCAACGCCGGGTTGATAAACGATGTGTTCGGGTTTCACCCGCCAGCCATAGCGTTGATCCAGGCGCTGGACGATCAGTTCTGTGAGTTCGGGATCCGGGTCGCCATAGCCGAATATGCCGTGTTCGACCCGTGACTCCAGGGCCTTGAGCACCTCCGGCGGCGACATGAAATCCATGTCCGCCACCCATAGGGGCAGCACGTCATCGGGATATCGGTTCCATTTATAGCAGTCGCTGGCGCGGCGGTCGTGGATCTGGTCGAAGTCGAACATGTGGGCACTGGTTCCGAGGGGAGGTGTTGTGTAGTCCTGCCGGCGAGACCGGGCATTCCATCATGCCACGAGCGTTCCGGATGGCTTGCTGGCACACTACTGGGAGACGGACAATTCGACAACCGGGAAACCGTCATGATCAAGGTCTGGCCGATTGCGCTTGCGCTCGCGGGCCTGGCGGCCTGCCAGTCCGGGCCAGCGCGGGTGCCGATAGATGAAGCGCCGTTTCCGGCCGGAAGCCGGGTTTATCTGCATCAGGATCTGCCGCTGGCGGTGGGTCAAAGCCGGGTTTATGTTCAACACGGGCGCGTCTCCCGGCTCGGCGCGAGGGAGTTCAGTCCATACTGCAGATGGCGGGTGCTGAGACCGGAGACCGGGGATCGTATTCCGGCGGGAGTGTATGCGGTGGCGCGGTCCTGGATGGAATCCGGCCGTTTTGTCCAGGACCACGCCGGTTCAGCGATCCATAGGATCGCTGAATCAGAGCAGCGGCGTACCGAGCCCGATGGATCGCGGCTCCTGGAGCGGCAGAGTGATGCCACGTTTGGCGTGTTGATGGATTTGATCCCGGCTGCAGCGGCGGGTCCGGCTCATTACCGGCTGATTTGTGCGCAGCGCGTGGATCCAAGCCAGCGGGACCGCTACCCGACAATTCAACAGATACAGCGTACCGTGGATGGGTTGATCACCTTTGAGCGCGCGCGCTATGGCTGAGGCCGGTGCAGAGCAGGGCGAGGCAGTTGGATAATGCAGACTAATCAGCCGATGGACCCGGTGGTGGTAACGGTAACGCGGGGCGGCCGTGCTGAAAGCATACACCGTGGCCGGGTGGTGGTGACCGATACCGGGGGCGCGATCCACTATCGTGTCGGCGACATCGATTCGCCCATTTTCCCGCGATCCGCCATAAAACCGTTGCAGGCGACGTTGCTGGTTGAGAGCGGCGCCGCAAGTCATTATGCATTGGGACAGGATGCGCTCGCTCTGGCTTCGGCATCCCACGGCGGTGAGCCCCGCCACATCGAGGCGCTGCAACATTGGCTGAGCGGGATTGAGATGAGTGAGGCCGATCTGCAATGCGGCAGTCACTGGCCCACCTATGAACCCGCGGCCTGCGAGCTTGTGGCCCAGGGGCGCAAGCCAACTCAGATTCACAACAACTGTTCCGGCAAACATGTCGGGTTTCTGGCGGTCGCCCGCCACCTGGACATGGACACACGGGACTACATCGCCTATGGACATCCCCTGCAGGCGCGTCTCAGAGCGGTGCTGGGCGCATTCTGCGATCTGGACATGGAGCGTCTGGATTGGGGTTTGGATGGGTGCTCAATCCCAACCTACGACATGCCCCTGCGCAATATTGCACTGGGCATGGCCCGGTTCGCCGACCCGAAAGATCTGGGTGAAGCCACCGGTGAGGCCGTCCGCCAGGTGGCCGAGGCCATGAGCGCCGAGCCTTTTATGGTGGCCGGTACCGGACGCTACTGCAGCCGCATGATGGAGGCCGCCGGTCCGCGTCTGCTGGTCAAGACCGGCGCCGAGGGTGTTTACTGCGCCGCTCTGCCCGACCATGGCCTGGGCATCGCGCTCAAGTGCGACGACGGGGCGACCCGAGCCGCCGAGGTGATGATGACATCGGTACTGCGCCGCCTCGGTGTGATCGACAAGACGGTGGCGCAGGCGGTGTCGGATCTGGTCCATGTTGAGTTGCGCAATTGGAGCGGACGGCTGGTGGGTGAGGTGCATCCCTGCGGGCCCCTGGTGGAGTGAGTTTGCATCCGCGGCCGCCATGGGGCCGTATCAAGCCACAGCAAACGCCATCGCCTGCGAGGTTTCCACTCTGTTGAACCGTTCAGCTCCGAGTCAGGGTGTCCAGATAGCCGACACCCCCAAGCGCCCGCATCTGATTGAGAATCCACCGCTGGCGCTGACGCACATAGGGACTGGGTGCGCGGACGCTGTAGCGATTCGGGCTCGGCAAAACGGCGGCGATGGCCGCGGCCTGGGTGCGACTGAGTTTGGCCGCGCTGCGCTTGAAATGTGCTTCCGCGGCAGCTTGAGCGCCGAATATGCCCGGTCCCATTTCCGCGATGTTCAGGTAGATTTCCAGGATTCGCTGCTTGCTCAACACCAGTTCCAGGACCAGGGCGATGGTCGCCTCCAGTCCTTTTCGGGCATAACTGCGGCCGTTCCAGAGAAACAGGTTCTTGGCCACCTGCTGGGTGATGGTGCTGCCGCCGCGAATGGCTCCGCCGGCGAGATTGTTCTCCAACGCGTCCAGGGTCGCGTCCAGATCGATCCCGCGGTGGGTGGGAAAGCGCTGATCCTCTGCGGCGATGACCGCAAGCGACAGATAGGGCGAGATGCGGTCGCTGTCCACCCACTCGTGCTCGATGCGGGCGGTGCGCGCCATCCGATCCTGGATCATGATGGAACTGGTGGGGGGATCGACCCAGCGCAGGGCCACGATCAGGCACAGAAACAGCATCGTGAGACCGGCCAGGGCGGTCAGCAGCCATCGCAGCATTCGGCCCAAGACGCTTCGTTGTGCCCCCTTGGCAGCTTGGCGGCGTTTGCCCATGGTGTGTCGCATCGCGGATCCGGGGTCGCGCATGATAACCCAGAAAATCGGCCACGGGCTGTTATGGCGGCCGGCGCCGATGTAAAGCGGGAAACGGGCCGGCTTTGCCCAACCGGTCGCGGCAGCGGAACTTGGTCGTGTCGCGTGGGATCAGGATAGTACACAGTATTCAATACAGGCGGAGCGAGGCCGATGTTGTTCAAATCACCCCCTGACATTCGACCGTCGGAAATCACCGACCAGGCCGTATACCTTGATCGGCGGCGTTTTCTGTGCACCGCGGCGGTGACCGGCGCTGCCGTTCTGGCCGCTCCCCAGCTTGCGTCCGCTGCTGTTTCCCTGGGCGAGATCAAGCCCGGGCCGTTCAGCACCGACGAGCAACCCAATAGCTACGACGACATCACCAGTTACAACAATTTC
Source organism: Candidatus Competibacteraceae bacterium (assembly GCA_024641125.1). Lineage (GTDB taxonomy): Bacteria > Pseudomonadota > Gammaproteobacteria > Competibacterales > JAHEDQ01 > JAHEDQ01. The sequence continues at coordinate 12,581 of JAHEDQ010000054.1, read as the reverse complement.
TATGAGCTGGGCACCGGCAAATCGGATCCCAAGGTCAACGCCCGCTATCTCAAGACCGATCCCTGGAGCGTGACCATAGACGGCGAGGTGTCCAAACCCGGCACCTATGCACTGGAGGACCTGCTGGCCCCCCATGCCATTGAAGAGCGCACCTACCGGCTGCGCTGCGTCGAAGCCTGGTCCATGGTCATACCCTGGAACGGAATACCCCTGGGCGATGTTCTGAAGCGATTCGAACCCACCTCACGGGCCAAGTATGTGGCTTTCACCAGCATCCTGGACCCGGAAAACCTGCCAGGTCAGCGGCGCTCGGTGCTGGACTGGCCCTACGTGGAGGGTTTGCGCATCGACGAGGCCATGCATCCGTTGACGCTGCTGGCGGTGGGGCTGTACGGAGAAATCATGCCCAATCAGAACGGGGCCCCGATTCGCCTGGTGGTGCCCTGGAAGTACGGCTTCAAAAGCGCCAAGTCCATTGTTCGCATTACGCTGACCGAGGACCAGCCGCCCACCTCCTGGAACCTGTCCAGCGCCCGGGAGTATGGGTTTTACTCCAACGTCAACCCGGAAGTGAACCACCCCCGGTGGAGCCAGGCCAAAGAGCGGCGGATCGGTGAATTCTTCAAACGACCGACATTGCCGTTCAACGGCTACGGCGATCAGGTCGCGTCCCTGTACAACGGCATGGACCTCAAGGCGAATTTCTGAGCACTCTGGCCAAACCTGTGCGCCGGCCATCCGGTTGGTGGCGGTCCCCCAAACCGCTGGTTTTCGGGGTGTGTCTCGTGCCGCTGGCCCTGCTGGTGCTGGACGGATTCCAGGGTCGCCTGGGCGCCAACCCGGTGGAAACCATCACCCACGCCACCGGGCTGTGGGGTCTGAGACTGTTGCTGCTGACCCTGAGCATAACCCCTCTGCGCCGGCTCTGCGGATGGAACCGGCTGATCGCCTATCGTCGGATGCTGGGTCTATTCGCCTTCTTCTACGCCAGTCTGCACCTGAGCACGTATCTGGTGTTCGACCAGTTTTTCGACCTTCGGGCCATCTGGGACGATGTGCTGGAACGACCTTACATCACCCTGGGTTTCAGTGCCTTCGTGCTGCTGGTGCCTCTGGCTGTGACCTCCACCAACGGCTGGATTCGGCGGCTGGGCAAGCGCTGGGTCACCTTGCACAAGCTGATTTACCCGGCGGCGATCCTGGTGAGTGCGCATTTCCTGTGGTTGGTGAAAGCGGATTATCGCGAATCGGGAATCTACGCCCTGATTCTGGCCTTGCTGCTGGGATACCGGCTGTTGCCCGTCCGTACCGGCAAGCGTCGCCGGAGTCGAACGGCCCAAGCCAACGGTGCCATGGGGCGCGTCAGCCGCTGAACGCCACTCGGCGTAACCCGGGCCCGTCGTCTCAGTTCAGCCAGCCGCCGGTGGCCTGTATCGGAGTGGGGTCGAGGCCCCGTGTAACCCAGATGGAAAGGGCGCGACGATCGGGCTCGATGCCGCTTGTCGGGAGCCGGGATCGTGCTGTCAGACTGCCGTTGACGCTGCGCATCGACCGAGTCTCATATCCCAGCACCACGAAATCGTGGGTCAGTTTCCGTCCCCGGTTTTCTCCCGCCGCGACCGCCGTGGACAGGCCGGAACCGGTCATGGCGACGTGAACCTGGTGGCGCTCACCGGCGCTGTTGACGGGTACGAAGCGCGCAATCACGTGGTCGTCGGCAACGGCGACGCTGAGGTGGCCGGCCGGGTCGTCCGGTTTCAGCGTCAACTCCGGATCATGAAACCAGCCGCGCCATTCGCCGCCGTTCACCACGAACCCCGGCGTGTAGACCGTACCCAGCGCGCCATAACGGGCATAGTCCCGCTGCCGCTCTGAGTAACGGCGGGCGGCAAATCGGTCTTTCCAGCCCAGACCGTCCCAGTAGTCCACATGAAATGCCACCGGCACCAGGTCGCGCCACAGCCGTTCATCGTCCTTCAGGCCGCTGACCCAGCGGTCGGCGGGGGGGCAACTGCTGCAGCCCTCCGAGGTGTACAGCTCCAGCAGTGCCACACGGGCGGGTCCGGAACTGAACTCGGTCGCCGCCGCCAACGGCCCGCAGCTCAGCAGAACGATCAGCGCAACCATCTGGATTGGCATCATCAACCGCCCTCCGGGATCGCGGCCGAGGTGATCAGACCGTCCACCACCCATTGTTTGAGTTTGCTCGCTGCTTCCGGCGCAGCATGTTGCGCATCGACCCATTCGGTCAGTCCGTCGCACAGGGCAGCGAAGTTCAACCCCTGCCGCGCCGAATCCAGCATCCAGGCCTCGTGAACGTCCAGGGAGCGGTAGCGTGGGTTGAGTTCACCCCGCCACAGCAGCCAGGCCCTGGGATACGCGTTCCGGCTCAGGGTCACCGCCTCGGCGTCTTGTTGCAGCAGCGCCTTGCGCACCACCGGGACGTTCCAATCCAGGTCCAGACGATTGAGTGAGGGGTGAAACCCGAAGCGAAGCTGCGGCCATCGCTCCGCCGGGATGCCGGCGAAATCCTCTACCCCCAGCGCATCCGCGTCCGGAGCGTCAAAGCATAGGGAAATAGCCCACTCGAACCGCGCCATTTCGCCCCATTCCGGCCGAGCCGCGTAGGGCGTCGTGGTGGCCATGAAGTCGGCCAGGTGGCGGCCGAACCAGCGAATCGAGGGATGCTGCGAGGGGTGCGCCGCGGCGTAGCGCCGGGTCAGATCGGCAAAGCTGTCCTGTCCCAGAAGCGCGGCGACGGCGGTAAAGTCGGTTTGCAGCGCCTCGGCAAGCCGCAGGTAATAGGCCTCGCCGTAGACCGCCAGACGGATGTCGCGGGTCGTTTCATCCGGCGCCGCTATGGCATTGCCGATGCGTGTTTGACCGTGGGTCACAAAATCGTGGAAGTCGCGCTGCAAGCCACGCAGTGCCGAGTCGGTCACCCGCCGTTCGGATTCAAGCGGATGCGAGTGCATCGACCTGCCCGGCGAATCCCACCACGGCTCGCGCCCGATCCAGTTCGTCCAGGAGTTCTGCCAGGGGCGGAATCCGGTCATCCCGTTCAATCATGGTGGAAACCGGTCCAAAACGTTTCCAGGCACCCGCATACAGCGCCCAGACGTCATCCACCACCGGCGCGTCGTGGGTGTCTATGATGTGGCTGCCGGCATGGGTGTGACCGGCCAGATGAAACTGGTACACGCGCTCCGTCGGTACTGCGTCGATGTACTCCATTGGGTCGAACCCATGGTTGAACGCGCTCACGTAAATGTTGTTGATGTCCAGCAGGATACCGCAGTCCGCCTCCTCGGCGACCGCCGAGAGAAACGCCCATTCGGGCATCTGCGATACCCCGTAGGTGACATAGCTGGAAACATTCTCCAGAGCGAACGGGCGCTGCAGCCGATCCTGGACCTGGCGCACACGTCGGGCCACGTGCTCTACCGCCTCATCGGTGTAGGGCAGGGGCATCAGATCGTGCAGCTGGGTGCCGTTGAATCCAGTCCAGCAGAGGTGGTCCGAAACCCATCGGGGCTGCACCCGGTCGGCCAGGACGGTGAGCGCGTTCAGGTAATCCTGGTCCAGATCATCGGTGCCGCCAATGGACAACGAAACTCCGTGCATAACCAGTGGATAGCGTTCACGGATGCGATCCAGGAAGTACAGTGGCTTGCCCCCTGGCACCATGTAGTTTTCTGACAGGATCTCGAACCAGTCCACATCGGGTTGGATGTCCAGTACATCCTGATAGTGGTCTGGTCTCAGTCCAAGCCCGAAACCGAGGAACGGGCGCTGCTGGGGGGTGGCGGAATTGGGCATGAAGTGGATTGGATGTTCTGGGTTACGACACGACGGCCGGACACCGGAGTGTCCGGCCGCGGCAAGATCGATCAGGACTCTACTTTGCCGCCCGCGGCTTCACAGGCCTCTGCCGAGCTGGTCATAGTGAAGCCCTGGCCCTTGCAGGAATTCAGTCCCTTGCACGAGCTGCTGGCTGTCTTGCAGGCGCTCATGCCTTTACAGGAGTTGCCCCCGGTGCACTTGACCGAGTCCTCGGCGAAAGCGCCGGAAACCGGCGCCAGCGCGAAAAAACCGGCAGCGGCGGTAGCAGCGGCGATTCCGGAAAGTTTCTTGGCTGTAGTCATGTGTGATTGCTCCTAGTGGATTTGCTCTTGCCTGGACGCAACGCCCCTTGCGCGGCGGCCTTATCGGCTTACGCAGGTACAGAGACAAAAGATGCACTCCCGGTAAGGCCCTGCCAATAGACTGGGCTGTCCTCTGCGGCCGGTCCGCCCGTTCGGGACGCCGATTGAAAGCGTCGTATGGGGGCCGGAAATTTCCCGTCGCTTCGCGACGCTGACTTGGCCTGGGCATGAGCGCCGGATTGTCCGATACTGCCCGACCACATTTTACCAAAACAGGAGATAACATGGCTGCCAAGTTGAGACTCGTGAGTTTTAAGCTGTGCCCTTTTGTCCAACGCTCGGTCATCACGCTCGAGCACAAGGGTATCGACTACGAGATCGATTACATCGACCTGATGGACCCGCCAGCGTGGTTCCATGAGATTTCGCCACTGGGAAAAGTGCCCCTGCTGTGCGTCGGCGATCAGGTGCTGTTCGAGTCGGCGGTCATCAACGAGTATCTGGACGAAATTACACCCCCCTCGCTGCATCCGGCCGACCCTCTGGAAAAGGCCATGCATCGGGCCTGGATCGAGTTCTCGTCCGATCTGTTCATGGCCCAGTTCCGCATGATGACCACCAAGAGTCGGGAGGAATTCGATAAGCAGCGCAGCCAGATCCGCAGCAATCTCGAGCGGCTGGAGACGGTGGTCAAACCGGGTCCTTATTATGCCGGTGAGGCGCTGTCCCTGGTTGACACGGCCTACGCGCCGTTTTTCATGCGTGTCGATCTGGTGCAGCGCCGCCATCCTCTGGGCTTTCTGGACGGGCTGCCGAATCTTCAGGCCTGGAGCGCCGCCCTGCTGGGGACGCCGGCCGTACAGCGTTCCGTGGTCAGTGATTTCGAGGACTTGTACGTCCAGCGATACGGCGCCGAGGATACGGTCATGGGCCCCCGTCTGCACACCGAGGCGGCATGAGCGGCGACGATATCAACACCGATCTCAGTGTTGTGGCGCGGGTCGATACCGCCGCCCAGGACTGGCAGGACAGCCCCAGCAACACGGTATGGCGTAAGCCTCTGTTTCGCAGCGGTGGCGAGTTCGGTCCGGTCACCAGCGTGGTGCGCTACGCCGCGGGCGGGCGGTTTCGCACCCATGCCCACCCCGAGGGTGAGGAGATACTGGTGCTGTCCGGCGTGTTCTCGGACGAACATGGAGACTATCCGCAGGGCAGCTATCTGCTCAATCCGGACGGCAGCCAGCACGCACCGTTTTCAGACCCGGGCTGCACCTTGTTCGTGCGTCTGCGCCAGTACCCGGGGGCGGACCGCCCGCAGCTCTGCATTCCCAGTGAAGCCATGGACTGGGAGGCGAGCCGTGTGGGCGGTGTCTTGGTCAAGCCTCTGTACCGACAGCAGGGCTACCCTCAGGCGATGAGCCTGATCCGATTGGACGCTGGTGCGGTCTGTCCGGCCGCGGTGGTTGCCGGGCCGAGCGAGGTCTTCGTGCTACAGGGTGAACTGCTCGGGCTCGGCGCATCCGGTCTCGGGCCCGGTGGCTGGTTGCGGCTCCCCGCGGGACACGAGGCGGAACCGCACAGCGCAGAGGGATGTGAGTTCTATCTTCGGCGCGAGGCCGAGCCGGAGCGGATGGACGGCTTGAGGCAGCCCTGATTTGTTCGCAAGGTCGCGCCGGTGTTCTCGCGCTCTCGGAGCAAGGCAGCGGCGTGAGCGCAAAAGGTTTGGCACCCGCGGCCTTGTGGACCAAAACGGGATCTGCGCGAATAAATCAAAGCTTTCTCGATGACTTGAGCGCACCGGATGGGCGGACTCAAGGATCGGCGACCTGGGCGTTCTGGGCCTGATCCCCGTAGTGGCGGAATTTCTCCAGCACCCGTTCCATTTCCTCGTCATCCAGATGGCGGGGCTCGCCCAGCACACGGGCGAGGATATACTGGGCGGCAAGCGCTTCCACTTCTATGGCCAGGGCCAGCGCTTTGTCCAGCGTTGGTCCCACCGCGATCAATCCGTGATTGCCCAGCAGACACGCCCGCCGTCCGGACATGGCCTGGACCACGGCGTCGGACAGGGCCTGGCTGCCGAAGGTGGCATAGGGAGCGCAACGGATATCCCGACCGCCGGCTACGGCCACCATGTAATGAAACGGCGGGATACCCAGGCCGTGGCAGGCCAGAGCGGTGCAATGGCGTGGGTGAGCGTGGACGATGGCCATGACATCGTCTCGCTCGCGGTACAGATCCAGATGGAAACGCCATTCGCTGGACGGGCGGCGCGCACCCGGCGCAGGCTGGCCGGACAGATCCATGGTGACGATGTCACCAGGCGTCAGAGACTCGTAGGTCATGCCCGATGGGCTGATCAGGAAGCCACTCCCGGCGCGCACCGATACATTGCCCGAGGTGCCTTGGTTTATACCCGATCGATTGAGCGCCAGGCAGGCGTCGATGATGGCAGTTGCCGGTTCCATCGTCATGTGGCGTTGGCATCGACAAAAGCCCGGATGTCGGCGGCCGGCACCGAGATCGAAAGATCCGGAACTTTGACCAGTTCGCCGCTATTCCGATAGGCCGCATAGCTTCGGATCATGCCGGCGAGCACATACTCGCCCTGGTGACATTCCAGCAGTCCGCCCCCGGAATCGCCGTTGTCAATCTCCGCGGTGGAGTAGAGCCGGCCGTCGCTGACCTGCTTGAATCGGCCGCGGGACGCGCGTTGGCCGGTGGCCCGTGGAAAACCCAGGGCCCATACCGGGGCGCTGTCCATGGGCGCAGAACTCGCGATGGCCATGGGTTTGAGGCCGCTGGTGGGAACATCCAGCAAGGCCAGGTCGTATTCCAGGTCGATGGCGATGATTTCCGCCCATTCCACCGTGTCGCCGATCCGCACCCGGGCGAACCGTTCTTCGCCCATGACGTGGGCGGCCGTCAGCAGGCGGTCCTGGGCGATGATCACGCCGCTGCCGTGCCCGCCCATGCCCGCGCGGATGGGCACCACGGCGGCCCGCGCCAGGGGATCCGGCGCAGGGCAGATCTGATTCTGAACCGATGCGCAGCCGCTCACCAGCAGGGACGCGAGCAGAGTCAGGATGGTCCGCATGGTCGTCTCCCGAGGGTCGAAACGGTCCGACCCTAGGCCGACCGTCCGTCCACGATAAGAGATGTTGCGGAAGAATTCACCCCGATTGGGTGTTCACCAACCGGCGCAGCGTCAAAGGCTGCGCTTCGAATTTTTCCGGTGGCGCGAGTATGCCCGGAGCCCGCATGGCCCACTGGACCGAGTGCGTTCGGGGGTATAAGGCGGCTAAGCTGTCGGTGGAACTTGGCCCCGCTCTTTTGTCAGAATATACGTGCGCCTCCAAGCAGACGGCGAATCAGGGCATTCGTCATGGGTTTTGAGGTCGGGTACAAAAACCGGGCCGTTGCCTGGATGCAGTGAGGTTGCCTATGACCACGATACGCGTGACCTTTATTCTGATGGCGTTGCTTGTTTCTGGCAACGCTCCCGCGGATCAGGCTGACCAGCGCCTTGAACCGTTGTTCGAGGAGCTCAAGGCGGCCGGCGAAGTCGAACAAGCCCGGTTTGTGGAGCAGTTGATCTGGCGCATCTGGCTGGAAAGCGGGCGGCCGGAGGTGAACGCGCTCATGGCCAAGGGCATGGCAGCAATGGCCGTACAGAAAATGGAAGCCGCCCGTGCCGTGTTCGACCAGGTGGTGGTGCTGGCGCCCGAGTATGCGGAAGGATGGAACAAGCGGGCTACGGTGCATTATCTGGCCGACGATCTGACGGCATCGATGCGCGATATCGAGCGTACCCTGGCCCTGGAGCCGCGTCACTTCGGCGCCCTGTCCGGCATGGGTCTGATTTTCGCAGAAATCGAGGACGTGGAGGGCGCCCTACGGGCGTTCGAGGCGGTTCTGGAGATTCATCCCATGTCGCCTACCGCACAGGCCAGCGCCGAAGAGCTGCGCGAGAAGCTACGGGATCGGACCCTTTAGCAACGCGCCGCGTGGCAGGATTCAAAGACGTTCGAACCGACCGTGTAAATCAACCAAGAGAGTGAACATGAGCGTTGCCCGATTCGACGGGACCGACAGCTACGTCGCCACTGCTGACCTGAAGATGGCCGTCAATGCCGCCGTGACGCTGGGGCGGCCCCTGTTGGTCAAGGGCGAACCCGGCACCGGCAAAACCCGCCTGGCCGAGGAGGTGGCGGCAGCCCTCGGGCGGCCGTTTTATCAGTGGCACATCAAGTCCACCACCAAGGCGCAGCAGGGTCTGTACGAGTACGACGCCGTATCGCGGCTGCGTGACTCCCAACTGGGCGATGCCCGGGTGCACGATATTTCCAACTACATCGTGCGCGGCAAACTGTGGGAGGCGTTCGAGTCCGAGGAACGCCCGGTGTTGTTGATCGACGAAATCGACAAGGCCGACATCGAGTTCCCCAACGATCTGCTGCTGGAACTCGATCGCATGGAGTTTTTCGTTTACGAAACGCAACAGGTGGTCAAGGCGCGCAACCGGCCGATCATCCTGATCACCAGTAACAACGAAAAAGAACTGCCCGATGCGTTCCTGCGACGCTGCTTTTTTCACTACATCCGTTTCCCCGACCGGGACACCATGACCGAAATCGTCAATGTCCACTACCCGGATTTGAAGAAGACGTTGCTGCGGGAGGCGCTGGAGGTGTTTTTCGACATCCGGGAGGTGCCCGGACTCAAGAAAAAGCCATCCACCTCCGAACTGCTCGATTGGATCAAGCTGCTGGTGGCCGAGGACATACCGCCGGAAGTGCTGCGCAGCGACGACCCGAGGAAGACCATTCCGGTGCTGCACGGCGCCCTGTTGAAGAACGAACAGGACGTGCACCTTTTCGAGCGTCTGGTCTTTATGGCCAAGCGAAATGCTCGTTGAGCTGTTCCACAAGCTGCGTTCGGCCGGGGTACCGGCGTCACTGACCGAGTACCTGATGCTGATGGAGGCGATGCAGGCACGGGTCGCGTCGGTCAGCATCGACGACTTCTACCATCTGGCCCGGATCGCCCTGGTGAAGGATGAGCGCCATTACGACCGCTTCGATCGGGTGTTCGGTGCACATTTCCAAGGGATCGAGGCAGCGTTCCAGGAGGTGGTGGGGGACATTCCCGCCGACTGGCTCCGCAGTCAAGTCGAACTGCAGCTCAGCGAGGAAGAGATGCGTCAGATCGAGGCGCTGGGCGGTTGGGAGCAGTTGATGAAGACCTTGGCCCAGCGGCTCCAGGAGCAGCACGGACGCCATGAGGGCGGCAGCAAGTGGATCGGCACCGCCGGCCGGTCCCCGTTCGGCGCCAACGGCTACAACCCGGAAGGCGTCCGCATCGGCCAGGAGACTTCCCGCCACCGGCGTGCGGTCAAGGTGTGGGATCAGCGCGCGTTCCGGAATCTGGACGATACGGTGGAACTCGGCACCCGCAACATCAAGGCGGCGTTGCGTCGGCTGCGCGCTTTCGCCCGCAGCGGCGCCGCAGAAGAACTGGACCTGGACGACACCATCCGCTCCACCGCCCGCAACGCCGGTTATCTTGAGCTGAAGATGGTTCCGGAGCGGCACAATGCGGTCAAAGTGTTGCTGTTTCTGGACGTGGGCGGTTCCATGGACGACCACGTGCGGATTTGCGCCGAACTGTTTTCCGCCAGCCGCAGCGAATTCAAGAATCTCGAATACTATTATTTCCACAATTTCCTGTACGAGAGTGTCTGGAAAGACAATCGGCGTCGATTCGACGAACGCGTTCCCTTGACCAAGGTTTTGAACACCTACGGGCCCGACTACAAGCTGATTTTCGTGGGTGACGCCACCATGAGCCCGTACGAAATCAGCCAGGCCGGCGGCAGCGTGGAGCACTACAACGAGATACCCGGTGCGGTCTGGTTCCGCAGCCTGATTGAACGCTACCCCGCAGCCATTTGGCTCAACCCTGAGCTCGAGACGCGTTGGCCGTATTCGCCTTCGGTGGGCATGGTCCGGGAATTGATGGGTGAGCGGATGTTCCCATTGACGATCGAGGGTTTGGAGCGGGGCATCAAAGCGCTGCGGCGTAGACACTGATCGACTGTGCGTAAACTGCGCTTTCCCGCTCGTTTTCGCCTTGCCTAGCACCGGACCGAGGTTATTTCAACACGCTGCTGAGCTTACAGTTCCCTGCAGCGCAAGTTTCGGGTGGTCGTATCGCGTGGCGCCTAATAGGGTGGGGCCATCCAGACAGGAGTGCACCGCATGGACCCAATGAGCGCCCTCGATTCCACCACGGCGACCGAGTACCGCCGGGTCGCGGCGGCCTTGAGTTACATCACCGAGCATCGTCGTTCTCAGCCCACCCTCAACGAGGTGGCGGCGCACGTGGGCCTGAGCGAGCATCATTTTCAGCGTCTGTTCCAACGCTGGGCCGGCGTCAGCCCGAAGAAGTTCCTGCAGTTCCTCACCGTAGAGCATGCCAAGCGTCTGCTGACAACCGATCTCAGCGTGCTCGATGCCTCATTGGACGTGGGCCTGTCCGGCCCGGGGCGTTTGCACGATCTGTTCGTGACCGTTGAGGGCATGAGTCCCGGCGAGTTCAAGCGCGCGGGCGCCGGGCTGAGCATCTATCGGGATCTGATCGACACACCGTTCGGGCCGGCGTTGCTCAGCCGCACCGCACGCGGCGTCTGCGGGCTGGCGTTTGTGGACGAGGGTGGGGTCGAATCCTTGTTTCAGGAGCAGGCAGACCGTTGGCCCGGTGCGCGCTTCAGCTCCGATCCGGCCGGCGCGGATGCCCTAGCTCGGCGGATTTTCCGAGCCGACGCGGCCGCATCGGCGGGTGAACTCAGATTGCTGCTCACCGGCACACGCTTTCAGCTCAAGGTCTGGGAGGCGCTACTCACAGTACCCCCGGGGCGACTGATCACCTATGGCGGCTTGGCCCACGCTCTGGGTCGCCCGGTGGGTGCGGCGCGGGCGGTGGGTCAGGCGGTGGGGGCCAATCCGGTGGCCTACCTGATTCCCTGCCACCGGGTGATTTGCGGCAGCGGGGAACTGGGCGGTTATCGCTGGGGCCTTGCCCGCAAGCGTGCAATACTCGGCTGGGAAACCGCAAAACTGCCCGAACGAGGGGTGTCGTGATCGAAGCAGTCCCGCCGTTGCCGGAGGAAGCCCAACCCGCCCTGGCGGCGTACGAGGCCATGGAGGCTTCGAAAACGGCGCATTTCGCATACCTTGCGGAGGTGGATGCCCGGGTTCAGGGCGGCGGTCAGCGGACCCTGGCGGACGAGGCGCGGCTGCACACCCTGCTGGCTGAACACGACCGCGCCGTTGAGTCGTTCAAGGGTGCGATTCTGGATCTGCTTCAATCGGCGCCGGAAGCGCACGCGGCCTTTCTGCGCTATATCACCACCCGCAACGCTGCGTCGGCTCATTAGACGCATTCGGTTTCCGCGTCAGTCGTCGATCGAGCGCAGAAAACCGGCGCAGGCCTCGCCGTCGATCACCGTTTCCCCCCGTTGATTTTCAACCCAGCTTCTCAGGGTGATGGTTTCCGCGCCGGGATCGATCCGAATGATTTCAAATCGCGCCGTTACCGTATCGCCAATATGGACCGGACGCAGAAACACCAGGTTCTGGGAGCGGTATATGGCACCCACGCCGGGCAGTTTCATGCCCATCAGAGTCGAGAACAGGGATGCAGACAGCATCCCGTGGGCGATGCGCTGACCGAAGAAAGTCCGCTTGGCGAACTCGGCATCCACGTGCAGTGGGTTGACATCGCCGGTGACGGCCACGAAGTGAGCGATGTCGGCCTCGGTAATGGTTTTACTGAAAAAAGCGCTCTGTCCGACCCGAAGATCCTCGAGACGCGCGATGTGATAGTCCAAAGGGCGGTCTCCCGTGATTGCCGTCCCCGCGGCGGCGGCTATGATCCAGCTCAGTGCCGCGGCATCCGTTTAGCAATACCATGGTGTCCGGCGGACCGGGCCCGTGCATGGCTATACTCCGGGGAAGGCCGCACCGACAACCACAGGCACTGGAGCGCAGGCATGGCAGATTACGGCACCCGAGACATCCGGAACATCGCTTTGGTAGGACATGCCGGGGCGGGAAAAACAACCCTCGTGGAGTCCTTGCTTTTCCATGGCGGCAGCGTACCGGTCCCTGGCAGCGTGGAAAAGGGCACTGCAGTCACGGACTTCGATCCGATCGAGCGCAGGTATCATCATTCCGTTAACACCGCGGTGGTCAGCCTGGACTACAAGGGCCGGCACATCAATTTGATCGATACGCCGGGATACCCGGATTTTCTCGGTCCCACCATCAGCGCCCTGTCCGCGGTGGAAACCGCGGTCGTGGTTATCAACGCCGCCGGTGGTATAGAGGTGCTGACCCGCCAGCTCATGCAGATCGCCCGCGACGTCCACGATTG
>JAHEDQ010000250.1 GCA_024641125.1 Candidatus Competibacteraceae bacterium | reverse complement strand
GGCGGTCGAGCGTTGAAAACGGGCCCGGTCTCAGTTCTTTTTTTGGGTATCGACATGGTCAGAATTGCGATCTCCGGGGTTGCCGGGCGCATGGGCAGAGCGCTGGTTGAATCCTGCCAAAGCCACGAGTCCGCGCAGGTCACCGTCGCCACCGAGCGCCCGGGCAGCAGCCTGATTGGTGCCGATGCCGGTGAGGTCACCGGCGTAGGCCGTCTCGGTGTCGCGATCGTGGACGATCTGTCCAGTGTCACCGACCACTTCGACGTCTTGATCGAATTCACCTCGCCTGCCGCGACCCTTGCGAACCTGGCTGTATGCCAAAGCGCCGGACGGCGTATGGTGATCGGGACCACCGGCCTGGACCCAACCGCCAGGGACCGGGTTTCGTCGGCCGCGCGGGAAATTCCAATCATGTCAGCCCCGAACATGAGCGTCGGCGTCAACCTGTGCCTGAAGCTGCTGGAAACCGCCGCCCGGGTGCTGGGCGATGGGGTAGACATCGAAATCGTCGAGGCACACCACCGCCACAAAGTGGACGCACCGTCCGGGACCGCATTGCGCATGGGAGAGGTGATTGCGGACGCCCTGGGCCGGGATCTGAATCAGTGCGCGGTGTATTGCCGACAGGGACAGACCGGCGCTCGGGATCGCCGAAGCATTGGCTTCCAGACCCTGCGCGGCGGCGACATCGTCGGTGAGCACACCGTCATGTTTGCGGCCGAGGGGGAGCGGATCGAGATCACCCACAAGGCGTCGAGCCGGGCGACCTTTGCCAACGGCGCGATCCGCGCGGCATGCTGGGTGGCGGGGCAAAAACCGGGCTTGTACGACATGGAGGACGTCCTGGGACTGTAGCGGGATTCACGCGCACATGGACCTGATACTGCGGGTGCAGTAAAATCCTGCCGCCTCTACTGCGGTCATTCGATGAGCGGGAGCTCCTGAGGCGGGATGCTCCCGCTTTCTATATCTGAGGTTGGAGCAGTCCTGTGCGAAAACCAGCAATCCTAGCGCTTGCGAACGGCGCCCTGTTTCGCGGTGAGTCCATCGGTGTAGACGGTCAGATCGCCGGAGAGGTTGTCTTCAACACGTCTATGACAGGCTATCAGGAGATTCTCACCGACCCGTCGTACGCACGCCAGATTGTCACACTCACCTATCCGCACATCGGCAATGTGGGCACCAATCCGGAAGATTCGGAATCCTCCGCGGTGCATGCGTCCGGTCTGATTATCCGAGACTATCCGTTGACGGCCAGCAACTGGCGCAGCCAGCAGTCACTTGGGTCCTATCTTGAGGACCACGGCGTCGTCGCAATTTCAGACATCGACACCCGGCGCCTGACCCGTATGCTCAGAGACCAAGGTGCTCAAGGCGGCTGCATCGTCGCCGGTGACTCAGTCGACGAATCGTCGGCGCTGGCCGAGGCGCGGGCTTTCCCCGGTCTCGAGGGTATGGACCTGGCCAAGGAGGTGAGCTGCCGGCGGCCTTACGTCTGGACCCAGCGCACATGGAGTCTGGACCGGGGCCTTCCTGCGCCACTGGAGCAAAGCGATTCTGCCCTGTGCTGGCATGTGGTGGCTTACGATTTCGGCATCAAGCGCAACATACTTCGAATGCTGGTTGACCGGGGTTGCCGGGTGACCGTCGTCCCGGCTCAGACCCCTGCCGAGGCGGTTCGGGCGCTGGAGCCGGACGGTGTATTCCTGTCCAATGGACCGGGTGATCCTGAACCCTGTGACTACGCGATTGCCGCCATCGGTGAACTGGTGGACGCGATGTTGCCGGTGTTCGGTATCTGCCTGGGGCATCAGTTGCTGGGTCTGGCCAGCGGCGGGCGCAGCGTCAAAATGAAGTTCGGCCATCATGGGGCCAACCACCCGGTGCAGACCCTGGACTGCGGGCGGGTGATGATCAGCAGTCAGAATCACGGGTTTGCGGTGGACGAGGCTTCGCTCCCGGACACCGTGCAGACCACACACCGATCCTTGTTCGACGGCAGCCTGCAGGGCATCCACCGGCTGGACAGACCGGCATTCGGGTTTCAGGGCCATCCAGAAGCCAGCCCTGGACCCCATGATGTCAGCCCGTTGTTCGATCACTTCATTGAGTTGATGGCCGCCTCGGCCAAGTCATCGCGCATAGCGTCCTGAGGCACACGCCGAGACGCACCGGGCTGGAGCATCAACCTCCGGACCCCTGTTCCGAAGCCCCGTGGTACCGATCACCACCGAACGGTCTGAATAACTGACATGCCCAAACGCAAAGACATCGAATGCATCCTCATCATAGGGGCAGGCCCGATCGTCATCGGCCAAGCCTGCGAGTTTGACTATTCAGGCGCCCAGGCCTGCAAGGCGCTGCGCGAGGAAGGCTACCGGGTAGTCCTGGTCAACTCCAATCCCGCCACCATCATGACCGATCCCAACTCGGCAGACGTGGTCTACATCGAGCCCATCAACTGGGAGACCGTTGCCCAGATCATTGAAAAGGAACGGCCCGACGCCCTGCTGCCCACCATGGGTGGGCAAACTGCGTTGAATTGCGCGCTGGACCTGGTGCGGGAGGGGGTGCTCGAGCGGTACGGGGTGGAAATGATCGGCGCCGATCAGAAGGCCATCGATATGGCCGAGGATCGTGACCGCTTTCGCCACGCCATGCACGAGATCGGACTGATGACGCCCCGTTCGGAAATCGCCCACAGTCTTGAAGAGGCGGTCCAGATGCAGGCGCTGGTTGGCTTTCCGACCATCATCCGGCCCTCATTCACCCTGGGAGGGACCGGCGGCGGCATCGCCTACAACCGCGAGGAGTTCCTGGAAATTGTGGAGCGTGGGCTGGATCTGTCGCCCACCACCGAAATCCTGATCGAAGAATCCGTTCTGGGCTGGAAGGAATTCGAGATGGAGGTGGTTCGAGACCGTGAGGACAACTGCATCATCGTCTGCGCGATCGAAAATTTCGATCCCATGGGGGTGCACACCGGCGACTCCATCACCGTGGCACCGGCGCAGACGCTGACGGACAAGGAGTATCAGATACTGCGCGACGCCTCCATCGCCGTGCTGCGTAAAATCGGCGTCGATACCGGTGGGTCCAACGTACAGTTCGCCATCAATCCCGCGAACGGTCAAATGGTCATCATCGAGATGAACCCGCGGGTATCCCGTTCCTCGGCCCTGGCCTCCAAGGCGACCGGATTTCCCATCGCCAAAGTGGCGGCTAAACTGGCGGTTGGCTATACCCTGGATGAACTCAGGAACGAGATTACCGGCGGTGCAACGCCGGCCTCCTTCGAGCCGACGATCGACTATGTGGTGACCAAGGTCCCGCGATTCAATTTCGAGAAATTCCCCCAGGCCGACGACCGTTTGACCACCCAGATGAAATCCGTAGGTGAGGTGATGGCCATCGGCCGCACCTTTCAGGAGTCGCTGCACAAAGCGTTGCGCGGGCTGGAGATCGGGGTTGACGGATTCAACGAGATCCTCGATCCAGATGCTGAGGATTCCCAAGGCATCATCCAGCACGAACTCGGCCTGCCCGGGCCGGGCCGACTCTGGTACCTCACCGAGGCCTTTCGTGCGGGTTACTCGGTAGAACGGGTGCACCAACTCTCGTCCATCGACCCATGGTTTCTGGTGCAGATCGAGGAACTGGTGAAACTGGCTGCCGAGGTGCGCGAACTGGGCCTGTCGGGACTGGCCGGGCGGGATCGGCTTTGGCGGCTGAAGCGCAAAGGATTTTCGGACCGACGCCTGGCCACACTGACCGATTCGGACGAGCACGCGATTCGCGCGTTGCGCGAGGAACTGGATATACACCCGGTATTTAAGCGAGTGGATTCCTGCGCCGCGGAATTTGCCACCACGACGGCTTATCTGTACTCCACCTACGAAGAGGAATGCGAGGCCGAACCGACCACACGGGATAAAATCATGGTGCTGGGCGGCGGCCCCAATCGAATCGGTCAGGGCATCGAGTTCGACTACTGTTGCGTGCATGCCGCACTGGCTTTGCGCGAAGATGGCTATGAAACCATCATGGTCAACTGTAATCCGGAGACCGTTTCCACGGATTTCGATACCTCCGACCGGCTCTATTTCGAACCCTTAACCTTGGAAGACGTGCTGGAGATCGTCCGCGTCGAGAAGCCGAAAGGCGTCATCGTCCAGTATGGCGGGCAGACACCGCTGAAACTGGCGTTGGGTCTGGAGGCTGCGGGTGTGCCCATCATCGGCACCTCACCTGAGGCCATCGACCTGGCGGAGGATCGTGAGCGCTTCCAGCGACTGGTAGAACAGCTGACGCTGGTGCAGCCACCCAACCGCACGGCACGGGACCCGGAACAAGCCGTTCGCCTTGCGGACGAGATTGGCTATCCACTGGTTGTCCGACCGTCCTACGTACTGGGCGGGCGGGCCATGGAAATCGTCTATCAGGAGGATGACCTGCGCAACTACATGCGTGCGGCGGTTCAGGTCTCCCATGAATCGCCGGTACTGCTGGACCGGTTTTTGAACAACGCGGTCGAAGTGGACGTGGACGCCATCTGTGATGGCGACGCCGTGCTCATCGGAGGGATCATGGAGCACGTCGAGGAAGCGGGTGTGCACTCTGGCGATTCAGCCTGCTCACTGCCGCCTTTCTCGCTGTCTGCTGCGACCCAGGATCGGCTGCGTGATCAGACCCGAGCGCTTGCCCTGGGGCTGAACGTGATTGGTCTGATGAACGTGCAGTATGCGATTCAGGACGACCAGATATATATACTGGAAGTGAACCCGCGGGCGTCGAGAACGGTACCGTTCGTTTCCAAGGCCATAGGCCTTCCCCTGGCTAAAATCGCCGCCCGCTGTATGGCTGGCCGGACGCTGTCGCAGCAGGGCTTGGAGGAGGAACGCATACCACCGTACTTCAGCGTCAAGGAAGCGGTGTTCCCGTTCGCGAAGTTCCCGGGTGTGGATCCACTGCTTGGACCGGAGATGAAGTCCACCGGCGAGGTGATGGGTGTGGGCAGAACCTTTGGGGAGGCCTTTATCAAAGCGCAGAAAGCCGGCGGCAACAATGTACCTCGGCAGGGCACCGCTTTTGTCAGCGTCCGCGATACGGACAAACCCGCCGCCCTTGATGTATCGAGGAGTTTTGCCGAGCTGGGATTCGAGATCGTGGCGACCCGAGGTACCGCCGCATATCTCAACGAGAACGGCGTCGCCTGCCGGGCTGTCAATAAGGTGATAGAGGGGCGCCCGCACGTGGTGGACATGATTAAGAATGACCAGATCCAGCTTATCGTCAACACAACCGAAGGCAAGCAGGCAATCGCCGACTCCTTCTCCATACGTCGCGAAGCACTGATGCGCAAAGTAAGCTACTTCACAACCATCGCAGGGGCACGGGCTACGGGGCACTCACTGGCACACCGGGGCGAAGGGCGGGTCTATAGCCTGCAGGAATTGCATAAGGAGTCAAACGCATGAGCAGGGTACCGATGACGGCCCAGGGTGCAGCACAACTGGAGGCCGAGCTCAAACAGCTGAAGAGCGAGACGCGCCCGCGAATCATTCAGGCCATTGCCGAAGCTCGCGCCCATGGGGATCTGAAGGAAAACGCCGAGTACCACGCGGCGCGGGAACAGCAGGGCTTTACCGAAGGCCGTATCCAGGAGATCGAGGGCAAACTGTCCCACGCCCAGGTGATCGACGTGAGCCAACTGCCCAAGACCGGGAAGGTCGTGTTTGGCACGACGGTAGTGCTTTCCGACGAGGAGACCGGCGAGGAGCACCGCTACCAAATCGTTGGCGAGGACGAAGCGGATGCCAAGGCGGGACGTGTTTCCGTTACATCTCCGATCGCACGGGCCCTGATTGGCAAGGAGGAAGGGGAGATCGCCAGTGTCCAGGCACCCAGTGGGGTCAAAGAGTACGAGATTCTCGAGGTACTCTATCTGTAAATAAGTGCGCGCTCTTGACTGGCTCGCTATCGCTACGATTCAGATTCGTCCCGACCGGTCTCAGCCTGCCCGGACCGGCTCTCGCGCAGTTCATCGACGGTGGCGGCCTCCAAGTCGATACGCACCCTCTCCTGCTCGAG
>JAHEDQ010000249.1 GCA_024641125.1 Candidatus Competibacteraceae bacterium | reverse complement strand
GCACGCGCAGGCAATTTGCGGGATGCCCGTCAAGGCACTGACTTGTTACGAGGCATCAAAAATCTGTTTGCCCTGACCATGATCCCCGAGATCGCTGATGTGAAGCGCTTCGCTCATCCACAACAGCGGGTTTCCTGGGTCGGTATGGACATTCGCGAATACGCATCCGGCGGTAAATCGAACCACCTCAGCATTGCCCGCCAGGGCAATCCCTATCTGCGCACGGCGTTCACTGGCAAATGGGACGTCTATATGAAGGACGAACAAACGCCCTATTCCGAAAGTCGATTGAGTATCCCCAAGCCACCAAACTGTCGCCCACCCGCGCTTCGGTGTGGTGTCAGACGTGATCAGGCCTTCCGAGTCGGCTCGGAATCGAGTAATTCAGCCAATTTCTTGACGATGCAGGGTCGGCAGCGCGCGGCGGCTCAGATCCGGCCGGGAAACACTCCAGGTGACCAATGAACCATCCCCGCCGATACGGCATTTCCGGGTGCGCACGAAGTGGCGATCTACCCCGGAGGTGGGCACTCATATAACTGCGGATACCGCCACGGGCTTCGGCGACCGGTACGCCATAACCCTCCTTGATCGGTTGACGACAAGCGGCTCGCGATGGTAAACCAAACGACCGTTTGGTATCTACCTGCCTGCCATGAATGTCCCCGCCCAAGCATCGTTGAAAACCATTCGCCAACACAACCGGCGCGAGGACGTGCTGGATGCAGCCGCGGCACTATTCAGGGAGCGGGGCTTTCATGCCTGTTCCATGCGCGACATCGCGAAGCGGGCTGGCATGTTACCCGGATCCTTGTACTACCATTTTCCGTCCAAGGAATCCCTGCTGATAGCCACCTATGCGGAAGGCGTCCGCCGGATTGGGCAGGCAGTGGATCTCGCCGTTGAACCACAGGCAAACCCGGAACAGCAATTGCGCGCGGCGTGCCGGGCCCATTTGCAGATTCTGCTCAAGGCCAGTGACTACGCTCAGGTCGTCATCCGGGTGCAGCCCGAAGATGTGCCCGCCGTCGCCCGAGAGCTGACCCACCTGCGGGACCGGTACGAGGACCGATTCCGCCCTCTGGTCGAGGCACTGTCACTGCCGTCGGACCTTGACCACGACCACTTTCGGCGGCTACTGCTGGGCGCCCTCAACTGGACCCGGCACTGGTACCAACCCGGAGGCGATACGCCCGCGGACATTGCCGATGCCATGTTGGCCTGTCTGCGCCTGCCGCAACCCGAGAAGGCCGCCAATGCGCAGTGACACGCCCGCACGGGTGCTGGTTACAAAAGTGGGACTGGACGGACACGACCGTGGCAGCCGTATCGTTTCGGCCTATCTGCGGGACGCCGGTATGGAGGTGATCTACACCAGTCCTTGGCAACAAATCCCGGCAGTGGTCAATCTGGCGCTGCAGGAAGACGTGGAGGTCATCGGAATCAGTTCCCTGGCGACCGATCATCTGCTGCTGCCTAAACTGATGGACGCGCTGCGTGAAGCCGGTTTGCATCACATACGGGTTGTGGTTGGCGGCATCATTCCGGATGAAGACGAACGCATGTTGCTGGACGCCGGTATCAGCCGCGTGTTTCATCCCGGCGCGACCCGGGAGGACATAATCGACGCGTTTGCAACCCTGGCCCAGGAGGCGCGAACCACGGCCGAATAGGCCACGGCGCCCCCCTTCCGCCCACCCGCTGGATACAGAGCATGAGCAAACCCTTACAACTCCCGCTGCCAGGCTTCGAACAGACCCGGGCGCGCTGGCGACAGGCCTATGAAGCGCAGACCGCCCATACCGTACCTCAACACAACCGCTCCGGTATCGAGCTCAAGCCCCTGTACACACCGGAGGACTGGGACAGCGGTCGGTATATGGTGGATCTGGGCTTGCCCGGCGAGGCGCCCATGACCCGCGGCATCTACGCCAGCATGCACCGGGGCCGCCCCTGGAGTCAGCGCCAGCTCATCGGTCTGGGCACGCCCGAGGACTACAACAGGCGGCTCAAACAAATCATGGCTTCAGGCGCCAACGCGGTCAGCCTGATTCCATGCAATTCGGTATACCGGGGCTTCGACGCGGACCAGGTGGATCCGTTGCTGCTGGGTACCTGCGGCGCTGTGGTCAATACTGTGGACGACATGGAGACGTGTTTCGCCGAAGTCGATCTGGCGGCCCTGTCAACCGCCATGAACGATCCCCTGCCCTTCACTCTGCTGGCCTTTGTTCTGGCCATGGCAGAACGGCGCGGGGTTCCCTGGACCCAGGTCACCGGCACCTCCAACCAGAGCGACTACATCAGCCACTTTGTCGCCAATCACATGTTTTTCCGCCTGTCGCTGCCCGGGTCGCGGCGGGTGCTTCTGGATCACATCAAGTTCTGCAATGAGCGGGTGCCCAACTGGAACCCGCTGTCGGTGGTGGGGCAACACATGCAGCAAGCCGGTGCCACCCCGGCCGAGGCCATGGCCTTCACCCTGTGCAGCGCCATCCAATATGCCGAGGACTGTCTCGCGGCCGGACTGGAGCCGACCCGGTTCCTTCCGCGCTTCACCTTTTTCTTCGATATCTCAATGAGTTTTTTCGAGGAGATCGCGAAGTTCAGAGCCGGTCGCCGCATCTGGGGACGGATTGTGCGCGAGCGTTTTGGTGTTACCGATCCACGCGCCTCGCGCTTCAAGTTTCACGCCCAGACTTCGGGAGTGGACCTGACCCGTCAGCAGCCCCTGAACAACATTGCCCGGGTGGCCGCCCAGGCCGCCGCCGGCATCCTGGGCGGCCTTCAGTCCCTGCACACGGATGCCTACGACGAGGTGCTGAGCGTGCCCACGGAAGCGGCGGCGCGCATCGCCGTGAACACCCAGAACATTCTCCGCGAGGAAGCCGGTCTGGGTGAGGTCATCGATCCCCTGGGGGGATCGTATTATGTGGAATCGCTTACCAACCGGATGGAAGAGCAGATCGAAACCCTGATCGGGACCATCGACGCGGCCGGGGGCATGTATCAGGCGGTCTCCGCCGGCCTGGTGCAACGCATGATCGGTGAATCGGCATTCGCGTTTCAAGACCGGGTGGAAACAGGTCAGCAGGTGGTGGTGGGGGTCAACAAGTACCAGCGTGAAGACAATCCAGGCGAGCGCTCACCCCTTGAGCGCCCAGACCCTGCCCTGATGGAACGGCAGTTGGAGAAACTTCATCGCTTCAAGGCGGAACGGAACGATGCGGCCGTGCGGGCGGCGCTGGATGGATTGGCCGAGGCCGCCACTCACGACCGCGGCAACGTATTTGAGGCGGTGGTCAACGCCGCCGGCGCCGGCGTTACCCATGGCGAGATCTGCGCCTGCCTGCGGCGGGAACTGGGTGATGGCCAACCGCTGATTCTCGCTTGAAGCACCGTTCGAAATCGGGTCTTGCGGATCGGTTGCTGGCGGGCCAGGCCGCGGCTCTGGCCCGCGCCATCACCCTGGTGGAACGCGGCACACCGGAAAGCATCGATCTGTTCAAAACCCTGCACCCGCATTTTGGCCACGCCCTGAGTATCGGCGTCACGGGCCCGCCCGGGGCAGGTAAATCCACCCTGGTCAACGGGCTGATCCACGCCCTGCGGAGCGCGGGCCATCGTGTCGGTGTCATTGCGGTGGACCCCTCCAGCCCCCTGTCCGGTGGGGCAATCCTCGGCGACCGGGTGCGCATGGGGGAACACGATCTGGACGCCAATGTATTTATCCGCTCACTGGCCTCCCGTGGTGAACAGGGCGGGTTGTCGGCAGCTGCGGGTAGGGTGATCGACTTGATGGACGCCGCCGGTTACGAGCGGGTGATCCTTGAAACCGTGGGTGCAGGTCAGTCCGAGGTGGACGTGGCCGAACTGGCCGATGTGCGTGTTGTGGTGTGCGCCCCGGGTCTGGGGGACGAGGTACAGGCGATCAAAGCGGGCATCCTTGAGATTGCCGATGTGCTGGTGGTGAACAAGGCTGATCTGCCCTTAGCCGACGCCACGGTGCGCCAGCTGGCGGCGGCGGTACATCTGCGATCCGATTCCTGTGCACAGGTACCCATCTTGAAGACCAATGCCGCTAGACAGGAAGGGGTGCCGGCACTGTTGCACGCGATCGAGTTGCGTTTGGCGGACATGCCCCGTAGCCCCGAGGATCGTGCCCGGCTCAGGTTTCGCCGTCTGATCGCAAAAACCGCAGCGACCGTGGCGGAAGACCGGGTGATGAACACCGGACGGGAGCACCTTGATCCAATCTGCGATGCGGTACAGCGTGGCGAATTGACACTGGAACAGGCCGCCGGGGCATGTCTCGAACCAGAACGTTAATCAGGAATTCAACCACTTTGGCCTCGAACCGTGGTCCGGGTTGAGTTGGCGATCAAAATACCCACCAGAATCAGCGCCGCGGTAATCCAGCCCACCGCGGCCCAGTCCACCTCCTTAACCGGCGGTTCGGATTCCGTTTGCGAATCCGGCTCGATCTGTTCGTTCGCGGTGGGCGGTGGAATATCGCTGGACAGCACCGGCACGGGCGAACTGGCGCAACCTACGGTAAGGGCGAGGACAATCACGAGACAGATCGCGCGCACACGACCTTGGAGGCCCTGTCCATGCGGGGAAAAAATCACAATAAGAGGTTCATAGCTTGCCTTAAACCATGCCTGGGCACGGCGGGTCCGGATGGGTGCTTCGCCTGTCGCAATAAAGCGGACAACCGGCTCCCGGCTAACCCACCGCCCTGGCCGCCTCGGCCCGGGTGAGAAACCGTCCGCCGCTCAGAAAACCGGAGATGACGGTGGACTTGACCGCACTGACCCGGCCATCACTGCCCCAGGCCAGAATCAGCGTTTCGGGCAGCCCGTCCAGCGAGTGTACCGGTGCCGGACTGCCGTCCTTGAAGCGGGAACGGTAAATACGCCCCGTGCTCAAATCCATGAATCCGGGTACGAATCCCTGTGCGCGGTTGTTCTTGCTGATACCGGCAGTACCGCGAAACGTCCGGTTCTCGCTACGCAGCGTCTCGGGTGAGCAGGCCCGGTCCGGGCAGCCATCGCGCCGCTTTACGGATGCGTTCATTGTGACCTTCCTATGCGCCCCGCCGTGCCAACGGATGGGGCGACCTGTTCTGGTTGCTCGCACTCCGTGACTTTGCAGCGAATATGCCAATCCGGTTTGCCTACCCCGGCTATCGGGGGTCAGTGAAAACCCGGGGCGTTGGGGAGCCGGAACGACGCCTACCAGCACCTTGAGCGGGTCCTGGCCCGCTTCGCTCACCATTGATAGTTCAGACCGTTTGCCGGCCGAATTTTATAGAATCAAGGGGTGAATCAACGGGGAATCAAGGGGTCGGACCAAGACAAACTGTTGAATCATCGACTTTTTGGATGTCTGAATGCTCCATTTTCAGCCTTAGAACCACCAATTTTGTCCCCGAAACGTCACTTAAGACATTGGTATTTCCCGCGAATTGCCCATGCTCGTCTCCACTGCAACCGATTTATGGCGCCGCTTGCTGCGCATTTCCTTCCTTTGAACTCCTCAACGAACTTCCCGCATAGCCTACTGGTGCTGACAGGAAACTCCGTTGATGACGACGATGGGTGATATGCCAGATGTGACCAGGTACGGGATGGCGGTTTGCACACGGCACAGATCTCGTGCCTTGAGACCGCCGTCTCCAGATTGAAACGGGGTTTCCAGGCCTTTACCGGGGACCAATTTTGCCGAGTAACTCCATACGTTCAATGGCTTGGTTTGGTCCGGCCCTTGAATCTCCTGAATCTGGGCCCTGAATCTGAATCTAAGACCCCAGTATCAAACAATTCGGAATAAACGAGCGGCGCCGCCTACGAGGCCACCGGGCGGCTCACGCAGCGGCACAGCCGTTCGAACCGAGCCGCCCAGCTGATCTCGAACCGGCAGACGCTGTCGCCAGCCGCGCAGCACGCGGTCTCGCGCACCTGCGCGTCCGGCTGGACGAGTGCACGGAACAGTCGGCGGAACACTGCCGCGTGCCAGACGCAGCCCGGCGCGTCCCTTGGCTCCCCGGCCAAGGGGTTGTCCGCGATCTCCACAAGCAGTGGCCGACCCAGATGGTATGAGAAAACGCCTGATCCGGTGAAGGTC
>JAHEDQ010000248.1 GCA_024641125.1 Candidatus Competibacteraceae bacterium | reverse complement strand
CGCATGATGTTGTTGTAGGAATGCTGCGGATCGCCGGGCACGGCCTCGCCGGTGGCGGTGACCAGTGTCGTGCAGCCCAGTCGCCGGGCTTCGTCGATTCTGTGGGCGAGCAGCGCGCTTTGTCCGCCGCGAGCCCGGAACTCGGGGTCGGTGGCGCCGAAGTCGAACTAGGCGGTTCCGTTGCGGACAAACAAGGCCCCCGTACCCACCGGCCGGTCACCGTCGAAGCTCATTTAGACATGCCAGTTGCGGAGACCCACCAGGCGCCCGAGCCAGTCCTGGGTGCGCTCCACCAGGTCGAAACCCTGAGTCGCGATACGGGCGAAATCGGCAGCGTGTTCGGCAGATATGGCGCGAACGCTTAGATCGCTGGCCGGAGTCGGCGCGGGTTCGTTGCCGCGAACAAACTTCATCCAGCCGCGGTCCGGAACCCATGCTGAGGCCCGGAGCATGGCCGCTACCGCCGGGTAACCGGCGTCTTCGGCGACGTGCACGAAGTATTCATCGACACCGACGTCCGCATAGGCAGTGCGAATGGTCGCGATCTCGACCGGTGTGGGCGCCCTGTCCAGACCCAGTCCGATCGTGCGGTTGATGAGGATGCTGGGTTCGACCGGTGACAGCGATACCAGCGCGTCACCGAACTCGATCCGTCTTACCCCCAGTGCCGTGCTGATAGACGTTGGCAGGGCGGCGTGAAGGTCTTCTAATGCTTGCCGTTCGATGGTTTCCGACGTATTGACTCTATATTCCATGACACTCAGTCCAGGTCTCTTGGACGCCACACGCCCGCAGCGCATGTGCGATTGAATGCCAGCAGGCATCGGTTTCCCCGGCGAATCTCTGGCCAGTCGGATAGCGTAGGGGCTGCCAGGTAGTTCACGGCGGATCACGGCGCAAATGGGGATGGGCGACGGGTTCCTTGAGGCGCAGTGCATAGCCACCCAGCAGATCGCGATAACCGCGGAAGTGATATGCATCGGCTGATCCGAGAAATCCTGAACGATGTATTTCGAGCAGCTGCGGTAACCGGTACCAGGGAGCCCCCGGAAACGCGTGGTGACTCGCATGCAGATTGTTGTTCAAGAACAGCAGCGACAGCGGTGAACGATCCTCGATCACCACCGTGCGCCCGCGGGGATCGACATCGGCTTGATTCTCGGCGAAGGTCCGGATCATCAGCACCGACAGCCCCAGGTAGGCCGAGGTTGGCGCGTAGACGGCGGGATTGAGGTCGCACGCCAGCGCAAGCCATAGAATGGGTGGCGCCAGCCCGAAAGCATGGGCCAACCAGGCTTGCCCGACGCCGGGGTCGCAGTTTTGCAGCCGTTTGAACTCGTGCCGGTAAAAGCGTTCGAGCAGAATCCCCGGGCCCAATATGCAGCGGCCGATCAAGCGGTTGTTGAGCGTCAGCACATGGCGCCAGAATGTCGGGCAGCACCGCCTCGGTTCTGGGGCAGCGCTTTACCCTGGAT
This sequence comes from Candidatus Competibacteraceae bacterium, assembly GCA_024641125.1. Classification (GTDB taxonomy): domain Bacteria; phylum Pseudomonadota; class Gammaproteobacteria; order Competibacterales; family JAHEDQ01; genus JAHEDQ01. Next base: position 4,662 of record JAHEDQ010000248.1, on the reverse strand, counting down.
TCGCTGCGCGCCGTCATGAACGATCCCGACTATGCGCCCCTCGCGTTGCTTTCGGCCGGACTCGTTGGTTCGCTCGCCGGCGTCTATCGGTTCGCGCACGCGCTGGTGACGGATGGGGTTTACCAGACCTTGCTGCGGGCCGATAAGCAAACGTTGCATCGCCGTGCCGCGGCCTGGTTTGCCCAAGGCAAGCCGGTGCTGGCTGCCGAACATCTGGAGCGGGCGGCCGATTCCGGCGCGGCAGCCGCTTTTCTGGTCGCCGCCCGCGCCCTGGCCGATGCGGCTGGGCGCGAGCGTGGTGCTGTGCACGCTGCCGCGCTGCGCACCGTGCTCGAGACCGCTCGGAAGGGGGGGGTTGATCCTCTACATACCCGCCTTCGAGGATGCGCTGGTTACCGTCGAGGGCAATTGTTAAGGGGCATCTGATTTATTCAGGACGAAGCAGATTCGAGGGTGAAATACGCAGGTGCTTTCACCGGTGCTCTTTGGCGGCGTTGTCTGTTTTGTCACCGACCGTCATCATCAGCGCGCCGACGATGGCGGCGCTCACGGTAATGGTTGCGAAAACCATGGCAACGCCGTGCCAGTCGTCAGCCCATCTGTGGACCTGCGGTAGCAGGATGGGGCCGACCAGTGCACCCAGATTGCGGCCCACCATAAGTGAGGCGAAAGCACGGGTGCTGGCCGCCGCGCCCAGTCCCATGGCATGGGGCAGATTGAACATGCAGGTCGGGACCGTACCGGCCGCCGCCCCGTATAGGGCGAGGCAGAGCAAGCCGATCGTTGGATTTTCGAGGGAAGGCAGCACCAGCCAGAGCAGGCCCTGCACCAGCAGGGCGCCCACCAGCAACAAGGTGAACGACAGGCCGCGGCGGAGCAGCAGACCGGCAAGCAGATTGAAGGCCACGATCATCACCGGGACCACCAGATACACCAGAGCGGCCTGCTCAGCCCGAATATCCTGTTGTTTGACCAGGTACTCAGGGAGCCAGGTCATGTAGGCGATGAACTGCCCCGACCACAGGGAAAACACCAGCGCGGGCAGCAGGCGGTATCCGAGTGAGGGCGCGGGTTCCTGGTCGGGTTTCTGTTCATTGGCCAGGGCGCCGCGCGGTTCCGCCGGCGCAGGCATCACGCCCGATCGTCGCTCCATGGTGCGGTTCAGTATCAGCGCTGGAATACAGAGCGCCATTCCGACCACCCAACCCAATTGCCACAGACCGAATTCCAGCGCCGGAAACGAGACGAGCGCCGCCATCACTTGGCCCACCGGAATCCAGGTCGCCCAAAGGGCCGCCGCCAGTGACTTGTCCCGGGGTGCTGCGGCGCCCACAGCGAGCACCACACCCACCACCGAGAGAATGGCGTAACCCATGGATTCTATGGCGCGGGATACCAGCATGGCATCGGGGTACAGCGGCGTCAGCAACCCCAGCCCGCTGCCGACCAGGGTCAGCAGCAGCCCGGCGAATACCAACTGTCGGGCGCCAAAACGTCCGAGTCGCCGGCCGGCCCAGGTGGACAGCAGCAGACCGGCCAGGGCAAACACCGACATAAAGGCGCCGGCCAGCAGTTCGGGGTAACCGAAGCGCTCCAGCAGCACCGGCAGAGTCGGCGGCAGCTTGAAGTAGTGGAACGCGGTCAGCCAGCCCAAGGCTACGCCGAACCAGACGCCAGGCCAGTCAGTATGGGAGCGTATCAATCTGTGGTCCTCTCCCGGCGTGCAGCATACGGGGGCGCGATACGGGTCCGTAGTTTTACATCCGCCTTCGCCCCGGCCAGATGATAACTATCTGGTTACAAATTTCGTGGTCAGATGGCCAAAGGCAATCCGACTCAGACGCGCCAGCAGATTCTCGACGCGGCCCTGGGCAAATCCGCCACCCTCGGGGCGATATTCGAACCGGATCTGAAGGCGGAGCGAGCCCTTGCGGCACGCGACGATCATATCGTCGGGGTTGTTCTGGGCTATCTTCGCCCCTGATCCGTAATACCGTTAGACCGGCGTGCCGGCGCCATCTTGCGATACCCGGACATTGATAACCGACGGGCCGTGGATGAGGCCCTGGAAATCGGCGCCGAGTGCCTTGTGCTGCTGGTAGGGGGATTGTCCGGCGGGTGCAAGGACATCGCCGGCGCCCGGGAGCAGGTGTGCGACGGAATCGCCACGCTGCTGGAGTACGCGAGACCCAGAGGCTCCCGCATGGCCCACCAGGGGCCACCGTGGCCGTGTCCGGATGCCGGCGGACAGTCACTTGAGCGGTCCGAAACCGTTCCCGCTTGTCTGCGATCGGTGCCGGTGTTCCATGCTGAATCCCTGATCGTCCCCACTTCAGTCTAAGATGAGGGGAAGAGGGGCGCCGCCGGTTGCCTCGATAAGCTAGTGGGCGGGCGAGATGATCGACATGCTGTACGTGGGCGAGGGCAATGTGGTGGGGTTCCGCATCAGCGGCCGGATCGAGGATGCGGATTTCGATCGCGTGGCGGCGCTGATCGAGCAAACCCTGGACGTCCACGATCAGGTGCGGATCTATGCCGAGATCGAAAGCCTCGACGGCATCTCGCTCGACGCCCTGTGGAAGGACCTGCAGTTCAGCTGTAAACACATCCGCGACGTGGAACGCGAAGCCGTGGTCACCGACCAGCAATGGCTGGCCAATCTCGCCGGGATCGGCGACAGATTGTTTTCCGGAATCGAGGTCCGGCATTTCGGACACCATCAGAAGGACGAGGCTCGGGATTGGATTCTGGAATGATGATCGATCCGGGCCGGCGCCGCGGCTGCCCTCATTTCCCATGTGTCCGATTTGTGGCTACTGGGCCTTTGGAATCGTACACGACCTGCTCTATCCAGGACGCGACAGCCCGCCCCAATTGCAATTGCGTGGAAGCCTTGGACTGAGTTACTGAGGATCTTCCGCTCGCCGCCCCGGCATTGGAGAACGGTCTCATGAATTCGATCATCGACGCGCCGCTGACCGCCGAGCAGAAAGCAAGGATCACACGCCCGACCTCCGAGGCGAGGGGACTGCCCAACCTGGCTTACATCGATCCGGTTTTTATGAAACGGGAGCGGGAAACCCTGTTCGCCCAGACCTGGGCCTGTATCGGTTTTGTCAGCGATCTGAAGCCGGGCGGCTATGCCAAACCGGTGGACCTGCTTGATGTTCCGTTGCTGATCACCCGTGATCGCAGCGACGTGGTGCGGGTGTTCCATAACGTATGCAGCCATCGCGGGCACAAGCTGGTGGATGCACCCTGCCCGGCGGGTGGCATGCTGAGCTGTCCCTATCACGCCTGGAGCTACGGTCTGGACGGGGCGCTGGAGACGACGCCGCACATCGGCGGCCCCGGTGTCCATGAGCTCAGCGGCTTCGATCCTTCCGGCCACGGACTCAAGGCGGTCCGCTCCGAGGTCTGGATGGGCATGGTGTTTGTCAACCTTTCTGCCGACGCGCCTTCCTTTGAGACGCATATCCAACCCCTGGCCGATCGCTGGGAGGCATTTCACGGCGCTTTCGGCCCCTACGATTTGCGTCCGGCCGCCACCGGCGGCGACCTTCAGATCGAGATCAAGGCCAATTGGAAACTGGCGGTGGAAAACTACTGTGAGGCTTACCATTTGCCCCAGATCCATGTGGCGCTCAATCAGTATTCACGGTTGGAAGATCACTATCACATCATGATCGGTGAGAATTTTGCTGGTCAGGGCACGACCGTCTACAACCTGTCCGGCACCGCTGGCATTCACCTGCCCCGGTTCGAGGAGTGGCCGGAAGATCGGTTGCAGTACGCCGAGTACGTGTCGGTCTATCCCAATCTGCTGTTGGGTCTGCAGGCGGACCACCTGTTCGCCATGATTCTGCATCCCATCGCGCCGGACCGGACCATCGAAGATTTGCGGATTTTCTATGTGGGCGACGAAGCCATCGGCGATGAGTACGCCCATGCGCGGGAAGCGACCCGAGAGTCATGGCGGGTGGTGTTTGCCGAGGATGTGGGCGTGGTCGAAGGTATGCAGCAGGGTCGCAGCTCCCCCGGCTTCGACGGCGGCATATTCTCGCAGGTCATGGATACGCCCACCCACCATTTCCATCGCTGGGCAGCCGGCAAGCTTGCCGGTTAGCAGCGGGTCGAAAGAGTCTCGGTCGAGTGCGAGGCAAGGCGAAAACGACGGAGAAAGCGCAGTTCACATCCGATAAATGCGCATTTTGAGGTCGTTCCCAACGCCGTATCGTGCCAAGTGGGGCTTTTTCAACACTAGGCCCTTTTGATCATCGCCTCCACGTCCACCTGGTCGAACTGGTCGGCCCGTAGAAAACGCTCGGCGTATTCGCGGTATACGCCGGTTTCCAGGAACAGGGCGAACAGGTCCGGATCGATGTGCCGGCGGTCCCGCATGGACGCCATGATGCGGATGGCCTCGCTCAAAGTTTTGCCCCGTTTGTAAGGCCGATCCACCGCGGTCAGAGCCTCGAAAATGTCCGCGATCGCCATCATACGGGCCGGCAGGCTCATCTGCTTCACCGTCAGACGCCGGGGATAACCGCGTCCGTCCAGGGTTTCATGGTGCCCGCCTGCGATCTCGGCCACACCCCGCAGGTGCTTTGGCATGGGCAGTTTCTCCAGCATCATGATGGTCTGCACGATGTGATCGTTGAT
>JAHEDQ010000247.1 GCA_024641125.1 Candidatus Competibacteraceae bacterium | reverse complement strand
GGCGATCCGGATTCCCAGCTCAGTCTCGTGGGAATCCGGATCGCCCGGTCCCGCTGCGCTCAGGGCGAAGGCGGCAAAGACGATCAACAGCATCCAGACTGTGAACAAATACACGAACAGCAGCGGCAGCCCGAAAACGGACCCGCCACTGAATAGAGACACGAGGGGATAGTTCAGAGCCAGAAACCCGAACAGAAACAGGGCCGCAGTATGCTCGCGATGCCGGACTTCACGCTCCAAGGCGGACTCCTTTAAGGGAGCCTCTGGTCTATTCCTGAACGTGCATCTTGGGACTGAAATGCACTGCTTCAGCGCTGCAAATCCCGGCAATAGAACGGCTACTACCCACGATCTGCGCCTTGAATCTGCACATTTCACCCTTCAGTCTGCGTCGTCCAGAATAAATCGAAGGCTCCTTAAGCGCTGTGTTCAAATCACGCCGGGCCCAGGTCGCACAATCATGGTCTCTATCGAACCTGCTGGCCCACCCTCAAAACTGCGCCTGACGTCTGCGTATGTCGACCATTTGATCCGAGGCCTCGATGGCCTGACCCAGGGTGGTGATGCCCTCGGCCTCGAGAATGTCCAACAGCTTGACGAACACTTGAGCCGTTACCAGGGCATCACCCATTGCCGTGTGGCGGCCAGATACATCGACACCGAGCCGGTCGGCGATGTCGTCCAGGGTATGTCCGGGCACGTGGTCGTGCAGATAGACCGACAACAGCAGCGTGTCCAACACCGCGTTGCTGAACGTGACACCGGCCAGATCCTGTTTGAGGCGTAAAAACTTCATGTCGAATGCGGCGTTGTGGGCCACCAGCACAGTATCGTCACCGCCAAGAAATCGACGGAACTGAGGCAACACAACCTCAATAGGGGGTTTATCGGCCACCATATCGTCGGTAATGCCATGGAACCGGATCGAAGCCTTGGGAATGGTCTTGCCCGGATTGACCAGACGGTCGAAGCTCTCACCTGACAATATGCGCTTGCGCACGACACGCACACCGGCGATCTGGATGATCTCATCCCCATCCGACGGCGTCAGCCCGGTGGTCTCGGTGTCGAATACGACAAAATTTAACGAGGCCAGCGGCTTGTCGGCCATGTCGCCGAGATCGTTCGGCTCAAGCCCGGCGGAGAAATCGTAGAATTCCGGCCGCTCCGGCAGCTGCTCGTGCTGGCGTTCCCATTGCCGCCGCGACGGCGGCAGCGGCAGGCGCAGAACTGCGTACCCTTTACGGCGATGATTTTGACTCCAGAGGTCGGTGGAGTGACGCTGGAGCACACCCCGCACCGTGGGCGCGCCTACCAGGTCGTGCAGATGCTGACCGGACCAGTCCTCGATGCGAGCGGCCGACACCGGTTTGCCTTTCCACACGATGTCGAGATACACCCGCCGGTCCCCCAGCAGCACCTCAACATCGAATCGACTGGGATCGTCGAAATGGTCGGGATCGGCGCTGGCATGGAGCTGCGCGATCAAGTGCTCGAGCAGCAGCAATATGGACTGCCCGTCCACGTTCAACCACATGGGGATGCCGGTCATGGTGACTGCGGGTCCGCCGCTTTGGGCAACCCGGTGAATCACGCTGCCAATCAAGTCAGCGGTGTACACGTCGTACATGGGCCACTGGGAGGCGAACAGGCGACCCGTATCCCGGGCAATGACCTCAAGGGTCTCGCTGAGGCGGGCACTCTCGTCCGCCACAATGCGATGGAAGGCATCGCGCTGGACGTCCGTCATATCCCCAAAGCTGCGCAAATTCTCTGCCGCGGCCCGCAAGTTGGCCAGGGGCGAGCGCAGGTCCTCAACCGTAGTACGCAACAGTGCCTCACCCCCGGTGGAAGCCTCGGCCCAGCCGGCGAAATCCCGCAAAGTGATAACGAACGCCGACTTGAGCCCGGATCTCTGCCCCATGAGACTGATCCGGCATTGCAGCAGATTGTCCCCCTCCACGGTCCCGCATACGAAGGCCGCATCCACCAGAGCTCTGCTGCCAGTTTTTTCCCGCGCCTGCTGACCTGCCCGATAGTGCAGCATTTCCAGCGTGTCGGTGATCGGGGCCCGGGTACAGAGCCTAAACAGCGAGCGGCCCAGGCCGATGTCCTCGGGGTTGTCAAAAATCTTCATGACCGCCGGGTTGTACAACAGGATGCGCGCCTCGCTGTCACAAACCATGACCCCCTCGCTCAGCTCCTGCAGCACAACCTCCAGTCTTGCTTTCTGCTGTTCGCCGGCCAGCGCGCCCGTGGCCATGGCGTGGCTGGCCTCGGTGCGGGCGGTGTGCAGGGAAAGACCCAAATCGTGCACGTTGTCCGGCAGGTCACCCAGCAGGTGCCACTCGGGCACCTCGAGTTCGTGGGCAACATTTCCGTGGGCAATGATGCGGACCCCCCTGGCAACGGTATCCAAAGGCCGGAAACAACCCAGTTCCAACACCATCCAAACAAGCGCGATGGCGACGATGAGCAGAAAGGCGGCGGTGCCGATCCCCAACAGGACGTACGGCAAATGCCCGGAATCGGCCAGCCGCTGCGAAGCGAGCAGGCCCCCGACCAAGCCCAGCGCGAGCACCGCCGCAATGGGCAGCGAGGCCAACAATCTCACTTTGGTTCGTAACCGCATGTGCTGTCCCGCGCCAACGTGCGCGTCGTGCCCGCCCATGACACCACCGGCGATGACCGGGCCGCTGAGATTCAGGCGTCTGGGACGTCCAGTATCTCGCTTACCTTTTCCACCAATTCCTGGGTGGCAAAGGGTTTGGTGATGTAGTCGTCGGCACCCACCGCCAATCCTTTTTCCCGTTCGATATCACGACCTTTGGCCGTCAGCATGATAATGCGGACGCCGTTCCAGACAGGATTTGCACGGATGGTTTCGCACACCTCGTAGCCGTCCTTCCTGGGCATCATCACATCCAACAGGATCAGATCAGGAGGGTCTTCTGCCACCGCTTCGAGCGCCGCTTCGCCATCCTCGACGGTACGTACATCAAAACCGGCCTGCTTCATCAGGAACTCAAGGGAGATGACGATGTTGGGTTCATCGTCCGCAACCAGAATTTTGAAGGTCATACGCACGTCTCCACTGGCCATGGTCCGGCGATGATTCCCGCGAGGTCGGGCGTCATCGTCCGTCGTTCTTGCCCTGCGGCCCCGATTCGAGCGACGCTCCGGCGGACTTTCGGAATGCATCCCACATGAATTTCTGCCATGCCTCGACCGACTGCATGTGTTCCGGGAGAAACGGTTTCATCACGGTGGCGGGATCCATACCGGCGACACCCTGCATCATTTTCTCTCGGATCTGCTCCATCATTTCCTGCTGCAGCGGCTGGACATCCGGCAGGCCTAAAAAATCACGCAACTCCTGGGGTGTGGCGTCAACGTCGAGCTTGATGTTCATTGAATCCTCCGTTCTGCAGCCGGTTGCAACACATGGCCGCTTATGAGAGCAGGCTATCGCATCCCCGGCCCTCCGCGTGCATCGCTTTTCCCAGGCGCTTGAAAGCTTTTTCAAATCGACGATGACGCTCCACCAGCCCGGTGCGCGGTTATGTTGGATGACTATTGTGGCATGAAATATAAGGTTTCAGGCACCCCTGAGCGGTCAGCCACCCAAGCGGCTGCGTCGGCGCCTCAATGTGTGAAACAGTGGGCTCGATACGACCCGGTCAAGCTTCCGTAGCCGCGGGCTCAGCCGGCCCTGCGGCGGCTGCGGCCGGTGGGGCGTTTGAGATGAACCAGCAACAGGGACACCGCCGCTGGCGTCACGCCGGGCAAACGTCCAGCATGACCCACCGTCTCAGGGCGGGCCGCCAGCAGCTTCTCACGAACTTCGGTGGACAATCCAGGAACAACCGCATAGTCGATGTCTTTTGGGATAATCAGACTTTCGTAATGTTCGGTCCGAGCGATCTCGGCTCTTTGGCGATCGATGTATCCAGCGTACTTGGCCTGGATCTCCACCTGGTCGGCCACCGCGTCGTCCGTTTCGCCCGGGGCGAGATCGGGCAGGCTAAGCAGAGTCCGGTAATCGACTTCAGGGCGACGCAGCAGATCCAGCGCCCGTGTTTCCCGGGCCAATGGCAAAGACAGCGAATCCGCCAGCGGCGTTCCAACCACCGCCGCCGGCGTCACCCGACAGTCACGCAGACGAGCGGTCTCACGTTCTATGGATTCCCGCTTGCGCTCAAACGCGGACCACCTGACGTCGTCCACCAATCCCAGCGCACGTCCCTGGGGCGTTAACCGAAGGTCGGCGTTGTCTTCGCGCAACAGCAATCGGTGCTCGGCCCGGCTGGTGAACATGCGATAGGGTTCCTGGGTGCCGCGGGTGATGAGATCGTCGATCATCACCCCCAGATAAGCTTGGTGCCGTCCCGGATACCACGGCGCCTGGCCGGTCGCAGACAAGGCGGCGTTGCTGCCGGCCAGCAAGCCCTGGGCACCGGCTTCCTCGTATCCCGTGGTGCCGTTGATCTGGCCAGCAAAAAAAAGACCTGCGACGTGACGTGTCTGCAGACTGTGGTGCAGATCGCGCGGATCGAAGAAATCGTACTCGATTGCATAGCCGGGCCGGGTGATATGAGCTCGCTCAAACCCGGCGATGGATCGGACCAGCTCCAGCTGGACATCGAAAGGAAGACTGGTGGAGATGCCGTTGGGGTAGACCTCATGGGTGTTCAGTCCCTCCGGCTCGATAAAGATCTGATGAGCGGCCTTATCGGCAAAGCGAACCACCTTGTCTTCCACCGAAGGGCAGTAGCGAGGGCCGATGCCTTCGATCTGGCCGCTGAACAGGGGCGAGCGGTCGAGTCCATCGCGGATGATCTGATGGGTGCGCTCATTGGTGTAGGTGATCCAGCATGGAATCTGACGCGGGTGCTGCTGGGCCGTCCCCAGATAGGAAAAGACCGGCGTCGGAATGTCGCCGGGCTGCTCTTCAAGGCTGCTGAAATCGATGCTGCGTCCATCGATCCGTGGAGGCGTGCCGGTTTTCAGGCGCTCTACGCGAAACGGCATTTCCCGCAGGCGCTCGGCCAGTCGATTGGCCGGCGGATCGCCCGCGCGCCCTCCCTGATGATGGCTTTGGCCAATGTGAATCCGACCCCCCAGAAAAGTGCCGGTGGTGAGCACCACGCTGCGGGCCTTGAAGCGCAGGCCCATGGCGGTTTCCACCCCCACTACCCGCTCTCCGCGCATTACCAGGTCGGTCACTTCCTGCTGAAACAGGGTAAGCCCGGGCTGATTCTCAACCCGCGCCCGGACGGCGGCCTTATACAGAGTACGATCCGCCTGGGCCCGCGTCGCTCTGACCGCGGCGCCTTTGCTGCGATTGAGTATTCGGAACTGGATACCACCCTGGTCCGCCGCCGCCGCCATGGCCCCGCCCAGGGCGTCGATCTCCCGGACCAGATGCCCCTTCCCGATGCCACCAATAGCAGGATTGCAGGACATTTGTCCGATGGTTTCCACGTTGTGGGTCAACAGCAGGGTGCGTGCGCCCAGCCTGGCCGCGGCCAGGGCCGCCTCGGTGCCGGCATGACCGCCGCCAATAACCAACACGTCGAATGCTTCGGGGTAACGCATCGCTCTGAATCCGGGCGCAAAATAGAACGCGGTATTCTAGGTAAACCCTGATCTTTTTGCACGGTTACACCTGGGTACTTGCGCCCATGAGCATGCATATGCGGCGTTGCCCGGCTGGCATTCGCACGCCTGTCGACCGAAACCAGACTCACCCGAACAAATCGTGGCTTGTCCGTTTGGGCCGTGGATCGGCTGCCACGCCAACACATGAGCCCCAAGGAAGGTTTGATCAATTGATACGAATCGCGTTTCGGTCCACAAGGGTGCAGATGCGACGCCCCAGCGGGGTCGGGCCTTTGCGCCCATCGTACCGCGTTGCACCTCGCTCATTGGCAACTCACTTATTTGACTTGGGCCAACTTCCCTCGGTGCGCCTTGTTCGACAGAGCGCAAAGACGCCGGCGCGATCGCAGCAATTGATCAGATGGCATGGACTCCCCCTCCCCATACGGCATCTAAAGTGCCAGATTGGGCGTGTTAACCACTCAATCACAGGAGAAGGGGAGCCCACATGAACATTACCCACATCGCAGTCGATT
>JAHEDQ010000053.1 GCA_024641125.1 Candidatus Competibacteraceae bacterium | reverse complement strand
TCCCTGACGGCGTTGCGGATCGTCGCAATAGCGCTGGCTATTCCTCCTCACCGCGCCTTGTCAGTAACCACGATGCCTAACCTCAACCGTCAAGTTATTTGGAAGACACTACACTAGTGTGTTTTCGGCGCCTGATAGCGAAAATACTCGATCAGATCGTCCAGGTTCCGGTCACTCAGATCTTCATGATCCGGCATGTGGCTGTAGCGATAGCGCGATGGGTGGCGAATGAACTCGCGAATCATCATCGGGGAGCGATAGTCGGTGATGCCCATCGGGGCGTTCAGATCGGGGCCGACCATTCCACCCTGGCGATTCATGGCGTGGCAGCGCACACAGCGGTCCCTGAATATCGTGTAGCCGCGCATCGCCGGCGAGTCCGGGACGGCCCCCTGCGGATACACGTTCGGATACTGCGCCCGAAAATCCACCAGGGAAATGCCCACGAGTTGCCATGGCCAGGGATAGGCGTTTGCAGTGCTCTGTTGCTCACCCAGCCAGACCAGATAGAACGGTCCGGGATCTGCTTGTTTGCGGCTGATGGCCTCCCAGCCGGTCTGGGCATCGAGGTCGGCGAAGGCGAGATAGCCGCCGGGTTCGCTCAACTTTTCGGGTGCGCCCACGGCGCGATAGCCGTCGGAGGCAATGAACACGACTTCGGTGAAGTCGTGGTGGCGCCAACGTTCCCCAAACCCGGCATCCATAACATCGGCCATGTCAAAGGCCTGAAACCGCTTTCGCTTCTCGTAATGAGGATCGAACAGTTCGATATCATGCACGGCGAGCTTGGTGCGGAGCTGGGCTAGATCCAGAGCCTGGACGGTCTCTTCTCCAATTTGGAACTGAAGCGACAGTGTGTCGGCCGCCAGGGCACAGGGTAGCAACGAGAGGTTCAGTGACAGTCCCGTGAGCGTCCCCAGCAGTCGTTTGTTGTCCACGCACGCACTCCGCTTGGTTCCACAGGCCTGCACAACAACAGTAGCCTTGAGAACTTTAGCCCACGCACGCAACTCGGGGGGAAGAATGGCTGCTCAGTGGGTGCCAATGTGCGGGTGCGTTCGATGCAAGACCACGATGTTTTGGTGATCCGCGTCCCTGCGGACTCAGTCATGTCTGCTAGATGATGGTCAGCATCGCGAACAAAGACGCGGCCACAATCCACGCCGAGCTTATGTTTGTGATTGATTGGGAAGGCGCCGTTTCGTAATTGCTCATGGCTATCACCTCTGTGGAATGGGAACCGTATTGTCGGATCCCACTCTGGGCAAAGCGCCGCGGGTGTTCTGTGAACTGGCGCACAATTCTATTGCGTGTTAGTACCGCTTGCTTGCTGCGCCTGGCATCCGGATCGCACCCGGACACAGGACACATACTGATCAACAGCGCAGCGCGTGTGATGCCGCCTGGACTGGCACGGAAGGCTCGGGCCGGATCGGAGTCGGTGGAATCGACGCAGCCGCTGCCCATTTAAGTCTCAAGACGCACCTTCACGAATGGATAAGGCTTCATAGGAGCCGGTCTTGGCCGGGCCCGATCGGACGGTTTCCACCAGCGTGGCCACGGCGTGGGGTTGCTTGCTTGCCCGCATGCCGCTGAGTACATGCAGAATTTCTTTCCAGATGCCTCAGTCCTCGGTTGTCACCGACCGATGCCATTTTCTTCCCGGCTGCCTTCAAATGCCGCATAGTCCTGGGGGGTGTCCAGGTCCACCACGTAGTGACTGGAGTCCACCTCCAGGGTGGTGACCAGTTCGGGGTTGCGATCGATAAAGTGACGGCAGCCGAGGTTTCGATACTCACCCAAGATGGCTTCACGATGGGCGTAGGCGAGGACAATGGGGTTCCCCCGCTGACCTCGGTGAACCGGGATCAGAACGGAGCTTTCCGGGTCGGCCTGGTAGGCATCGATCAGATGATCGATGTCTGCACTTTCCAGCAGCGGCTGGTCTGCGAGGCAGATCATGACGGCCTCGAACCCACCGGTAAGGGCTTCGAGGCCAGTACGGACCGACGTCATTTGCCCATCTCGGTAGCGTGGATTCTGGACCGCCTGCAGCGGCAGGTCTGCCAGCAGTGATTGCGCGATCTCGGCTTGGTGGCCCAGCACCACGACGATCTCAGTCAGCCGGGCGCCGAGCAGGGTCTCGGCAGTGCGGCGCAACAGGGCTTGCCCTCCCACCATCAGGCTCAGTTTGTTGGTCGTGCCCATGCGACGGGACTCCCCCGCCGCCAGCAGCACCGCGGCGACGCCAGTCATGACTGGGCGTCCTCCGTCGGGTGGGACTCGGGCGCCCAGGAGAACGCGTGCTGGCAGCCCGCACAGCAGCGATAATATGCGGACTGTTCAAACTCGGCGGTGTTCTCAGTCCCGGCTTTTACGACGCTCATGGCACAGGTCGGATCGAGCGTTCCAGTGCTGGCCTCCTGGTTGGCCTCGCCAATACCTCTGCGGCCGCTTGTTTCGTACGGCAGTTCGGACGGCCCCACGGACGTTTCGAGCACCATCCCGAGTCCGCCGCGTCGGGCCTGCGCCACCTCGGTGAGCATCGATACATCGCGCTGCGACAACGTCCTCAGGCGGATTGAGCGTTTTCCCGACCCAGCTGGCGTGCTTCGTTTTCCCGACGGGCGTCGTCGATCTGGTCCAGCACCGCGTCCACGTCCGCCGCGTGCTCGCGGCGGATCCGGCGACCGGTGAGAACCGTGTCCGGTCGCAGGTCGCCCGCTTCATAGAGATTCCACATCTCGCGCGCGTAGTCGGTCTCCGCCAGCTCCGGGGCGGCCCGTGAGAAGGTCATGCGCATGTTGCGTACGTCGCGAGCAAGCATGCGGTAGGCGTTGTTGTTGCCCGCGGCGTCCACCGCCTGGGGCAAATCGATGATCACCGGACCCATCGGGCCCAGCAGCACGTTGAACTCGGACAGATCACCGTGGATCAGGCCGGCGCACAACATGCGAACGATCTGCTCGATCATGAACGCATGCCACAGGCGGGCCTGTTCCGCCGTCATGTCGACTTCGTTGAGCCGGGGCGCGGGATTGCCATCCTCGTCCTGCACCAGCTCCATCAGTAGCACACCGTCATGAACCCCGTGGGGCTTGGGCACCCGCACGCCGGCCTGGGCCAGGCGATACAGGGCCTCCACCTCGGCGCTTTTCCACTCCGCCTCCTGAACCTTGAGGCCGTGCCGGCTGCGTTTGCCCGCCGCCCGCGCGTCGCGGCTGCTGCGGGACTTGCGCCCTTCCCGGTACTCTGCAACCTTTTGGAAGCTGCGGTGCTCGGCCGATTTGTAGACCTTGGCGCAGAACTGTTCATCGCCGCGGGAAACGATGAAAACCGCGGCTTCCTTGCCGCTTTGAAGTTGACGGACGACCCTGTCCAGCAAACCGTCTTCGACCAGTGGCGACAAGCGCTTGGGGATTTTCATTGTCTGTTGGGTATCACTTCGGGTTTATTTTGCCTGTCGACACCTTTTGCGGTGATTGAGGCGGCATTGGGTTGCGAGCTTTGACAGCGCCGGCGGGGTTTTGTTTACCGGCTCTGTTTCTTGATCGCCCTGGCCGCCCGTTTTTCGGAAGGCGTCTTGGCGGGCTTCTTTTTGGTCTCTTTCTTTCGGTCCTGTCCCTTGCTCATGGGTTTTTTCCTGAGCCACACGGACTTGCAGTGTAAAGGGAATAGACGGTCAGGGCTTGCGAAATCGCCCATCTGGCGCATGGGTCGGCGCCTAGACGCCGACGGTAAGGCTGAAAAATGCACATCTTTGCAGCGCAAGCGTTGTTTATCTGTCTCGCGATATGATGGTGTGCTGTCTTGACCGCCAAGGCCACTCCATGCGCCTGATCTGCCCACTGTGCCGCGAAACCCTGTCACCTGAAGGGCAGCGCTATGCCTGCGCCAATGGCCACAGTTTTGATGTTGCCAGGGAGGGTTATATCCACCTGTTGCCGGTGCAAAACAAGAAATCCAAGGCACCGGGAGACGACAAGATGATGGTGGCTGCCCGCGGCCGGTTTCTTGGCTCGGGTCACTATCAAGCGATTTCCGATGCCGTCAATCGACTGGTTGAGCGGTCTCTGGACACAAGTCGGCCGGATCCGGTAACCATCATCGATTCCGGGTGCGGTGACGGTTACTACACCGTGCGTCTGCGGGATTACCTGGCACAGCAGAAGGTCGTCACCGATATGGTTGGTGTCGATATCTCGAAATTCGCCTGCCGCGCGGCAGCCAAACGCTGTCGGTTCATAACATGGCTGGTGGCCAGCAGCAGCGATATGCCGGTACAAGAGCACAGCGCCGATGTGATTCTATGCCTGTTCTCACCCATCCTGGGACGGGCGTTCGCGCGTTGCCTCAAAGCGGGTGGAAAGCTCGTGATCGCATCCGCTGGCCCAGAGCATCTACTGGCGTTGCGGGAGCTGCTCTACGATACCGTGGATACCCGCACGCTCAATCCGTCCCTGGCGCTGGAACAACACTTTTCCAGGGTTACCGAGAGCCGGATCAACCTGCGGTACCCCATTGAACTCAGCGATCAGCGCAGCATTCGGGACTTGTTGGAGATGACCCCTCACTATTGGCGGGCAACGGCTGAGGCAAAGTGTCGGCTCGACCGTCTCACGCGGCTTTCGGTCGGTGCCGATGTCCACCTCGATTGTTACGCTGTCCACTGATTCGGCGCTGGACCGGTTTACTTCGCCGCCATCTCGATTTCGGCGCCGGCTGCGCCTGAAAGCAGCCGCCCCAAATGGAACAGGGTCAGCGGGTCCTCGCCGTACTGCCCGACCAGGGCGGCAAACGCCTGACGGGCTCCAGGGTCGCTGGCCTCCAGCAGGGTAAACGCCTCGCGATAGCCCCGGGTGGCCGGTGTTGCGGCCTGGTCTTCGGTCAGGGGTTCGTGGCAGCGCAGGCCCTGGCTCTTCCCCTTGAGCACGATCGTGCCCACCGGTCTGCCCCGGAACCCCTCGATCCGCGAGACCACGTCCTCGCCAACGCAGATCCGGGTGCCCATGAGTTTGTTCGCGGTCTCCAGTCGGGCCGCGACGTTCACCGCATCGCCATAAGCGGTGTAATCGAAGAAGTGCGCACCACCGAAATTGCCGATGATCGCCGATCCGGAGTTCACCCCGATCCGGGTGACGCCCAACGCGATCCCCCGATCCATCATTTTTTCCCGGAATTCCATGGCGAAGGCATCCAGCGCCAGCGCACACTCAACTGCCCGCGCGGCATGGTTCTCATCCTGGACCGGGGCACCGAAAATTCCGTGCACAGCGTCGCCGACGATTTTCATGACCGTGCCGTTGTGATCGAACACCACCTCGGTCAGTCCATCCAGATAGGCATTCAGCAGGGCCACGATCACGTCGGAGTCCAGGGACTCGACCAAGGGGGTGAAATCCGCCAGATCGGTGAACAGGAAACTGGCCGCGCGCCGCTCACCTTTAGGGGAGAGACAGTCCGGGTCTTGGGAAAGGGTGTCGACCACGGTGGGCGAGAAGTAGCGCGACAGGGTTGCGTGCGCCTGTTGCGCCTGGGCCTTGTCGGCCTTGAGCGCGCGAAACTGGCGCAGATGGTCCAGTGTCCGAGTGATGGTCGTCTCCAAATCCTCGAAATCGATCGGCTTGGTGACAAAGTCGAATGCCCCCCGGTTCATGGCGATGCGGATGTTACGCATGTCTCCATAGGCCGAAACGATCACGGTTTTTACATCCTTGTGAGTGTCGTTCAGCCGTTCCAACAGGGAGAGGCCATCCATGCGCGGCATGTTGATGTCCGACAGAACAATATCGATGTCCGGCTCGGTCTCGAGGGTCTCCAGTGCAGCCTGCCCGTCGCGGGCGAACAGGAACTGCATCTCGCCCTTGCGCACCTGGCGGCGAAAGTTCTGCGTCACCAGGGCCTCTACATCGGGCTCGTCGTCCACCACCAGTACCCGAGGCGCCGTCACGCACGGTCTCCAACGGCGTTACACAGGTGCGTCTTCAGCCTGTCGAAATCCAGGGGTTTGGTCAGAAACCGGTCAGCGCCCAGGTCACTTACCCGGGTCTCGGTGGCCGTATCGCCATAGGCGGTAATCATGAAAACGCGGACATCGGGCCAGGCTCTGCGGATTTCAGCCAACAGTTCGATCCCGGACATACCCGGCATATTGATATCCGACAGCACCAGTACCACCTCTGGCGGTTGCTGCCCCTGCAAAATCCGCAGTGCAGCCTCCCCGGACTGGGCGAAGTCGAAGGCGTACACGCCCCGTCGGATCTCGCGACGGAAGTGCTGCTGGAACAGCGCCTGTGCGTCGGGCTCGTCGTCGACCATCAGGATACGCACGGTCATGGCTGGGCGCCTTCAGTGATCGGCGGGTTCCGCGGCAGTGTTACTCGAAACGCGGTGTACGCGCCGGGTTGGCTGTCCACCGTCAACTCGCCGCCATGTTGTTTCACGACGATATCATAGCTCAGCGAGAGGCCGAGCCCGGTACCTTCGCCCGCCGGTTTGGTGGTGAAAAAGGGTGTAAAGATTTTTTCCAGCAGTTCGGTCGGGATGCCACCTCCGTTGTCCCGCACTTCGATCTGGATGCGGTCGCCATCGGTTCGCGAGGTCAGCGTGATCTCCGGCGCGACACCCTCCGCCGCGGCCTTGCTGGCCGCATACATGCCATTGCTGATCAGGTTCAGGAACACCCGCATCAAGTCCTGAGGAAAGCACTCGACTTCGCCCATGTCCGGCGCCATCGTTTTGTGCATCTCGATGTTGAACTGCGGGTTCTCCGCCCGCGCCCCGTGATAGGCGAGGTTCAGCGCCTCCTCGGCGATGGCGTTGATGTTGACCCGCTGCAGTTCGCTTGGTCCTTCCCTCGAGTGCAGCAACATGTTCTTGACGATGGAATCGGCTCGTCTGCCATGCTCGTCAATTTTCGCCAGGTTCCCGCGAACGGTCTCCAGCAAGTCCTCAGCGTCATCGCGGGTTTCATCGTCCAGCGCCTTTATCGGTTGTTCCAAAATTTCCGCCAGCTCCACAAGCAGTCCGTTGGAGAGCTTGGCGAAGTTGTTGACGAAGTTAAGCGGGTTCTTGATTTCGTGTGCGATTCCGGCGGTGAGTTGCCCCAGGCTGGCCATTTTCTCGGCCTGAACCAGCCGGGTCTGCGCCATCTTCAGGTCCACCAGTGCCGCCTCCGCCTCATCGCGGGCGCGGCTGATATCGGCCTCGCGTTCCTTGAGTTCGGTGATGTCGAAATAGGTCAACATCCGTCCGCCGTCGGGCAGGGCGACGCATTGGTAGGTCACCACCGAGCCGTCGGCCCTTTCAAACTCCCTGGCTGGGATGTCGCCGTCTTCTATCTGTTGGATGCGCTCATCCAGCCAGGCATCCCAATCCTCGGGGGCAACTTTGTACAGCCCGGTTTCGCGAACACGCTCGATGATCTCGCGCATATGCGGTTCGGAGTCGAAGTACGCTTGGGGAATCTTCCAGATCCGGCTCATCGCCCGGTTGACGATGCGTGCCCGCAGATCGGGTCCGGTGAACAGCACGCCGTAGTCGATTCTGTCCAGCACCGTGTTGAACTCGGCAAGCGCCTTTTTTAGCGCCCCGTCGGCGCGCTTGCGCTCAGTGATGTCGGTGTATGTCGCGACCAGCCCGCCCCCGTCCATCGGATTGCCCACAATCTCCAGCACCGTGCCGTCCGGGCGGGTACGTTCGAAGCGGTGGGCCTTGAACTCTCCCGCCAGCGCCAGGCGACTACGCACCTGTTCTTCCACGTCGCCGAGGCCGTACTCGCCCCGCTCGGCGTTGTAGCGGAACGCCTCTTCCATGGTGAAGCCATTCCCGAAGCGTTGCTCCGGGAACTCCATGAGTTCGAAAAATTTCCTGTTGAAGGCCACCGTCCGCAGATTTTTGTCGACCATGGTGATGCCTTGGCCCATATTCTCAAGCGTGAGTTCCAGGATGGCGGTCTGTCGTTGGAATTCGTCCTCCCGGTTTCTGAGTTCGGTGACGTCGGTGTAGACCGAGACCATCCCGCCGTCGGCGGTGCGGTGGTCGCTGATCTGAAGCCGGAGCCCAGCAGCCATGCGTTGCTCGCGGATATGGCCCTTGGCAATGGCGCGTTCTTTTACGACTGCCGATAGGAACGCCTCAGGGTCTACTTCGGCATCCGGAAACAGGCCGCGATCCATGGCCGCGCGGATGATCTGACTGAACGGCGTACCCGGAATGACCGTGTCCGCGAGTTCCGGAAAATACTTCTTATAACGCGTGTTGCAGACCACCAGGCGATCCTCCGCGTCCCACAGTACGAAGCCGGATGTCATTGCCTCGATGGCTTCCTCGAATTTCACCCGCGCCGTCTGTGCGTCCGCCTCGCGCCGCTTCAGCTTGGTGATGTCGGTGTACACCGAGACCCGGCCACCATCCGCCATTTGGCGCTCATTGAGGAGGATCCAGGTGCCGTTTGCGAGCTCCAGCTCCCATTGGGCAACGGGCCGTTCCCAAGCCTGCGCACGGGCTTTCACCCAGGCATCAACCCCATCGGGATGCGGCTTGAACATGCCCAGGTTGTAGCCGTCGCGGATCATGTCGAAAAAGGGCCGGTCCTTGACGATGACCCCGGTGAGATCCGCTCCGCCCGACGCCTCGGTGAAAATCTCGAAATAGCGATCGTTCCAGATCTGCACCCGGTTGTTGCCGTCCACCAGCAGGATGCCGTCGGAGATGGTGGCCAGGGAGGAGGTGAGTTGGGCCGCGGTGCGGTCGATTTCGGCCCGCGCCTCCCGAATATCGGTAATGTCGCGGATGGCAGCGACCATCCGGATCGCCCGACCGTTGTCATCGCGGATCGAGGTGCCGTGGTCGGACACCCAGCGCCAGGCACCCCCAGCGTCGCGGAGACGATACTCGCATCGCCACAGGGCCACGCGGCCGCTGAGATGATCGTCCAAGCTGCGTTGGTATCCGGGCAAGTCATCCAGATGGATGATCTCATCCCAACCCCAGCGGCGCTCCCCAGAGGCGTCGAAATCCCGACCGATCAGTGTCTTCAGACGCGGCGAGGCATAGAATTGCCTGCCCGCGACGTCCCATTCGTAGATTGCTTCCTCGGCGGCCTCCGACAGCAGCGCGTAGCGCTGTTCACTGGCCTCCAGCGCTGCCTGTGCCCGCCGCTCCGCAGTGCGATCTTCGAAGGTCATCACCAGGCCGCCGGAACCGGTGCGGCGATAGGTGATGCCTAGGATCTGACCGTCCGCCATCTCCCGCTCGACCGTGCGTTCGCCGGCCTGTTCGATCTCGGTCAGGCGCTCCGCGGTGAGCTGCGCCGGATCACCCGGGCCAAAATCGCCGCGATCGGCATTGAACCGCAGCAGCGTTTCCAAGCTCACGCCGGCCTGACAAAGTGCGTCCGGGAACTGCCGCAGTTCACGAAACTGCGGATTGGCGCGGATCAGACGCAGGTCGGAGTCGAACAGGCCAATCCCGATACTGAGGAGATCCAGCCCTTCGGTCGCAAAACTCGCCGGGTCGCGCATTTCATCTCCCGCCGCGCCAAACTGGCATGACTACCTGATGGGACCGCGAACCGGTTGAAATGTCAAAGTGATCCGTCGCCTTCTGCAAACGATGCGGCAGTGCCTGTAAGCGATAGCTGAGGATTTGCTACACCGGACGGCGAAAGCCTTGTGCATCGTGCACATAGGCTGTCAGGGTTGCCGCGGTGCCCGTTTCCCACAGCGATGTGAGCGCGGTTGAAAAAGCCGCCCTGAATGCATCGTGGGCGGATAGCGGGCCGAAGACATCGACCATTTGCAGAAACGCAGTGGGTTCGTCCCTGGCCTTCAGAGCATGGCCGCGCAATCGATCGGCGTTCATGTCGACCAGGGTCACCGTACGACCGTCCTCGCGGGTGCCAGCGCAGTAGCGGCACCACAGCGCCACTTCCAGCGCCAGCCCGGTCACCGGCAGTCCTTGGCCCAGACGGTCCGCAATGGTGGGCAGTATGAACTTCGGTTGCCGGTTGGAGCCGTCGAGGCAAAGCCTTGGGATGGTGTCTGCCACTTTCGAATTGCCGAAGCGCTGCTCGATCACCGTCAGATAGTCCTGAAAATCGACCCCGGGCACCGGCGGCACCGTGGGAATGATCTCCTCCTTTTCCAACTTCTCCAGAAATGCCCGGATGAGTGGTTCCGCCATGGCCTCATGCACGTACTGGATGCCCATGAGCGCGGCCGGATAGGCGATGGCGGCATGGCCACCGTTCAGAATTCGCAGCTTCATCAATTCATAGGGCGCGACATCCTCGACAAACTGCACTCCCACTTTCTGCAACGCCGGCCGGCCCTGGGGGAAGCGATCTTCCAGCACCCATTGACGAAACGGTTCACACACCACCGGACAGGCATCCTCGATCCCGAACTGCGTTCTCACCAGAGCGCGCTCGCGCTCCCCGGTCGCGGGCGTAATGCAATCGACCATTCCGTTGGGGAAAGCGACTTCGCGTTCGATCCATTCGGCCAGTTCCACCCTGCCGGCCCTGGCAAGACCGACAACGGCCTGCCGCGTTATGAGACCGTTTCCGGGCAGATTGTCGCAGGACATGATGGTGAACGGTGGCAAACTTACAGCGCGTCTTTTGGCCAGGCTCGCGATCAGGATGCCGAATACCGTCTGGGGATGTCGCGGGTTCGCGATGTCGCGCACGATGTCCGGATGACCCGCGTTGAAGCCGCCTGTCACCGCGTCCACGAAGTAGCCGGCCTCCGTTACGGTGAGCGATACAATCCGGATTTCCGGTCGGGCGAGGGCATTGATCAAGGTCTGGGGGTCGATAGGGACGAAGTCGATCAGCGATCCGCAGATGCGTGCCGTGTAGCCCAGCGGGTCGAGTTCGATGATCGTGCTGAGCCAGTCCTGGTCGGCCAGTTTCTGCCGTATCTGGGCATCATGGGGCATCACACCCGCACCGACCATGCCCCAGTCGTGGTCCAGCCCCAAATCGAAAAGTCGGTCGAGAAACACCGCCTGGTGAGCGCGGAAAAAATTTCCAACACCGATATGCAGGATGCCAGGGGTGATGGTATTGCGGTCATATCCGGGAACCGTCACGTTTGCCGGCAGGCTGCCGAGGGAACTCTGGTTCAGTTTGATTTCCAAGGTCAGCTCATCCAGTTTCCGCCGTCGACATTGATTGTTTGGGCGACGATGTAGTCGCTCTCAGAGCTGGCAAGAAAAATCGCGGTGCCGGTCAGGTCATCGGCGATTCCCATGCGGCCGTAGGGAACGGCTTCGCTCACAAGGCGCCGCTTCTCCCCAAGGGGTCGGTTTTCGTACTTGGCGAACAGCGCGTCTACGCCGTCCCAGTGTTCGCCGTCGACCACACCCGGTGCGATTGCGTTGACGTTGATGCCGTGGGCGATCAGATTGAGCCCGGCGGACTGGGTCAGGCTTATGACGGCGGCCTTGGTGGCGCAATACACGACCACCAGGGCTTCACCGCGTCGCCCTGCCTGACTCGCCATGTTGATGATTTTTCCGCCTTTGCCCCGCGCGATCATCGACCGGGCCACGGCCTGAAGGGTGAACAGCGTGCCGGCGACATTGACCGCCACCAGCCGTTCGAAACTCTCCCGCGTTATGTCGACGATCGGGGCCAGGTCGAACAGGGCAGCGTTGTTGACCAGGATATCGATGCCGCCGTTTTGTTCCGCCACCGCCCGCACGGCCTGGTCGATGGATGCCTGTTTGCTCACGTCCATGTGGACCGCGCTCGCTCGACCGCCGATTTCCGCGGCCGCAGCTTCGGCCGCCGCCAGGCTGATGTCGGCGATCGCGACGCGCGCGCCTTCCGCCACGTAGGCCTTCGCGAAAGCTTTGCCAATACCCCGGGCGGCGCCGGTGAT
The DNA here is from genome assembly GCA_024641125.1 of Candidatus Competibacteraceae bacterium. GTDB lineage: Bacteria > Pseudomonadota > Gammaproteobacteria > Competibacterales > JAHEDQ01 > JAHEDQ01. The sequence goes on along the minus strand of JAHEDQ010000053.1, from coordinate 10,774 downwards.
GAGGGCGGATTTGCCGGACAGTCTGTTCATGGAATGGCGTTTCCGTCGGCGCCAAACCGATGGATCTTGTCCGCTCTCGGGCTGAGGAAAATGCGGTCGCCGTGACTGACATCGAACTCGCCGCTGGCTCGGGCGGTCATCGCGCCGATGTCGTCCACGTTCAAATGGAGAAAGGTGTCTGAGCCCAGATGTTCTGCGACGCCGACCGTGCCTTTCCAGTCGCCTTCGGTTTTCGACAGCGACAGGTGCTCCGGGCGGATTCCGATGGCGGCGGCATCGTGCCGGGCCGCCTCTGCGCCTTCGATGAAGTTCATCTTGGGTGAGCCGATGAACCCGGCCACGAAACGATTTCTCGGTTTGTGGTAGAGGTCCAGCGGCGAACCGACCTGTTCGATCCGGCCAGCCTGCAGGACCACGATTTTATCGGCCATGGTCATCGCCTCGACCTGATCGTGGGTGACATAAATCATCGTCGTCTGGAGCTGCTGGTGGAGCTCGGAAATCTCCAGCCGCATGTTGACGCGCAGCGCCGCGTCGAGATTGGACAGCGGTTCGTCGAACAGAAACGCCGCCGGGTCGCGCACGATGGCCCGGCCGATCGCAACGCGCTGGCGCTGGCCCCCGGAGAGCTGCCCCGGGCGACGCTCCAGGTAATCCGTGAGATTCAACACGCTGGCCGCACCTTCGACTTTACGGTCGATTTCGGCCTTGTCCATCTTTGCCATTTTCAGAGGAAATCCGATGTTCTTGCGTACGCTCATGTGGGGGTACAGGGCGTAGGACTGGAACACCATCGCAAGGCCGCGTTTGGCGGGCGCGATTGTGGTTGCGTCGCGCCCGTCGATTTCGATCACGCCACCGGATACATCCTCCAGCCCGGCGATCAGTCGCAGCAGGGTGGACTTGCCGCACCCTGAGGGGCCCACGAACACGACGAACTCACCTTCTTCGATCTGAAGGTCAAGGCCGGGAATCACGGTGGTGTCGCCAAAGACCTTGGAGACCTGTTTCAGACTTATGCTACCCATGTCGCGTCTCCTGTTACTTCACGGCGCCGAAGGTCAGGCCGCGAACCAGTTGCTTCTGGCTGAACCAGCCCATGATGAGGATCGGGGCGATTGCCATCGTGGAGGCTGCCGAGAGCTTGGCGTAGAAAAGGCCCTCGGGGCTCGAATAGCTTGCGATGAACGCAGTCAGCGGCGCCGCCTTGGCCGCCGTGAGATTGAGCGTCCAGAACGCCTCGTTCCAGGACAGGATGACGTTCAGCAGCAGGGTCGAGGCGATGCCCGGTACCGCCATGGGCGTGAGGACGTGGATGATCTCGTCACGCAGGGTTGCGCCATCCATCCGCGACGCCTCCAGAATCTCACCGGGGATTTCCTTGAAGTAGGTGTAGAGCATCCACACGATGATCGGCAGGTTGATGAGGGTCAGCACGATCACCAGGCCGGTGCGGGTATCGAGCAGGCCGGTGTCGCGAAACATCAGATAGATCGGGATCAGGACGCCGACCGGCGGCAGCATTTTTGTGGACAACATCCACATCAGTACGTCCTTGGTCCGAGGCGTCGGCGAAAACGCCATTGCCCAGGCCGCCGGCACTGCGATGATCAGCCCCAGCAGCGTCGAGCCGAGGGAGATGACCACCGAATTCATGAAATGCCGAAAGTAGTTGGAGCGTTCCTGCACCTCGCCGTAGTTTTCCAGCGTCCACTCGAAGGCAAACAGCGAGGGAGGTGAAGCAATGGCCTCGGCCTCGGTCTTGAAGCTGGTGAGAATGGTCCAGAAAATCGGAAAAAAGATCAGCAGGCCCACGCTCCAGGCGGCGATGGTGATCATCCAACGGCGTTGAATCGAGGTTGCACGTGCCATGGTTCAGACCTCCAGGTTCTTGCCGATCATCCGCATCAGGAAGATGGCGACGATGTTGGCCAGAATCACGGCCACGATGCCGCCGGCTGAGCCGCCCCCCACGTCGAACTGGAGCAGCGACTGCGCGTAGACCAGATAGGTGATGTTGGTCGAGGCATAGCCCGGGCCGCCATTGGTCGTGACCAGAATTTCGGCGAACACCGACAGCAGGAAAATCGTCTGGATCAGGATCACCACCGTGATGGCCCGCGAGAGATGCGGCAACACGATGTGGATGAACTGAGACACCGGTCCGGCGCCGTCCATCTCCGAGGCTTCTTTCTGCTCGGAGTCGAGTGACTGCAGGGCGGTCAGCAGGATCAGGGTGGAGAATGGCAGCCATTGCCAGGCGACGATCAGGATGATCGAGAACAATGGCGACACCGCGAGAAAATCGTAGGGTTGCATGCCCAGGAACTTGGCGGCATGTGCAAACAGCCCGTTCACCGGGTTCATGAACATGTTCTTCCACACCAGCGCCGAGACCGTGGGCATGACGAAAAAGGGTGCGATCACGAGAATGCGCACGATGCCCTGGCCAAAGAAGGGTTGGTCCAGAAGCAGTCCAAGCGCAATGCCGCCGAGCACCGTAATCGTCAGCACACCACCGACCAGCAGCAGGGTATTGCCCATGGCGCTGAAGAACGCCGGATCGGTCAGGAAGAAGCGATAATTCATCAGCCCGGCCCATTCTTCGGTCCCGGGCATCAGCAGGTTGTATCGAAGGAACGAGAAATAGATCGTCATCGACAGCGGTATGATCATCCAGCCGAGCAGCAAGACAACGGCCGGGGACATCATCAATCGCGCAGCCGTCCGAGTTTGTCGCGTGGACATCGGAGTGCCTCCTGGGCGTTGAGGACGTTCGGGTCTGTGGAGGGGGCGGGCGCCCCCTCCACCTAGGCAGTGACGGAAACCGCTACTTGATGTAGCCGGCCTTGGTCATTTCGCGGACGGTAATCTGCTGGGCATTCTGGAGTGCCTGATCGACCGTCATATTGCCCGCGAGCGCGGCCGCGAACTGTTGTCCCGTTGCCGTGGCGATGCCCTGGAATTCCGGAATAGCGACGAATTGGACACCCACGTAAGGCACGGGCTTGACAGTGGGTTGGGTAGGATCGGCCGAATTGATGCTCTGCAGCGTCATCGCGGCAAATGGCGCGGCTTCGAGATAGGCCGGGTTCTCGTACAACGACGTCCGTGTGCCCGGCGGAACGCTGGCCCAGCCTTCTTCGGATGCGACCAGGTCCAGATACGTCTTGCTGGTGGCCCAGACTACGAACGCCTTGGCGGCGTCGGCCTTCTCGGTACCCGCCGGGATCGCCAGCGACCAGGCCCACAGCCAGTTGCCGCGCTTACCCAGGCCGTTGTCAGGGGCCAGTGCGAATCCGACTTTATCGGCTACCGTGGAGTCGGCCGGATCCGTCACGAACGAAGCGGCGACGGTCGCGTCGATCCACATGCCGCATTTTCCGGTTTGGAACAGCGCCAGATTCTCGTTGAAGCCGTTGGAGGAGGCCCCCGGGGGCCCTGCGTCGTTCATGAGATTGACGTAGAAATCCAGGGTGTCCTTCCATTCCGGCTGGTCGAATTGCGGCGTCCAGTTCTCGTCGAACCAGCGTGCGCCGAAGGAATTGGATGTGGCGGTGAGAAACGCCATGTTTTCGCCCCATCCAGCCTTGCCCCGCAGGCAGATACCGTAGATCTCGTTGCCCTTGTCGGTCATCTTGCGCGCGGCGTCGGCGATGAATTCCCAGGTCGGTGCGTCGGGCATGGTGAGCCCAGCCTTTTCCATCAGGTCGGTGCGGTACATCACCATCGAGCTCTCGCCGTAGAAGGGCGATGCATAGAGGGTGCCGTCGATCGAAAGGCCACCACGGATCGCCGGCAGCAGGTCATCGACATCGTAGTTTTCGCCGAGGTCGTCGAGGGGGACCAACCAACCCTGTTTTGCCCAGATCGGAACCTCGTAGGTGCCGATGGTCATGACATCGTACTGGCCACCTTTGGTGGCGATATCCGTCGTCACTTTTTGCCGTAACGCGTTTTCTTCCAGCGTGACCCACTCGAGCTCTATGCCGGGATTTTTCGCGATGAAATCGTCCGCAAGCTTCTGCATGCGGATCATGTCGCCGTTGTTGACGGTGGCGATGGTCAGGGTCTCGGCGAACGCCGGTGAGACCGTCAGGACGAGAGCGCATGCTCCCACTAGAATGCGGACCAAGAGCTTCATCATGTTCTCCTCAAGCCTCTAATGGGCATTTGCCAATATCCTGGGCAAATACTCACATGCTGTCATGGAGCTGTCAACAGGTGCTTCCCGCAACAACAGGGCCGCAACTGATCCGTTCTAAAAATACTATTAATTACAATGTGTTATAGAAAAAATATGGTGCTCACGAGCTGAGCAGGCGTTTGGCGGTGAGTTCATTTGTAATCAGTGAATTGATCAATCTGCCCCGCAGGGCGCTCAAAATCGCGTCCACCTTGTTGGCTCCCGCGGCGATTCCAAATACCGGTGTTTGCGGATCGGGCCGTATCGGGGCGCTGGCCACGCGGTCGTTGGTCAACCCGTCGATGATCACGCCATTCCGGTCGTAGACCCAGCCGACGATTTCACCGGCAGCGCCCGCTTTTTTGTAGGCTCGCAGTTCCTCGCGGGTGATGAAGCCGTCGTCCAGCAGCGGCACGTCGTCGCCCATTTGACCGATGCCGACGAACGTCGCATCGGCCTGTCGCGCCAGCTCGAGTATGCTGCGTACAGGCTTCTGGTTCTGGAGGATGCTGCGCTCCTCGGTGGTGGTCGCGATCACCGGCAGCGGCATCGGATAGTGGGGTGCGTTCACCGCGTCGGCCATACGAATGATAACGTCGTAGGCTGAGGCGGAGCCGTCCGATGCCATGTTGCCCACCAGCGATACGATGCGGTGCTGGGGACAGTCCATCGGGGTAAGCTGCTCGACACAGGCCCTGAGCGCGCGCCCGGTGCCCAGTGCGATGATGCGTGGATGTATGGACTTCAGGTGCCGTTCCATTTCACCGGCGCCGGCCTGGGCGATGCCCAGAGTGGATGATGAGGACTCCGGATCGCTCGGCACCACCTCGCATTGTTGCAGATCGAACCGGTTCTTCAGGCGGTGGCTCAGCTCCATGCACTGGGCGATTGGGTGATCGAGCCGGACCTTGATCAGCTTCCTGCTGACGGCCAGCGACACCATGCGTTGAGCGGACTGGCGGGAAACCCCCAGCTTGCGGGCGATTTCGTCCTGGGTGTTGCCGGCAACATAGTAAAGCCAGCCGGCGCGCGCGGCGTCGTCGAGGCGGGTGGACTCGTTGTCTGGCTTCCCGCTCATGGTCGAATCCTATCGTCTTCTCGCCGCAGTTCAGGCGCCAGTTCAAAGAAATCGGACCAGTGCTCGAATACCGGTATCCGCGCCAGATCATCGGGTGTCTTCTGGCGTGCAGATTTCAGGTGGCTGCCGCCCACGTACCGCAATACCGGCATGTCCGCCGCCATCGCGGCCTGCAATCCGGACAGGCTGTCCTCGATGACCAGACACCGGCGCGGCTCTACGCCCATGGATCTGGCCGCATGCAGGAACAGATCCGGCGCCGGCTTCCCTTTTTCGACCTCCGAAGCAGTAAACACTCTCGTGCCGAACCGTTCGGCAAGGCCCGCCAGCTCCAGGCAGCGCTCAACCCTGCTTGGGCTGCTGCTGGTTGCCACGCACGTGCTCACGCCAAGATCGCTCAGGACCGCCTCAACCCCGTCCATCGTGCGCAAGTCGTTCTCGAATGCGATGAGGAGATCGCGGTGGTGTTGATCTTCAAAATCCGGCGGCAGCGTGATGCCGAAGCGGCTGCCGATTTCCGACACAACCCAGGGGAAGCTGCGGCCCAGGAAGTGTTGCTGAACGTAGTCGAATCCAACCGCTACCCCGACCGCTTCGAGTTGATTGATCAGGACATTGGCGCTGATGATCTCGCTGTCGATGAGCACGCCGTCGCAATCAAAGATCAGCAGTTCAATTTCCCGCCTGTCCATGGAAACGGGCTGCACGCGAGCAACCTCCAACGTATTGTCGAATTGGAACCGAATTATCAACGTGTTCGGCGAACGGGTGAATTTCGCCAGCCGTATCCTGCGCTATCATCCGGACAGGCCGCAAGCCATGGGCCAGCGGCGGGAGGTCTAAATTGACAAGCTCTGGGTTGAATTTACGCACTCTTGATCCTGCCCTCTTTGGACATCTGCCGCGGCGAATCGTCCAGGGAAGGCCTGATCTATTCGTGAACGTGCATCTTGGGACTGGAATGCACAGCTTCATCATTGCAGATCTTGGCAATAGAGCAACGATTACCCGCGATTTGCGCCTGAAATTTGCACGTTTCACCCGCCAATCTACTTCGTCCAGAATAGATCAGAGGCTCCCTGGCGAGCTCGGGAACACGACACGCACGCGTATGCCGCGGCCTCCGGGGCCGTCTTCGAAGATCAGCGCCGCGTGGTGCAAGTCGGCTATACGCTGGACGATCGACAAGCCCAGCCCGCTGCCGGTGACATCGATGCTGTCGCCCCGATGAAATCGTTCCAGTGCCCGTTGCCGACGGTCTGCCGGGATGCCCGGCCCCGTGTCGGTGACGCTGAGCTCGACACCGCTCGGGAGCACTGCGGTGGTCACCGTAACGCGCACGCCTTTTCCGCCATAGCGCACCGCGTTGTCGATGAGATTTCGGGCGAGGATGCGCAGCGCGCCCGCGTCCCCCAGCACGCGTCCCCCGCCGTCTTCGAATTCCAGTTCCGCGCCCGACAGCATGGCGTTGTCGGCCAGGTCAGCGAGCAGCTCTGCCAGCAGCGGTGCAAGTACAACTTCGCCATGTTGGCGGCCGACGCTGGAACAGGCGTCGACGCGGGCCAGTTCGAGCAGTTGTTCCACAAGATGCGTGGCGCGCTCGACGCCTTTGCGGATGTTGGCTAGGGCCTGTTGGCGACGCGCACCGTCGGTTTCCCGCAGTGCGACTTGAGCTTGCGTGCTCAGTGCCGCTAGCGGAGTGCGCAGCTCATGTGCTGCGTCGGCGGTGAAGCGGCGTTCCTGCTCAAGCGCGCCGTCGAGACGGACGAACAGTGTGCTGAGGCCGTCGAGCAGGGGGCGGATCTCGTCCGGGTGGTCGTCGAGCGGTATCGGGTACAGGGCATCCGGTGCGCGGCTGGCAACCTCGTCGGCAACCCTGCGCAACGGCTTCAGGCCTTGGCCGACCGCGAACCATAGCATCAGCGCGAGGATCGGCAAGGTGATCAGCAACGGTGCCAGAGTGTTGGCGGTGATGTAACGCACCAACTCGCTTCGCAATGCCTGACGCTCGCCGACTTGCACCAGCAGTCCGGTGTCGGCGTCGGTGATGCTGAACACGCGCCAAACCGCACCGTCGCCTCGGAAGTCAGTGAATCCGTCGGAGGGGGTGTCGAAGACCGGAGCGCTGGGTGACTTCAGCATCAGCTCGCCGTCCGAATGGCGAGCCAGCCAGGCGAGCTTGGTTTCGTACCTGTGATTGGGATGAGCGCCGCGCTCCAGAAGCTCGATATGTTCATGTTTGGGTTGGACGTATTCCGCGATGATCGATGCCAGCGCCGGAAATTGAGCGAGATTGTCGGTGCCGATCTCTACAATCACGCTATGGACTTTTGCCAGGGTGGCGGCTTCCTCTTCCACCTCGTGTGCGAGCAGGCCGACCAGCACGCCCGCGCTTCGCGCCAGGCTGGCATCGTAGACCTCGGCGACTTCGTCCCCGGCAACGGTGTACACACGCCATCCGGCGATCAGCCAGACCAACGAGACCAGCGCGAGAATGAGCCAGAGCAGTCTGCGGCGAATGGAGCGCGTGGGCGTGCGCTTACTCATGCGAGCGGTCGAGGTCAATTGAATTGGACGGACGACGGAATGTCGCGACCTGGGCGGGACTATAATGCAACGCCTTTATCCAAAGGTAGCCCCTGCGTTGCAAATCCCTTTGGTCATTGCTGGTTGGGGCTCTTGGGCAGCAGGTAGCCGATTCCTCGTACGTTTCGGATCAGGTCGCGACCGAGCTTTTTGCGCAGGCGGTGGATATGCACCTCGATGGCGTTGCTCTCGACGCCTTCATCCCAGCCATATAGGGCCTGTTCCAGGCGTTCCTTGGAAAGCGCCCGGCCGACGTTGTTCATCAGGGCTTCGAAAATGACGAGTTCACGGGCGGTAACGCTGACGGCCACACCGTCTTGGGTCAAGCATCGACCGGCAGGGTCCAGTTCGATCCCCGCATACACCAGTTTCGGATTCGCGCGGCCCGCGCGGCGGCGCGAGATCGCACGCAGGCGGGCACCGAGTTCGTCCAGGTCGAACGGTTTGAGCAGGTAATCGTCGGCACCGGCGTCGAGCCCCGCGACGCGGTCCTGCACCGCGTCACGCGCGGTGAGCACCAAGACCGGAATTTCGCTGCCGCGGGCCCGCAGTGTGCGCAACACGCTCAGGCCGTCCCGTTTTGGCAGACCGAGATCGAGCACCAGCAGGTCGAACGTCTCTTGATTCAGGGCGAGGTTGGCAGCAATGCCGTCACGTACCCAATCGACAGTGTATCCGGACTGTTGCAGGCCGGCCTGGACGCCGTCGCCGAGCAGGGCGTCGTCCTCCACCAGTAACACCCTCATTTACTCGCCCCTGCCTTCCTTTGGCGTGCGGTCAACGTCTGGACCATTGAGTGCAAAGGCGCCCTTGCCTGAACCGAGAGAATGCGCCCGTCATATTCCGGCGCATTGTGCCTTTGTCGGGTGGTGGATTGAAACCGCGTATATTCAATCGGCTCCGCTTTGTCTGTTCGCGTTCCAGCCCTGCAGATGCCTGTCATGACACTGCTCAACTGGCGCCTCACCCGGACACTCGGGCGAAGCGTTCCATCATCCGATTCTGGCCCTTCAGGGCCGCATCCACGAGGCGCGGCACTACGGCATTGATGCGTACGAACAGTGATTCAGGGAATCCAAGGTAAGCGTCCTTGGCGGGTTGGGCGATCGCCGCAACGATCCATTTGGCGACCCGTTCCGGGCTGTCAATGTTCATTTTCACCGCCTCGGCCATGCGGTAGATGGCGGCACTGTTGAGGGGCGTGCGTACCGCGCGCGGGGCAATATAGGTGACGCTCACGCCGGTATCGTGCAACTCGCGCCGCAGCGCCTCCGAGAAACCGCGCAGGCCGAACTTGCTCGCTGAGTAGGCGCTGAAATACGCAAAACCGATTGATCCCAGGGTTGAGCCCACGTTGACGATCTGCCCCTGTTTGCGCGCGATCATTGCCGGCAGAATCATGCGTGCCAAGTCCATCGGTGCCAGTAGATTCAGACGCAGCAGCATGTCCAGTCGGTCTGGGTCTTCATCTTCGATTCGACAGAAACTGAGCACGCCTGCCAGATTCACCAACACGTCGATTTCTCCGAGCGCCACGCGTGCCCGTTCGGGCAGCCCTGCGCGTGCGCTCGCGTCGAGCAGGTCGGTGGGCAGCGCCTGGGCGGTGCCACCGCCGGCGGTGATCTCCGCCGCAAGACCGCGCAAAGCGTCGGCGTTGCGCCCGACCAGGGCCAGCTGCGCGCCCTGGTCGGCCAGCCGCAGCGCGGTCTCGCGGCCAATCCCGCCGGCTGCTCCGGTGATTAAGATGCGGCGTTGCTGATGTTGCATAGGTTTGTCCTCAGGCGGGCTGTGGGCTGAGGCTCAAGGGCAGCCCGCGAAACACGTCCCCGTACAGCCGGTAGAAACGTTTTGCGCAGTGGATCACGGCATCACGATCCTCGGCCCGCCCCAGTCTATTCACCAGACCCCGGTAGAAATCCATGTGGGAGATGTCCAGGGCGCCATGGCTGTACAAATAGGTGAACGCGCTCCTGGGTAGGCCGAGATTGGCTCGCAGCTTGTCCGCGGCCTCGGCAGCCACGCGTACGCTGGTGCCCTCAAGGACCAACACCATGCCGAGGAAACCGATCGGGTTGCGGCGGTCGATGATGTGGTAGGCATAGGCAACCATCAGCTCGGCGGCCAGGCCCGACGTGCCGCGGCGGACTGCCTCGGCGTCTCCGCCACAGGCTGCGATGTCGTTCAGTATCCACTCCTGATGACCGACCTCTTCTTCAACGTACTGGGCCATCGCCTCGCGCAGCCACTCGTCGCTGCTTGGCACCCGCGAGCCGCAGGCCATCAGCAGCGGAGTTGTATGCCGCACGTGGTAGTAGGCCTGGGTCAGGAAGGCCATGTAGCTTTCCCGACTCAGTTCGCCGGCCCAGCCGTGGCGGATGAAGGGGACGGACAGCAGCCCGTCACGCTCGGTCTCGGTGGCGGCAAGCAATTCGTCATAAAAAGTCATGCCGTGGTTTCCTGTTCGTAGAGAGAGTCGATGGCGTTGCGGTAAGCGCCGTGTACCGCTTCGCGCCGCACCCGCCCGGTGCCCGTCAAAAGACCGTTTGCGGGGGTAAATGCCCGGTCCGCAAGCAGCCAGCGGTCGACGCGTGCGTAGTCCGGCAGGCCGGCGTTGGCGTGCACTACCGCGTTGCAGATCTGCCCCGAGTCCGCGCCCGGCACCGGGACCAGCACTGCGACATTGAACGCCTGAGCCTCACCGAACACCGCGGCCTGCGCGATCGCGGGTTCCAGCGTGAGTTCCTTTTCCACCCATTCCGGTGCGATGTTGCGGCCGAATGCGGTAATGAAGCAGTTGCGGCGGTGGCCCTTCAGATACAGAAAGCCATCGCTGTCCAATTGGCCCAGGTCGCCGGTCGACCACCAGCCTTCGCCGGCGTCTGGCATCGGCTCACCGCCGAGGTATCCGCCGTGCGCTCGGTTGC
>JAHEDQ010000246.1 GCA_024641125.1 Candidatus Competibacteraceae bacterium | reverse complement strand
CCGAAAGTCCGTTCGAACAGACCCTGGCGGAGATCTGCGCCGACCTGCTCGGGCTCGATCAGGTCAGCATCGACGCCAACTTCTTCGCACTCGGCGGACACTCGCTGCTCGCAACCCAGTTGGCGACACGCATTCGCTCGGCCTACAACGTTCATGTTCCCCTGAGGGTGTTCTTCGAGCGATCCACCCTCAGAAGCCTTGCCGCATACATAAAGGACGCCGCCGAGGCAGACAGTCTTTCGCCTGCCCTGGACCACGCCATCAGCAAAATCTGGGCACGGGTGCTAGAACTCGAATCGGTGCCCGTGGACACCAGCTTCTTCGAACTCGGCGGTAGCCATGAGCAGGCAGCCACGATGCTGTCACATATCGAAGCCCAGTTCGATACCCGCCTGCCGCTGGCGACGCTGTATAAGGACCCCACGGTACGCGGCCTGGCATCCGCATTGCGCAAAGACGACTGGGGCACCCAGTGGATATCCATGGTGGCGGTCAGTCCCGGCGGGCGGCGACGTCCGTTCTTTTGCATCCATGGCGATCCCAGCGCACTCGCCCCGTATATCCATCCGGATCAGCCCTACTACTGGTTACATCATGCTCAGGACGGCTCCCTGGTGGGCTATGCCACCGTTGAGGAGATAGCCCATGACCACATCAAGGAGATTCGAGCAGTCCAGGCCCACGGTCCGTACCTGCTGGGTGGTTTCTCTTTTGGCGGGGTGCTGGCATTTGAAATTGCGCGAGAGCTGCGCGAGGCAGGTGAACGGGTGGATATGCTGGCGCTATTCGATCCTCCTCGTCCGCCCGTGTCAAATAATCCGGTGTTCCAGACCCACACCGGCGGTCGAGCGGGCAAACCGCTGTGGGTCCGGCTTTGGGGAATCGCACGCAGCCGTTTGCGCAACATCAAAGGTCTGCTGAGACGTGTTTCCAGCAACATTCGCATGTCCCTCGCTGTCGCCTCCGGAAACCCACTGTCGCCGGACCTGCGCATCGAGTACCTGGTCAGGATCTTTCAACGCGCGAGCCGCAACTACCACTATGCCCCGATACCGGTCGCGGCAACCGTGTTCGTACAGGAAGGCAGTTACCCCACCGAAACCAGCGTGGCCAAAGTAAGGGCCGCCTGGGAAAGCGTTACCAAAGAACCGGTGGATTTGCGCATCATCCCCGAAGTTCCGACCCACGGTGCGCTGTTTCAAGAACCCTATGTCGGCCGGCTGGCAGCCGAACTGAACGCGTTGCTGGAAGCCAGTCAAGCAGAGCAGCCCGATGCCGGACCCGGTCAGTGATGCTTCGGACCTGAACCGTGTCGGTGACCGTGTGGGAGATCGATCTGCGCTGTGATCTGTCCCAGCTGGCAATCCTGTCCGCCCGGCTCAGCCCGGATGAAATGATCCGGGCGCAGCGTTTTGTGCGTGAGCGGGACCGCCATCGATTCACGGTGGCCCGAGGCGCGCTGAGAACCATCCTGGCCGGGGTGCTGGGCAATGATGACCCCGTGTGCCTGGTTTTCAACTATGGCGCATATGGCAAACCGTCGTTGGCAGACTCATGCAACCCGCATGACCTGCGCTTCAATCTGGCCCATTCCCACGACCTCGCGCTGTTGGCGGTAACCCAGGGCCAGGAAGTCGGCGTCGATGTGGAACTCGTCCGCCCCGAGGTGGAGATACTGGCCCTGGCGCGGCGATTTTTCAGCCTCGCGGAGTCACAGAGACTGGCGGGCCTGCCGGAAGGTGAGCGAATCGAGGCGTTCTTTGACTGCTGGGCACGCAAGGAATCTTATATCAAGGCAAGGGGCGAGGGTCTGAACCTGGCGCTGGCCCGATTTGAAGTGGGCTTCGGGCGCGGTCAGCCCGCGTGCCTGAAAGTGGACCACGGCGACCCCCAGGCGTGCGGTCGCTGGCATCTCTGCCATCTGGAAACCCGATCGGGCTATCGTGCGGCGCTCACGCTGGACGGGGCCATGGGCGTGCTGCACCGGGCAGAGTTCAACATAAGCGGCAACTGACGGGCCTGCGCGGCGCGGATGCCCGGGAGATGTATATGCAGGAATCCGTGTTGATCACAGGTTGTTCCTCCGGCATCGGTATCGCCACCGCGCACTACCTGCGGGCCCGCGGTTTTCGGGTGTTCACCACCGCCCGACGGGAGGCCGATCTCGCCGCTCTTGAGGCCGCCGGCTTCGAATACTTTGCCCTGGAACTCAGGGATCCGGCCTCAATCGGGCGCTGCGTCGAGGCGGTTCTGTCCGCCTGCGACGGCCGCCTGTACGGGCTGTTCAATAACGCCGGTTTCGGCCAACCCGGTGCAGTGGAGGATCTCAGTCGGGACGCCCTGCGGCTCCAATTTGAAACCAATCTCTTCGGCACCCACGAGCTGACCTGCCACATACTGCCGGCGATGCGACGGGTAGGCCGGGGCCGAATCATACAAAACAGTTCCGTGTTGGGGCTGGTGGCCCTGCGCTTTCGGGGCGCGTACAACGCAAGTAAACACGCCCTGGAGGGCCTGAGCGATACCCTGCGCCAGGAACTGCAAGGCAGTGGTGTGCATGTTTCGTTGATCGAACCGGGGCCCGTCAGCAGCCGTTTTCGAGCCAACTCACACCAGGTCTATCAACAGGAAATAAAACCGGAAACCAGTGCTCACCGGGCCTGCTACGCTGCCATGGAACGCCGATTCACCCGTGAGGGGCCGGTGGCGCCGTTCACTCTGCCACCGGAAGCGGTAGCCCAGCGAGTCTTGCACGCTCTCACTCAGCGCCGCCCCAAGCCTCGCTACTATGTGACAAAACCCACCTATCTGTTCGGCACGCTCAAGCGACTATGCTCCACACGAATGCTGGACCGCATACTGCTTCGGGTCAGCGAGGCGGAACTGAAGTAGAACCGGGTTCACTCGGACCTGGGCCCCGAAACGCCCTCGGAGCGCGCGGTATCCTCGCCCATGGCCCCACCCGCCGCATTGGCATGCGCTTGGCGTAGCTGAGCATAGGCCAGCAGGCGCTGCTCCACCCGCCCATTGACGCTATCATGGGGAAAGCGGCCATCGGCCCCGCGCACGCCGGCCTCAAGACCGGTCAGCAGTGAAACGGCCTGGTCAACGTGGTCCACCGCATAAACCGCAAACCGCCCCTCAGCCACCGCCTGAACCACATCCTGGCGCAGCATGAGATGCGCCAAGTTCGACCCGGGAATGATAACCGCCTGGCCATCAACCCCTCCCAAGGCGTGGCAGGCGTCGAAAAATGCTTCGATCTTCTCATTCACGCCGCCGATCGCCTGTATCTGGCCTTTCTGGTTGACCGATCCGGTCAGCGCCATGCATTGCAGCACGGGTGCGTCCGCCAGAGCGGACAGCAGCGCACAGAGTTCGGCCAAGGAAGCGCTGTCCCCCTCCACTTGGCCGTAGGACTGCTCGAATGCCAACGTGGCCTTGAGCGAAAGGGGTCGCTCCCGCGCATATCGCGCACCCAGATAACCGCTGAGGATCATCACCCCCTTGGTGTGGATGGCGCCCCCCAGGTCCGCTTCCCGCTCAACGTCGATCACCTCGTCGCCCCCAACCCGGGTGGTGGCTGTGATGCGGGTCACGTGGCCGAAACGGATGTCCCTGAGATCCATCACCGACAGGCCGTTCACTTGGCCCACCGTCTCACCGTGCGTATCCAGCAATAAAACGCCCCGCGTCAGCGCCTCCAACAGCTTCTCGCGGATCCGGCCATGCCGTGCGCGGGCCGCGTCAATGGCTTTTTGCACATGCTCCGCACGAACCTGTTCGGCCTGATCCCTCTGTGCCCAGTGTTCCGCCTCCTGCAACAGGTCGGTAACCCGCTGGACCTGCAGCGAAAGCTTGTCGACATCGCCGGCCATACGAGCACTGTGCTCCAACACCCGGCAAACCCCGCAGACGGCGAAGGGGCGCAGCCCTTCCTTGCGGACAAGGGTCGCGATCATTTGCGCGTAAAGCACGGTGGTCGCCTCAGAGCCGTCGATCTCTTCTTCCAGGTCGGCCGCGATCTTGAACAGGTCGTGGAAATCCGGATCGAACTCACTGAGCAGGTAGTAGAGCTGCCGCTCACCGATCAGCAACACCTTGACCTTGAGCGGGATGGTCTGCGGCTCCAGGGATACGGTGCTCACCAGGCTGATCATCTCGCTCAACGATACGATTCGGATCTCACCCGCGTAGAGCGTGCGTTTGAGCGCCTCCCAGGCAAAGGGTTGAGTTAGTACGTGACGCGCATCCAGCACCAGGTAACCGCCGTTGGCGCGATGCAGGGCGCCCGGTTTGATCAGGGTAAAGTCGGTAATCAGGGTGCCGAACTGGGCAATGTGCTCGATGCGCCCCACCAGGTTTTGCAGGGTTGGACTGTCTTCGTAGACCAGTGGCGGGTCGGCATCGTCCTCATGATGCACCAGCACGTTCACTTGGTAGCGCCTCAATGACGACGCTGCATTCACCAACGGTTTCTGTGTGGCGTTTTGTTCATCACCCTGGAGAAAATCGTCCACCCGGTTCAGGATGTCGGCGCGCACCGCGGAAAGATAACTCTGCACCGCCGGCAGGTCCGGGTAACGGCGCTTCAGATCCTCCATGGGCGGACCCACAACCGAAAGCGTAACCTGCTCGTTCAGGGCCTTGACCTGACTGCGCGCCTCGCGCCGCAAGCGGGGCGCCTGCTGGGCCAATTCGCGCAGCGATGCCTGCAGAGTTTCCACCTGGGTTTGAAACGTGTCACGCTCCGCCTCTGGTAGTTTGGAAAACGCCTCCGGATCCAGTACCTTGCCATCCCGCAAGGGGGCCAGACCGAAACCGCTGGGTGTTCGGACCAGTGCGATGGACATTTTCAGGGCGCGTTCACGGATACGTTCCAGCTCGGCCTCTTCCTTTTGCTTGACCTCGGCCTCGATCTCAGCGATCCGTGCGCGATACTCGTCGCTGTCGAATCCGGCCGGCAAGGCGTCCAACAAATCCTCCACCAGATGGGCCATGTCCTGTTCCAGACGACGGCTCCACCCGGCGGGCAACTCGAGCGCCAGCGGTTTGTGGGGTTGATCGAAATTGTTGACGTAGACCCAGTCCGAAGCGTGAACGCCTTGCTCGACCTGCGCCTCCAGCACCCGGCGCACCAGCGCGTGCCGGCCAATACCGGGCGGCCCCATAACAAACAGGTTGTAGCCCTCGCGACGGATGCCGAATCCGAACTCGAGGGCGTCCACTGCTCGATCCTGGCCGATCACGGCGCCAAGATCGGGCAGATCGTCGGTGCTGGAAAATGAGAGCGAGGCCGGATTGCGCACAAGGCGCAGCCGGTCAACGGGGACGGCATGCAAGCCAGGCATCAGCGCGAGCCTTTACTGCTAAAACGCCCACGCGGGGCAGATGTCTTTCAGTGTAAGACCGTGGTCGACGAATGTCCCTAGGGACCGTCCGCCCCGACGGGGCGGACGGGATTCAGAAGCTCAGGCGATATCGACGGCCGAATCCAGATAAACGTCCTGGATCGTATGCAGCAGCTGCACGCCCTCGGCCATGGGCTTCTGGAAAGCTTTGCGGCCCGAGATCATACCCATGCCGCCGGCACGCTTGTTGATCACCGCGGTGCGCACGGCCTGCGCCAGGTCGTCCTGGCCCGAGGCTCCGCCGGAGTTAATCAGCCCAGCGCGCCCCATGTAGCAGTTCGCCACCTGATAACGCACCAGATCGATGGGATTGTCGGTGGTGAGCTCGCTATAGACCTTTTTGTGAGTCTTGCCGAAATTGACGGCGGTGTAACCGCCGTTGTTCTCGGCTTGCTTTTGTTTGACGATGTCCGCTTTGATGGTGGCCGCCAGATGGTTGGCCTGGCCAGTGAGATCCGCTGCCGCATGGTAGTCGGTGCCGTCGTGGTTGAATTCGGCGTTGCGCAGATACGCCCACAACACGGTCACCATACCCAAACCGTGCGCGCGCTCGAACGCTTCGCTGATTTCCTGAATCTGACGACGCGATTCGGGCGAACCGTAGTATATGGTGGCGCCCACGGCCACGGCGCCCATGTCAAACGCCTGTTCCACCTGGGCGAACAGAGTCTGATCGTACAGCGCGGGATACGTGAGCATCTCGTTATGGTTCAGCTTGACCATGAAAGGGATCTTGTGGGCGTAGCGACGCGCCACCGAACCCAGAACGCCCAGGGTCGAAGCCAC
>JAHEDQ010000052.1:638-23298 GCA_024641125.1 Candidatus Competibacteraceae bacterium | reverse complement strand
CTTCAGGTAGGCATGCCTCTCGTTCTTGCCCATATCCTGGTCTCCTTTCGGTTACCTAAGATATGAGGCAACGCAATCTCCGCCGCGCTCCTTCGGTTACATTCTTTATGAGTCAACTCGCCCATTGATCTTTGTCATGTCGCAATGCCCGTCAGTCTCTAGAATCGTAGTGGTCCCCGCGTGTGTCGGCACGGGGGGCTTTGGCAGTCCCAGGGGATAACAGCGATGGAGGACACACTAGAACGCTTGCTGGCGGCGGAGGAACGGGCTCAGTCTCTGGTGCGGGAGGCGGATACCGAACGTGAGCGCATGGTCCACGCGGCCCTGACCGAGATCCGCGCCGCCGAGCGGCGTTTCGAGGCCCGGATTCCCGAGCTCAGGCAGTCCCACATGGAGCGCGCCGAGCAACAAGCCAAACAGGAAATCGGCGAGATCAAGCGCCGTTACGAAGAACGTCATGCGGCCATGCGCACCCTGGCCGAGGCGCGGGAGGCGCAGGCGGTTGAGGACGCACTGGCCGTCCTGCTGGATCCCACCCAGTAGCCCATGAGCGCCCACAGCCGCTACGTCTACCTCAATACCCGGGTGTCGCTTATGGCGGCCCAACTCCTGGACGCACCGCAGCTTGAGTCCATGTTGCGGGGCCGGGCGGAGGAACACAAAGCCCTGTTGCGCCATGCCGGACTGGACGATCTGTCGCTGGATCAGCTACACGGGGCCAGCGAATTGGAGTCGGTGTTGATGCGCCGGCAACTGGAAGAGCTGAACCTGCTGGTGCGACCCTTGACCGGTCCCGCGCGGGAGTTTTTCGCCTACTGGGGACGCCGGGCGGAAGTGGGCAACCTCAAAGCGCTGATCCGCGGCAAGCTCTCGGGCCAGAAACGGGAAAGCATCGAGCAACATCTGATCGACATCGGACCCTACGCCCGCCTACCGCTTCGGGCATTGCTGGAAAGCGACGACGCGGCCGAGATGCTACGGCGCCTGGAACGAATTCCGGAATACGCGGAGATCGCGCGTCAAGCCCGGCGCATCGTGGCGGGTGGAGCGGAGCTGTTCACCGTCGACTCCGCACTGGACCGCCAGTACTACGCCGGCGTGCATCGACGGGCTCAGGCGGTGCCGAAGGCCGATCGTATGGGGTTGCTGATGCTGGTGGGGGATCTGCTGGATCGAATCAATCTGGTCTGGCTGTTACGCTATCGGGTGGCCTATCAACTGCCCCCGGCAGAGGCCTACTTCCACCTGCTGCCCGGCGGCAATCACCTGGGCCGCACGCAACTGCTGCGCCTGGCCCAGCTGGACACGGTGGAAGCGATAGCAAACGCCCTGCCGGAACCGCTCAAATCCCTGCTGGCCGGGTTGCAGACACCGACCGAGATCATGGGCCGACTTCAGGTCTATCAGTGGCAGGCGGCGGGAAAGGCGATCCGGGACAATCGACCCGGTCTGGACCGGGTATTCGCCTATCTGCTGTTACGGGAGCGCGATGTGCGCGCCGTCCGCGGCGTGCTCTACGGTCAAGCGCTCCAACTCGGCAAAGACTTGATCGCAGACGCCCTCAATCTGGACATCTGGTCCGACCCCGTGGCATCGAACTCAGCCGGCGCCTTGGCCCGTCTGCGCAGAAAGGCCCATGTTTAGGCCGTTACCCATGGCCCGGGTGACGGTGCAGCTCTTGGCCGAGGATGCCCGCGACGCAAGCCTGCTGATGGCCCAGCATGGCGCCTTTCAGGTGGAGAAGGGCGACCCGGCCAATCCCGGTCTGCCGGATGATCCGGCGGCAGAGTATCGCCGCACCTACGCCAGCGCCCGTGCCCGGCTGAGCAAGATTCTGAACCACACCACCCTGCCTGATCGTCACCCGCCCGAGGTGACCGATGCGCCCAACGAGGGACAGCTGGCGGACGTCGACCGCCAATTGGGTGCACTTTGGCAGAAAATTTCCGAGCGTGAAGAGCAGGTCCGGCTGTGCCGGGAACACAAGCAGCATATCGAGCGGCAGCTTCTCAGTCTGGAGAACTTCCAGAGCCTCAAGGTCGACCTGGGCCGGCTGCGACAGGATCGCACTTTTCTGGATCTGCGCGTCGGCACCGTGCCGAGCAAACAATATGCGCGTTTCGAAGAGTCCATGGGTTTAGCAGGATTCACCATCAGCCGCTTTCTGGAAAGCAACGGCGTGGCCCATGTCATCCTGGCCGGCCAGAAGGGCACGGTGACCGGCATTGAGCCGGTGCTCAAGGCAGCCGGCTGGCACGCCCTGGAGATTCCAGAGAACTTCGAGGATCGACCGGAGGAGATCCGTTCCCAGTTACTGGCCAAGAGCGCCCAGTGCGACGCCGACTGTGCACGGTTGCAGGCGGAGATCCGGACCCTCTGCGAAGCCGATGCCGGGCCGCTGGCCGCCGCCGCCGCCCAGATCGAACTCGCCTCGCCCTACGCCCAGCTCGGTGACGGGCTGCGCGCCCGGGGCGGGCTCGCGCTCATCACCGGCTGGGTTCCCCGCAGCGCGGTCGAGGGTCTCCAGGCGGCGCTGGAGTCAAAGCTTAAAGGCCCAGTGCTGATGCAGCAACGGCCCCCTCTGCCGGACGAGTCTGTGCCCTCGGTGCTCAGACACCACCGATTGCTGGCACCGTTCGTCCGACTGGTCACCAACTACGGGGTGCCGCGCTATGGCGAGGTCGATCCCACCGTCGTCTTCGCGGTGTCCTTTATCGCCATGTTCGGGATGATGTTCGGCGATATGGGCCACGGCGCCGTAATCGCGATTGTCGCCCTGCTGTTGCGGCGACGACTCAGCCCGTTCACCCCTTTTCTGATCGCCTGCGGACTCTCCTCCATGGTATTCGGGGCACTGTATGGCAGCGTGTTCGGTTTCGAGGAGTGGGTGCATCCGCTGTGGATTTCCCCGCTGACCGATCCGCTGCTGATGCTGAGGGTGGCACTGTACTGGGGCATCGGCTTCATCCTGGTCGCCTCACTGTTGACCGTGTACAACCGGCTGTCCGACCGCCACTACCTGGAGGCCCTGTTGGGCGGTAGCGGGTTGGCCGGGATCTCACTATATCTGTCCTTGATCTGGCTGGCATACGGATGGTTTGCCCAGGGTCGGTGGTCCGCGGCGCCGGTGCTGCTGGCTGTGCTGGGGCTGATCGGGGTGATGGGTTATCTGTGGCATGAAAATCGGCGCCCGCTGGGGGAGCGGATTCTGACCGTAATCATAGAAACCCTCGAGACGGTCATGTCGTATGTCTCCGGCAGCCTCTCGTTCCTGCGGGTGGCGGCCTTCAGTCTCAATCACGTGGCCCTGGCGGCAGCGGTTTTCGCCATCGCCGAAATGATGAACACTGTGGGCCACTGGATCACCATTGTGGCAGGCAATCTGTTCATTCTGGTGCTGGAGGGCGCCATCGTCGGCATCCAGGTTATGCGGCTCGAGTACTACGAGGGATTCTCACGGTTCTACCACGGCGACGGACGGGCGTTCCGACCGCTGCGGGTGCTGCAGTCGAACCCGCGGGGTCCACAGTCCGGTCCAATCGACAGCTGAAGGATGCATCCGGATTTTGTGTTCAATATGGGAGTAGGCACATGTACTGGCTTGTTGCGCTGATGGCGCTGAGTGTCCTCGGCATCGTGGCGATCGGCATCTACCTGGAACTGAGTCCCATGGGCCGGGACCGTCCGCTGCCGGTCTGGCTGAAAAGCAGTCTTGGCGGCAACCTGCTGGTGTTTCTCGCGGCCCCGGTGGCGATGGTATTGCTGGGCCTGCAGGACGTCCTGGCGCAGGAAACCGTGATTGTCGATCGGGAGGTTTCCATCGGCATGGGGCTGGCGCTGATCGGCGCCGCTCTGCCCACCGCCCTGGCCACTGTCGGCGCGGCCATCGCGGTGGGGCCGGTGGGCTCCGCCGCCCTGGCGGTGATCGCCGAAAAACCCGAGGCATTCGGGCGCAGCCTGGTGTATCTGGGTCTGGCCGAGGGCATCGCGATCTACGGGCTGGTGGTGAGTATTCTCATTCTGGGTAAATTCTGAGCTTCGAAAGAAGGTGACCCCTTGGTGCAAATCGCGTTTCGGCCCAGGAGACGAGAATGAATGATCCCCGGCGAACGAGAATGATCGCCATGGGTTCCGCCGCCCTGGTGGACGCCTTTGCCTTGGTGGGTTTCGAAACCTACCCGGACGCCAATGCGGAAACCCTGGAGGCGGTGGTGGACGACCTGTCCAAAGCCCGTGCCAGTGCGTTGGTCGTTCTGGAGCAGGATCTGGCCCGTAGCCAGGGTCCCGCCCTCATGCGCGCACGAGGCGAGGACCCGCGCATCGTCATCGTCGAGATTCCCAGGCTGGACGCACCTGAAGACTACCGGCCGGAAGTGGAAAACCTGGTGGCAACCCTGTTGGGTGAGTCGGCGCTGGACCCGCAGCCATGAACCAGGAGGGAAGAATCGAAGAACTCGAACGTGCCCTGCAGGAGCGTGCTCGACGCCTTGCCGATGAGTATCTGGAAAGAGGCCGGCGCAGCCGCGACCATCTGTTGGCGGATGCCAGAGACAAGTTACACCTGCGGGAGGAACGGGAAGCCCTCTCGGCCAAGACCCTGGCCGCCCGCCGCCAGAGGCGTCTGGTCCAGGCCGGCGAAATCCGGCTGCAGGGCGATCTAGATCGGCTCCGCTGGGCGCTGATCGAGAGCGTTCTTGCCCAAGCCCGGGAACGGCTACGGGTCCTGGCGGCCGATAAAACACGCTACCCAACGATTCTGGTCCAGCTCGTCCGTCAGGCGGCCACGGCCATAGGCTGCCGGTCGCTGACGGTGCACCTGAATCAACGAGATCATCAATCCGTCGGATCCAACTGGGCCGCCTGGTGTGCGGAACATCTGCCCGATACCGAAGCCACACTCGCCCCGACACCAATTGGTGCAACCGGGGGCGCACGGGTGGAGTCCGCCGATCGAACCATTCGGGTGGATAACACCTTCGAAGGCCGCACTGAGCGGCTTCAGGAAGCCTTGCATCGAGTCACCATGGAGCGCCTGTTCGCATCCGTTGTGGAAAACGAAGGACCGGTAAATGGGTGAGGTGCTGGAGATCAATGGGCCGATTGTCAGCATACGGCTGCCCAGCGTCCTGAACGGGGAACAGGTTAGGCTGGGCAGGCTAAGCCTGATCGGCGAAGTCATTGCCCGGGAAGGGGATCAGGCGCTGGTCCAGGTCTACGAGTCCACAGAGGGAATGGCGCCCGGAGAGCGGGTGGAGGCTCTGGGCCACCCACTTTCGGTGGAACTCGGGCCCGGATTGCTGGGCCAGATCGTCGATGGCGTCCAACGTCCGCTGCATGCGCTGCAGGCCGAAAGCGGTGACTACATGGCCCGCGGCATTCAGGTGCCGGCACTGGATCGCGATACACTGTGGCCGTTCCTGCCCAGCGAAACCCTCGCACCCGGCGACACCCTGACCGGCGGGCAGATACTGGGGACCGTGCAGGAAACACCCAGCATTCTGCATCGAATACTGGTCCCGCCCGGTTTCGAGGGAGAGCTTCTGGAACTTGCGCCACCGGGCAACTACCGGCTGGAACAAGCGGTGGGCCGCGCCCGCACCCG
Source organism: Candidatus Competibacteraceae bacterium (assembly GCA_024641125.1). GTDB lineage: Bacteria > Pseudomonadota > Gammaproteobacteria > Competibacterales > JAHEDQ01 > JAHEDQ01. Next base: position 17,696 of record JAHEDQ010000052.1, on the reverse strand, counting down.
GGACGGCAACACCGTCAAGCTGTATCTGTACCAGCGCTGGCCGGTCCGCGTGCCCCGCCCGTACGGCAAGCGAAACGACGCGGCCCGACCCCTGATGACGGGTCAGCGGATTCTGGACACATTTTTCCCGCTGCTGAAGGGGGGCAAGGGTTCGGTGCCGGGTCCGTTTGGGGCCGGCAAAACCATCCTTCAGCATCAAATCGCCCGCTGGTCCAACGCCGATATCGTGATCTACGTGGGCTGCGGCGAGCGGGGCAACGAGCTGGTGGATATTCTGGACAGCTTTCCCAGGCTGACCGACCCCTATTCCAAGCGCCCGCTTATGGAGCGCACACTGCTGGTGGCGAACACCTCCAACATGCCGGTGGTGGCCCGGGAGGCATCGATCTACGTGGGCGTCACCATCGCCGAGTACTACCGGGATCAGGGCTATGACGTGGTGATGGTGGCCGACTCCACATCGCGTTGGGCCGAAGCGCTGCGGGAGGTGTCCGGACGGCTCGGTCAAATGCCGGTGGAAGAGGGCTACCCGGCCTATCTGGCATCTCGTATCGCCGCCTTTTACGAACGAGCCGGCCGGGTCGAAACCCTGGCCGGCAACACCGGCTCGGTGACCCTGATCGGCGCGGTATCGCCACCCGGGGGCGACTTCTCGGAACCGGTGACCAGCCATACCAAGGAGAATGTCCAGGTGTTCTGGGCGCTGTCCAAGGAACTGGCCGACGCTCGCCACTACCCAGCAGTGGACTGGAACGAGAGTTTTTCCGGCTACGTGACGGAGGCCGCCCGTTGGTGGGCGCAGGAGGTGGACGCCGACTGGGAGGCCGCTCGCTCGAAGGCCATGGCCTTGCTGGCCGAGGACAGGGAACTGTCCCGCATCGTCAATCTGGTTGGCCCCGAAGCCCTTTCATCGGCTCAGCGTTGGACCCTGCAGGCTGCGACCCTGATCCGTGAGGGTTTGCTGCAGCAAAATGCGCTGGATCCGGTGGATAGCTTCTGCTCCCCGCAGAAACAGTACGCGTTGCTGGCCCTGATGCTGGAGATCCACCGGGAGGGGACACGGTTGCTGGCGCGGGGTGTTCCGGTGCAGCGGCTGCTGGCGATGCCGCTGCTGGCCCAGGCGCTGCGGCTCAAGCACACCTACTCGAGTGACCAGCTGGCGGAACTGCTGGAGTTTGGCAACGAAATTCGCGGCGCCCTGGCGCCGTTGCATTCGGAATACGGCCACTCGGCGGAGGATCCGCCTTGAGTATTGCCGAGTTTCGGACCGCATCCGTCGCCCGTGGCGGTCTGCTGTACATGCGGGCGGTTCCCGATGTGGGGCTGGGCGAACGGGTGCTGGTCCGGGATCACGCCAACCGCACCCGCAACGGGCAGGTCATCCGCACCGGGCCGGACGTGGTACTTATCCAGGTGTTCGAGGGCACCGACGATCTGGATCTGGAACGCACATGGGTGCGGTTTCTGGACACACCGTTCCAGATGCCGCTGGCACCGACGGTCCTGGGTCGGGTATTCAACGGCGTGGGTGCGCCGGCGGACCAGCGACCGCCCCTGGTCTCTGCCCTCAAACGCGACGTCAACGGCGCCCCGGTCAACCCGGCGGCACGCGCCTATCCCAAGGAGTTCATCCAAACCGGTCTGTCGGCCATCGACGGCCTCAATTCTCTGGTGCGGGGCCAGAAGCTGCCGGTATTCTCGAGTTCAGGCCTACCCCACAACCGGCTGGTGGCGCAACTGGTTCGGCAGGCCCGCCTGCCGGGGGACGACAGCGGTTTCGCGGTGGTATTCGCCGCCATGGGCATCTCCCATTCCGATGCCCGATTCTTTCGCGAAAGCTTTGACGACAGCGGTGTGCTGCGCAACCTGGTCATGTTCGTCAATCTGGCGGACGACCCACCCATAGAACGCCTGATCCTGCCCCGTACGGCATTGACCGTTGCCGAGTATCTGGCCTTCGATCTGGATCTGCATGTATTGGTGGTGATGACCGACATGACCAACTACGCCGAAGCGCTGCGCGAAGTGGCCACCGCAAAGGGCGACGTACCCTCGCGCAAGGGCTACCCGGGATATCTCTACTCCGACCTGGCCGAAATCTATGAGCGGGCCGGACGCATACGCGATCGCCATGGATCCATCACCATGGTGCCGGTGCTGAGCATGCCCAGCGATGACATTACCCACCCAATTCCAGACCTGACCGGCTACATCACCGAAGGCCAGATCGTGCTTGGGCGCGAGCTGCACCACAAGGGCATTTATCCACCGATCAATGTCCCGCCCTCACTGTCGCGTCTTATGAAAGACGGCATCGGCGCCGATTTCACCCGGGAGGACCATGCCCAGGTGGCGACCCAGCTGTATGCCTCCTACGCCCGCGCTCTGGACATCCGCAATCTGGCCTCCATCATCGGCGCTGAGGAACTGTCCCAGATCGACCGACAATATCTGGCCTTTGCGGAGGCGTTCGAGCAACGCTTCGTGGGTCAGGGCGAGGACGAAGACCGCAGCATCGTGGAAACGCTCACCCTGGGCTGGGACACACTGTCCATGTTGCCCAAATCCGAGCTGACACGGATATCCGAAAAGGATCTCGCCCGGTATCACAATGGGCATGAACAGGACAGCGCGGCGTGAGCGAGCGCCTCAATACCGCCCCCACCAGGAGTGCGCTGCTGAACCTGCGCCGGCAGGTGAGTTTTCTCCAGCAGGGCCACGATCTGCTCGAGCGCAAACGCGAACTGCTGACGCGCCTGGTGCACGAGCGCCTGGCCCAGTACCGACGTTTGCGCGGCGAGGTGAGGTCGGTACTCACCGAGGCTTATCGCTGGGTGGCGATAAATCAGCTGCGCATGACTCACCAATCGCTGAAACAGGCGGCCCTGGGCCTGGAGCCGGGACTGGAGGTGCGGGTTCTGCCCCGCAGCAGCATCGGCGTGGAGTATCCGTCGGTCCAGGCAAACACCCTGCCCTTAAAACCGGTGGGGCTGATGTGGACCGACCCCAGCTTCGACGAAACCCGCCGTCAAATGGCCAGGGCATCGGTGCTGTTGGCGAAACTGGGGGAAGCGGAAACCGCGCTGTGGCGGTTGCTCACGGAGCAGCGCAAGACCCAGAAGCGGGTCAACGCCCTCAAATACAACGTCATCCCAAAGCACCAGCGCACGGTAGAGTACATTCGATCGGTGCTGGAGGAGGAAGAGCGCAATACGCTGTTCCAGATCAAGCTGTTGGAGGCGCGGCGGCAGGCAGCCGAATAGGCGTTGAGGAATTCCACACCAGGCTGCGCCGGATCCGCTCCGCCGCACGATCGAACTCGACCGAAGGCGCCCCCAGCAAAGCCTTACTTCCCCGTCCCAAGGGCATGATCGCACCGCTGACGCGATCACCGCTCAGGCTGCGTTGTTCACCGCCCTGCTCCGCCGACAGCAGAAACACGGTGACACGACCGGCGGCGCCTACCGGCCCCAGGGCACGGCGTCCTGGTCGCGGATGTGGCAGGGCTTTACATTTTGTATCGGGTCCGGGCTTCCCGCCAAACGGCCACCCAGTTTGGTGAGGACGGCCTGGACCTACCCAGAACAGTCCACGTCACGACCCGGTGTCCCGTTCGGCCGCAGGTTAATGGTCCAGTAGAGCTGCGCAGCCTTTTGCAGGCACGAAACATATGCTTCATCACCGAGTTGGCGCCCAATCCCAGCATGTATCCGATCTCCTCACAGCTGATACCCCCCAGGATCTGCATGATCAGGCGCTACCGATAGCGCCCCGGCAGTTGCGCAAGACTTTGACGCAGCGCGAATGCCTCGGGGCGACCGTCTCCTGGACCTGTTGCTCGGCCCGTTGGCGGTTGCCGCACAACCACTGGCAGCGATCTCACAGTGGGTGAAACTGGGTGCGGATGCGACCGACCCTATGAACCCACGTCATCCGGGACGTGCAGACATGAACTCCGGCAGCAGGGTGGCGATCTGGGGGAACATGACCAGCAGGGCTACGGCGAGAATCATAATCAAAAACATGGGGAAAGCGGCATGGGCAATGAAGTCGATGTCACGACCCGTCATACCCTGCAGAACAAACAGATTGAATCCGATGGGCGGTGTGATCTGGGCCATTTCCACCACCACCACCAGGTAGATGCCGAACCAGATCATGTCGAAGCCGGCCTGCCGAACCAGTGGTTCGATCACCGCCATGGTCAACACCACGGCGGAGATGCCGTCGAGAAAACAGCCCAGCACGATGTAGAACACGGTGAGTGCGATAATCAGTGCGATAGGGCTGAGTCCCAGGGTGGTGATCCAGTCGGCCAGGCCGCGGGGCAGGCCGGTAAAACCCATGGCCAGGGAGAGAAACGAAGAGCCGGCCAGGATCAGGGCTATCATGCACGAAGTGCGTGTGGCCCCCAGCAGAGAATCCAGAAACGATTCCCGGGTCAGAGACCGCTGCAGAGCAGACAATGCCAGCGCGCCGCCAACCCCCAGCACCGCCGCCTCGGTGGCGGTGGCGATTCCGGCGTATATGGATCCGATTACGGCCGCGATCAGGCACACCACCGGCAGCAGTTCCGTGAGCGCGCGAACCTTCTCGCCCCAGCTGTGCACCTGCTCGGTTCGCGGCATGGCATCGCGATTGAACACGCTCCAGATTCCCACGTAGCCCATGAACAGCCCGGCCAGCAGCATGCCGGGGAGCACACCGGCCACGAACAACTGGGCGATGGACTCATTCACCGTCACCCCGTAGATGATGAGAATGATGGACGGTGGGATCAGCAGGCCCAGGGTGCCTGCCCCGGCCAGGGTTCCCACCAGCATGCGTTCCGGATAGCGCCTTCGACGCAGTTCGGGAATGGACATTTTGCCCACTGTCGCAACGGTGGCCGCCGACGAGCCCGAAATGGCGGCGAATATGGCGCAGCCCGCGATGTTCACGTGCAGCAGACCGCCGGGCAGCCGGCTCATCCACGGCGCCAACCCGCGAAAAAGATTCTCCGACAGGCGGGTGCGAAACAGAATCTCCCCCATCCAGATAAACAGAGGCAGGGCAGTCAGTGTCCAGGACGAGCTGGCGCTCCAGATAGTTAGGGCCATGGCATCGCCCACCGGGCGACTGGTGAACAAGGCCATGCCCACAGCCGCCACACCCAGCAGACTCAGACCCACCCAGACGCCACTGCCCAAGAGCAGGATCAAGGCGATGATCAAACCAAGCGAAAGAAAGACGTGCTCCATGCTCAGCCCAAATCGGATTTCGCTGGCGTCGGGTGCGCGCCGTACACTCTGCGCACCAGTGCATGAACCAGACAAATGGCAAACAAAACGGCGCCCAGGGCAACCGGCGCCTGTGGCATCCAGATCAGGATGGCGTCGCTGCCCTCGCTACGCTCCTCGAAGCGCCAGGAGGTCCAGGCCAAACGCACCATGAACCAGGCGAGATAAACGCCTACCACACTGGCGACGCCAAGACACCAGAGTTCGAACGCCCGCCTTGGGCCGGGAGCAAGGCGGCTCAGCACCAGCTCTACCCGGATATGTCCGCCCTCGCCGAAGGTGTAGGCCAGAGCCAGAAAACTGGCGGCGGCCATGGCATATCCCGAGTACTCCGCCACCCCCGGCAGGTAGACCCCAAACAGGCGACTTACGATGCTGGCCAGAACCAGCAGGCCCAGGGTGAGGAGACAAATCGCCGCCAGAAATCCGCACAGGCGATAGAGGCGATACAGACCTCGGTCAATGGGACTGAGCAAAGTCATTTAACCCCGGACACGTCGCTAAGTGGTCACAACCTCAAACGGCCGCCGGGACCATCCCCGATGGGTCCATGCCCGGCCCGCATAAGCCAGTACATAAAACTGTGTCGGGTACCGCCAGGGAGCCGGCCGACGGGACCGACGCCAACCTCCCGGACAACGGCCCCATGCGGCTTCACATATTGCGGTAATCGTCCACCACGCCCTTGCCGGTATCACCGGCACGCTCCAGCCACTCGTTGGTCATGGTTTCTCCGATGCTCATGAAATCGGCCTTTAGCGTATCGCTGGGGCCGTCCACGGTCATACCGTTCGCGGCCAATTGTTCCTTATACCAATCGGCCAATTCCCGCGCCTTGGCCCAACCGGCCTGCTCCGCCATGGCGGCCGCTCCCAGCACCACACCCTGGGTAGGGGCGTCCAAACCCGCCCAGGCCTCCTTGTTGACCACCACCATGTTCTTGGGTAACCAGGCCTGGACGTCGTACCAGAATTTCACATGCTCCCAGATTTTGCGGTCGTAGCCGGTGGAGCCGGAGGAAATCATGCTGTCGGCCACACCGGTTGCGAAGGCCTGGGACAGCTCGGCGGCCTCGATCTTGGTGGGCACCGCCCCCAGCAACTCGGCCAGACGCGAGGTCGCCTGATTATAGGCCCGGAACTTGACGCCCTTCATGTCGGCTGCGCTGTCGACCGGGTTCTTGTTGTACAGGCCTTGGGGTGGCCAGGGCACCGCATACAGCAGCTTCAGGTTCTTCTCGTCCAGCACCGCTTCCATGGCCGGCTTGGACGCTTGATACAGGTTCCAGGCCTGATCGAAGCTGGTGGCCAGAAACGGCAATGCATCCACCTCGAAGATCGCATCCTCGTTGCCCAAGGCGGATATCAGGCGCTCGCCGATGGGCGCCTGCCCGGTGCGTACGGCGCGAAAAATGTCACCGCCCTTGAACAGAGACCCGCCGGGATGGGTCACGATCTCCAACTTACCACCCGTCGCCTCGGTCACTGCAGTCGCGAACCGGGTGGCGTTCTCCGAGTGATAGTTGGTGGCCGCATAGGCCAACGGCATGTCCCACTTCTCGGCCTGGGCCGGGAGACCCAGAACCATGGTCGTCAGTGCCAATACCGCCGATAGATTGCTCGATCGCATGCCTGCTCCCCATTCGTGTTTGTAATGCGTGAAAATACGAAAAGGCCTGATCAGATGCTCAGACCTCACCCTGACCGGCACCGCCGGCCTGTGCTGACAGTATGGACCAAGCCGCCCAGTTAACCAGGGTAACCAGGTCATGCACCGGCACACCGAGCCGGTTGGCAAGTGCACCCCGATAGGGTGGAAAATTGGTGCACTCCAGGACCACACAACAGAGTTCCGGGGCACGCACCCGCAGCCGATCCGCCGCGGCAAGCACGTCCGCTTGTGCCGTCGCGCTGTCCAGTGAACTCCGATCCTCACGAATCACCCGGGAAAGATGGCACCCCGGCGCCAGGCCCTGGACGACCAGATTGTGGTCCCACCAGGGACCGAAATGGGACCGGGACAGGGACACGTCGTCGAAGGTGAGCACACCAATCGGCCGCGCCGGGCCGTACATTTGCCGAAGCAGGGGAATCTGCATGAGGGAGGTGGAAACAAAAGGCACCGGCAAACCGACGCTGACCCGATGGTGCAGGGGTCCGAGAAAGCCACAACTGGTGGTGATCAGGCCCACGCCATGCTCGACCAGGTCCAGTGCGCTGTCCCGGAAAAGATCAGTCATGACCGGATCCGGCTCGACGGCCTGCACAACCATATCGACCGTGGCATTCGGCACCGTCCGATATCGGACGGGGAAAGGCCAGGTGTCCGGGTTGCCTACGTCCCCCAGGAGCCGGGGGAAGCGGGTTTGCAGCATCAACACGCCCAACAACGGTGGGGCGGCAGTGTGGGCCACCGTCTTACCCTACGGACTGATCAGGGTCGGCGGTGCAACCCAATGACAGCATATGGGCCTGCGAATCACTGGACATGTTTCAATCCGCCTCGGGCAGCCGCCGCACCAGGACGGCACCGGCGAGACCGGCCAGGGAAAGAACAAGAATCACGCCCTCCGGCGGCATGACGCTGGACAATGCGCCGATGCTTCCCGTGAGCAGCAGCACCAGACCGATCACGCTGTTGCTCACCGCCACGTAGTCGGTCCGTTTTTGCCCTCCGGCCAGGTCGAGCACATAGGTCTTGCGACCCAGACGCACCCCGCTGTGGGCGATACCCAGGACGAAGAATAAGATGGGGTAGGTCCAGGCCCATTCCCGGAGCGGGGGAACGCCGGTCTCGATCGCAAACGCCACCACCCCCAACAGGCCTGAGATCAACGCCGCGACGGCCATTACCTGGCGACTGGACCGATCGGCCATGATGCCCCAGAAACTGGCGCTGACGCTCTCGGCCAAAGCCCCGGCGACAACAAAACGACCCAGCAGGGACAGATCCCCGCCCGACCCGCTTTGCGCAAGCAAAACATAGTAAGGTGCGGTCAGGGCTGAACACAGCAGCAGAGCCCGGGCGATCACAAAGCGGCGAAACGGCGGATCGGTGCGCAATATGTCGAGCCGGCCCATGGCCTCCTCAAAGGCGTTGCCGCCGCCCCCGGTTTCACCCGGCGTCTCCTCGATACCGGCGTACACCCAGGCGGCCAGCAGCCACATGCCCGCGCCCGCCAGCAGTAACGCGGAATAGAAAACGGCATCGCGGGGCGTCCCACCGCTGGCCAGCAGCAGTCCACCCAGCACCAGGGTCAGCAATCCGGCCAGGGTGGCGCTGAGTCCGTTCAAGCGCCCGCGCCGGGTCTTGGGTACAGTCTTGCCGATCACGTCCTTGGCGGCCACCGAGCACAAACCCCGCGCCAGGCTGAACAGAACCAGCAGCGCCACAATCGACCAGCCGGCCCAGACCCCTTCCATGGCCCAGGCCACAGCGGCAATGGCAACGACAGCCGCAGCCTGAAGCAGGCTGCCCACAACCCAGATCGGTTTGCGCAACGGTCTGGTCCGGACAAAGCTGGCAATAAACAGCTGCGGCAGCATTGAGCCCGACTCTCGTATCGGCACCAGTAGCGCCACCAGATAAACCGGTGCGCCTACCACCGTCATGATCCAGGTCAGCACGGTCTTTGGGTTGATAATGGCGTCGCCCAGCTTGGTCAGGATGTTGCTGGCGGCGATGCGAAAAAAGTTGGCCGGAACATTGGAGCAGGCGCTGTCCGGGATGTCCTTGCAGACACGAGCGTCTTCGTCGTTGGCGATAAATTCGTATAGCGCGATGTGATAGTGCATTGCTTCGGTTCCGATCAGGTAAGCTTGGTCTGCTGCCAGGAGCGGACGATTTCAGCGATCTGCCGCAGTCCGTCGGTCAGCGCCGCCGGGCCGGGCTGCAGAATATCCGGCGATTTGATTTCGTAGAGCTGTCCGTCGCGCACCGCCGGGATACGCGTCCAGCCCGGCCGTGACCGTACCGCTTCCGGCCGAAATCGACGCCCGCACCAGGATGCGATGATGATGTCCGGCTGACGCCGGATAACCTCGTCCGGATCGGAGATGATCCGATCTTTGCCGGCGGGCTCCGTCGCCAGCTCGGGGAAGCAGTCCTCGCCGCCGGCGATGTGTATCAGCTCCGACACCCAGGCAATGGCGCTGAACAGGGGATCGTGCCACTCCTCGAAGTAAACCCGGGGCCGGGTGCGATCGTGACCGGCCTCGACCCGGACGGCTTCAATGCCAGAACTGAGCTCCTTCACCAGCGCATCGGCCCCCTGATGCGCGCCCACCATGGCACCCAGCATACGAATCATCTGCAGAATGCCGTTCACCGAACGCTGATTGAACACCGTGACCGCCACCCCGGCCCGAATCAGCTGGGCGGCAATGTCGGCCTGCAAATCGGAAAACCCGATCACGAGATCGGGTCGCAGATCCAGGATTCGATCAATTCTGGCCGATGTGAAGGCAGCCACCCGGGGCTTTTCACGGCGCGCCTGCGGCGGCCGGACGGTGTAGCCTGAAATACCGACGATGCGGGCCTGCTCACCGAGCAGATACAGGGTCTCGGTGGTTTCCTCGGTGAGACAGACAATACGATTGGGGAAATCCGCCGCCGGCACTCCACCAGAATCACCGCTCATAGCGGGTCGCCCTCGAAACAGGGCAGATGACCGTCTATGTGCACCCAGGGCAGACGGCTGCGGACCCAGGTGTGGTTTGTGGGAACCACTTGCTCAGGCTGGTCAAGACTGGCGATGGTCACATCGATTTCCCGGGGGTGGTCACGACGCTGGAAGGTCAGATGGGTGCCGCAGGTCGGGCAGAAACGCCGCTGGGCAACAGGACTCGATGCATAGCAGGTCGGCTCGCCCTGGATGAAATGAAAACCGTCGGTGGGAAAAGTGGCCCAGGACACCAATGGTGCGCCGCTGGCCCTTCGGCACAGTGTACAGTGGCAGTGGGTTGCATACAGCAGCGGGCCATCCGCACAGTAGCGTACGGCGCCGCACAGACAGCCGCCCAGACGTTCCGGGTTATCCCTCGTCATGCCGTTCCACTCCCCGGCTGCATTGGCCCGACACTCGGTACAGGATATTCTGCCCAAGCAACTACACTCAAGATGGATACCACCACGTCATCGGATCAAAATCGAACTCGAGAGAGGATACGAAATGATGCAACGCCATGTATGCAGCACGTTGATAGCCGCCACCGCCGCGCTGGTTCTGAGTGGCGCGGCCCAGGCGGCCGACCCGGAGGAGTGCAAAACGGTCCGGTTCTCGGATGTGGGATGGACCGACATCACCGCCACCACCGCCGCCGCCACAGTGGTGCTGCAAGGTCTGGGATATGAGCCCGACACCCAGGTCCTGTCGGTTCCGGTCACCTACGCCAGCATGAAAAACAAAGACATCGATGTATTCCTGGGCAACTGGATGCCCACCATGGAAGCCGACATCAAACCCTACCGTGACGACGGCAGCGTCCAGGTCATGGGGGCCAACCTGGAGGGCGCGAAGTATACCCTCGCGGTGCCCGCCTATATGGCCGAGGCCGGCCTCAACAGTTTTGCCGATATCGCCGGGTTCCGCGAACAACTGGACGGGAAGATCTACGGTATCGAGCCGGGCAACGACGGCAACCGACTGATCCAGGAGATGATCGACAAAAACGCCTTCGAGCTGTCAGGTTTCGAGGTTGTGGAGTCCAGCGAGCAGGGCATGCTGTCCCAGGTCAAACGCGCCGCGCGCAAGCAGGAACCGGTGGTTTTTCTAGGCTGGGAGCCGCATCCGATGAACAGCAACTTCGAGCTGGTCTACCTGTCCGGTGGCGACGACTGGTTCGGCCCGGATTTTGGCGGCGCCACGGTCTACACCAACGTTCGCGAGGGCTACACCAGCGAATGTCCCAACGTGGGCACGCTGCTGAACAACATGCGCTTCACCCTGCAGATGGAGAACGAGATCATGAGCGCGATTCTCGACGATGGCCAGGATCCCGAGGCGGCGGCAAGCGCCTGGCTCAAGCAGAATCCGGTGGTATTAGAACAGTGGCTGGCTGACGTCACCACCCTGAGCGGCGACCAGGGGCTGCCGGCGGTCAAGGCCTCGCTGGGGCTTTGAAATCCAGGGCTGGGGCGCGGCCGGGCGGCGCGCCACAGCCCTGACAGCAAGCGCCTGTACCGCCCTAGCCACTTTGACGCCTGGAGCCCAGGATGGACTGGATCACGGAACACAAGATTCCTCTGGGACGTTGGATCAGCGACCTGGTGGATCTCCTGAACGAACGTGCCGCCGGCTTCTTCAACCTGATATCCGACGTACTCGGGTTCCTGATCGAGGGCAGCATCGACCTGCTCAAATGGTGCCCGCCGGCCCTGCTCATCGCGTTGATCTGCGGGCTGGCGTTCTGGTTGCATCGAAGCTGGAAACTGACCGCCCTGGCCGCTCTGTCGCTGCTGCTGATCATTAATCTTGGTTACTGGGAAGCCACGGTGGAGACTCTGGCCCTGGTGTTGTTCTCCACCCTCGTCTGCGTGCTGGTGGGCGTGCCGGTGGGCATCGCCGCCGCCCACCGGCCCTGGCTTTACAGTGGCTTGCGGCCGGTGCTGGATCTGATGCAGACCATTCCGACCTTCGTCTATCTGATCCCCACGCTGATTCTGTTCGGCCTGGGGGTGGTGCCTGGCCTGATCTCCACCGTCATCTTCGCCATTCCGGCACCGATACGGCTGACCTATCTGGGGGTGTCCTCAGTGCCCAGGACACTGGTGGAGGCGGGTGAAGCGTTCGGCGCAACTTCGCGGCAGTTGCTGTTGAAGGTGGAGTTGCCCCATGCCATGCCCACCATCATGGCCGGCATCACCCAATGCATCATGCTGTCGCTGTCCATGGTGGTGATCGCCGCCCTGGTGGGGGCAGACGGTCTCGGTAAACCGGTGGTGCGCGCCCTCAACACGGTGAATGTGGCCAAGGGATTCGAAGCGGGTCTTGCCATCGTGATCGTGGCGATTCTGCTGGACCGGATCTTCAAACAACCGCAGCGCAAATCGGGGCAGGACTGAGCCCATGGCTGCGGTGGAATTCAAACAGGTGGACGTGGTCTTCGCCGCCGACCCGCGCCCGGCGCTGACCCTGCTGGACGCAGGTCGCAGCCGGGACGAGATCCTGGAGGCCACTGGCGCCGTGGTGGGCGCGGCCGACGCCAGCATTCAAATCCAGCCCGGTCAGATCTGCGTGTTCATGGGTCTCTCCGGGTCCGGGAAATCCACCCTGCTGCGCTGTGTCAACGGACTCAACCGCGCCTCCCGGGGTCAGGTGCTGGTAGATGACGAAGCAGGCCAGGTGGACATTCCCAAGGCCGACCCCGCGACGCTGCGACGGCTGCGCACAGAGCGCATCGCCATGGTGTTTCAGCAGTTCGCCCTGCTGCCCTGGCGCACGGTGCGCGAGAACGTGGGCTTCGGCCTGGAGATCCGGGGTCAACCGTCCGAGGAAATTCGACGCACCGTCGACCGGCAGCTGGAGTTGGTCCACCTGGAACAGTGGGCCGACAAGTACGCCCATGAGCTGTCCGGGGGCATGCAGCAGCGGGTCGGCCTGGCCCGGGCCTTCGCCACCGATGCCGACATCCTGCTGATGGACGAACCGTTCTCGGCACTGGACCCACTGATCCGGGAACGGCTGCAGGACGAGTTACTGGAGCTGCAGCGCACGCTGGAGAAAACCATCATCTTTGTCAGCCACGATCTCGACGAGGCCATCAAGATCGGCAATCATGTGGCCATCATGGAGGATGCTCGTATCGTTCAGCAGGGCAGCGCGCAGGACATCGTGCTCAATCCCTCCACCGAGTACGTGTCGCAGTTCGTGGCCAATATGAACCCGCTGCGGGTCCTGAGCGCCGACAGCACCATGACCCCACTGAGCGAAGGCGATCAAATCCTCGGTTCAGTGGAGGGCGAGGCAATCAAGCTGAGGAACACGCCCACGGGCGGGGTGAACATCAGTCGAGGAGAGGTTACGCTCGAATTCAAGCCAGTGGCGGAGTTCGACGGTTCGCATCCCTGGCCCCCGGACTGCATCGGCATGGCCACCCCCAATACCCCAATCACCAATTTGATCCACGTGCGGCATGCCAGTGGGCTGCCAATTGTGGTCATGGCCGAAGGCCGGGCCCTGGGGCTGATTGATGATGAGGCGATCTACGCGGCGCTGTGTCGCCAGCGCCGAGGGCCTTGATCGACCGACCTCGGCCTACCGCAAGAGCCGTTCCCGGTTTCCGGCTAGGGTCCTGCGTCGCTGGACAAGGACTGCAAGTGGCCTTGGGGAAGTTAGGATCAACTACACGGTCGACCCGGCTGGGCGATCGAATACCGGAAACAATTTGAACGAATCACAGTTGGTGGACTGGCGCGACCGCGCCCTGTCCATCGAGGAGGAACTGGGGAAGGCGGTCCTCGGTCAGGCACATGTCATCCGCATGCTGACCGTGGCGGTGTTCGCCCGCGGTCACGTGCTGCTGGAAGGGGACGTGGGGGTGGGCAAGACCACCTTGCTCAGAGCCATGGCACAGGTGCTGGGCGGCGGCTACGAGCGCATTGAGGGAACCGTCGACCTGATGCCCGGCGATCTGCTATACCACACCTATGTGGCGGACGACGGTCGGCCCCGGGTCGAGCCCGGACCACTGATTCGCGGTGGTGATGCGCTCTCGATCTTCTTTTTCAATGAGATCAATAGGGCCCGCCCGCAAGTCCATTCTACCATTCTGCGCGCCATGGCCGAACGCCGGGTAAACGCCTTCAACCGTGAATACGAACTGCCGCATATGCTGGTGTTTGCAGACCGCAATCGTCTCGAACGGGAAGAAACCTTCGAACTGCCGTCGGCGGCGCGCGACCGGTTCCTGATGGAAATCACGGTGGACATACCCAACGACCCGGAGGTTCTCCGCCAGCTCATGTTCGACACCCGGTTCCACAATGTGGATCGGCTGCTGGGCACCCTGCTGTCGCCTCTGCTCTCGTACTCGGAACTGAATCGGGTTGCGCAGCAGATCCAGAATCGAACCGGCGCGTCGGAGACACTGCAGCGATATGCCATGAATCTGGTGGCCGCAACCCGGAACCCGGCGGCCTATGGCGTCAGCCTGTCCGACATCGACACTGGCGATCTGGTGCGGGCGGGGGTCAGTCCCCGGGGCATGAGTATGTTAATGCAGGCCGCCCGGGTGATTGCCTGGCTGGAGGATCGGGAGCGCGTCGTGCCTGAGGACCTGCAGGCCGTGTTTCGTGAAACCCTGGCCCACAGAATCGTCTTCGAGCCGGTCTACGAGTTGCAGCGCGCCGTTTTGCTGCAAGGTTTGATGGATCAGATTCTGGCGCAGGTGTCCGCCCCCTGATATGGATGAAAGCGCGGCTGAGTTTCACTATCGGGTGCCCTGGAGAACCGCCAGTCGCCTGTTGGGTCAGCATGCCAGCCAGGCAAAAGGCGCGGGCCATGAATTCCGTGGTCACGCGCGGTTTCTGGATGCCCCCGATGGCCGGCGACTGGACCTCAGGGCCAGTTTGCGTGACCCTCACGAGGCACTGCTGGTGCGGGTGTTCGATCAGCGCAGCGCCGTGACGGTGATGGTGGTGGCGGATGTCTCCGCCTCCATAGCCTATGCCGGCACCCACCGGCGGCTGGACGTGTTGGCCGACTTCACCGCTGCCTGCGCCCGCTCCGCATGGCGCACCGGGGACCGTTTCGGCTTCGTCGCCTGCGACCAAAGGGTGCGGCGTGAATTGTACCAGCCGCCAAACCGGATAGCAGGGGCAGGGGCCCGCCTCGCTTCGGCTCTGCGCAACCTGGATGCCACCCCCGGCGCACCCACCGCCCTGTGTGATGTCATCGCTTGGGTTCCAAACCGCCCCGCGCTGATTTTCTTGGTGTCGGACTTTTTTCTGCCGCCGGAGCTGATTCGACGCACACTCGCACCGCTCAATCGGCACGCCATCGTTCCAGTGGTGCTGGAAGACCGAACCGAATGGGACCCTAGCCTGCGCTTCGGCCTGGTGCGCCTGCGTGATCCAGAGTCAGGGGATACTCAAACCGTGTTTTGGCGGCCCGCACTGAGGCGACGGTTGCAGCGGGCGTTTGACACACGGCGTGCCCGTATTGCAAAGCTGCTCCGGGATCTGGGTCTGAGACCATTGTGGATGCGGGGTGGATTCGATGCCGAACAGGTCACCCGATACTTTCATGGCTGACGCGTGCCACGTCGTGCCAACGCTGCGCTGGCTGATGCTGGTGGTGGCCTGGGGGGGTCTTTGGCCGGGCAACGCCAGTGCACAGCTTGCGGTCCAGGCCTTGACCGTGGAGCGACCAAGACCATTCGGATACGTTATCGGTGATGAGCAGGACCACGACGTGGTTCTGGTGTTGAGTAGGCCCTACCAGCTGATGGAGAACAGCATCCCGGAACCGGGCGCGGTGTCCCAGTATATGACCCTCAAGCGGCGGGCGTGGTCCAGGCAAACAACGGAAGAAACAGACCGCCTGCATCTGACGCTGACCTATCAGCTGATGGGTGTGCCGCCAGAGGCGGCGAATCTCGCCATTCCGCCCTTCGCCCTGGCCTACACGGACGGACAGCAGAGCTACAGCCGCCAGGTACCCGAGTGGCGCTTTCGCATTGCCCCACTGACGCCATCGCCGGACCCGACGGAGCCCTGGCGCCAGCCGATCCGCTCCGGGCACCGCCCCAGCCCCATAGATCTGACATGGTCCAGGATCGGGGTGCAGGCAGCCGGTGCTCTACTGTTGGTCGTAAGCCTGGGGCTTTTCACCGGCTGGGTGCGCCAACGAGCGAATGTGGACGGGTACCCGTTTGCCTACGCCTATCGGACCTTGCGGAGTCTCCGGAATGAAACGCCCGGTCCGGAACAGATCCGGCGTGGGTTGGCATGCCTGCATGGGGCGTTCGACAAAACCGCCGGGCGCGCCGTTTTCGCCGACGATCTCAGCCCCCTGTTCGAGCGCCATGGCGATCTGATCCCGCTGCGTGAATCGATCGAGCAACTGTACGCGCAATCCCGACGCATCCACTTCACGGAGCCGGGACGGCTGTCGTTGGAAAACCCAAGCCTGCAGGAGATGCTGGACCTTTGCCGCCGCTGTCGGGACCTGGAGCGAAGCTGGCGATGAACCTCGGCATCGACCAGCCCTGGTGGCTGCTGCTGTTACCCTTGTCCCTGCTGCCCCTGCTGGTCCAACCTCGGGTTTCGGTAACCTATCCGGGTCTGGCGCTGCTACCCCGGGACGGCCTGTCCACCGCCTTGTCGATTCTGGTGCGGGTGCTCGGGGCGGTTTCGATACTGTGCCTGGTGACGGCTCTGTCCCAGCCGTTCCGGGCGCCTCAAACCGTCGAGCGCGTGGGACAGGGCGCGGAAGTGGTTCTGCTGCTGGATCGCAGCGCCAGCATGGATCAACCCTTTGCCGGTCAGAATTTCGACCGCTCCATGACCGTGGGCAACTTCAGAACCAAGGGCGAGATGGCCAATGCGCTGCTGGCCGAGTTCGTCGCCAGTCGCGGTGACGATCTGGTAGGCATGGTTGTGTTCAGTACGGCGCCGATGCAAACGCTGCCTCTTAGCCGTCAGCCGGCATTGGCGCAAGCGGCGATCCAGGCCGCGAGCATCGGACGCGGGCTGGCGCGGACCCAGGTTGAAACAGCCCTGGAACACGCACTGTTGTTGTTCGAGGAGCGGCCCTACCACGGCTCGCGCATCATCATGC
>JAHEDQ010000052.1:0-624 GCA_024641125.1 Candidatus Competibacteraceae bacterium | reverse complement strand
TCGGACGGTGCGGCCCGGGTGAGTGCCGCCGCCCGCAGCCGAATACGCAATGCGGCGCGGCGCAATCGGGTGACCCTGTACTGGCTTTTTCTTCGCTCCCGCGGCAGCCCCGGTGTCGATGGCGGCGAGGACACAAGCACGGCTGGGGGCGATAATCCCGAGCAGGGCCTGCATGATTTTTTCCAGTCCATGGATATCCCATACCGCCTGTACGATGCTGAACACCCCGGCGTATTGCAGGCCGCGATTGACGATGTCAATCAGCAGCAGAAGTTACCCATACGCTACCTGGAGCAGCGCCCCCAGAAAGATCTGAGCGCACCCTTGTACTGGCTTGCCCTGGGCATGCTGGCTCTATTGGCCGCGGTGCGGGCCACGGAGGCGCGGACATGGTCTTGAGGGGCCGCCGCCTCGGTTTGGTCCTGGCCGCCACATGCGGCGCAGTCACTGCGCTTGGCGGCTACAACTGGTGGCGACTCAGTCAGTTCAACACGGCCCTCGAGCAGGGGGATCTGGTCACCGCGGGCAGCCATCCCAGCGACCATGGGCGCTTCGCAGAAGCCTACCGACTGGCGCAGCAGGGCGAATTCCAAACCGCGCTGGAACAGTATGGAGCCTTACTGT
>JAHEDQ010000245.1 GCA_024641125.1 Candidatus Competibacteraceae bacterium | reverse complement strand
CGCCCAACTGATCACCGGACTGCTGCTGGACAACAGCGCCTCGCCCCTGCGGCACGCCCTGGAGACCACGGATCTTGGCAATGCCCCCTCGGAGCTGTGCGGGCTCGACGACTCGACCCGAGAAATGAGCTTCAGCTGCGGATTGGAGGGCGCTCGAACCGAGTGCGCCGAAGAAATCGAGCAGCTCATCCTGAGCGTACTGAACGAGGTGGCCGAAAACGGCCTGCCCCAGGACCAGGTTGCGGCGGTGCTGCACCAGTTGGAACTGCAGCATCGGGAAATACAGAGCGGTGGTTTCCCCTACGGACTGAGGCTGATGGTGAACACTCTGGGGCCCACCCTGCACGGGGGCGATCCGGTTCGAATCCTGGACATCGACCCGACCCTGGAGGCACTGCGCGAGGCGGTCAAGGACAGCGGCTACATCGGTGCCTGCGTTCGAGACATGCTGCTGGACAATCCCCATCGGGTGCGGCTGACGATGGCGCCCGATCCCGATCTGAACACCCGCGAGTTGGCAGCGGAGCACGCCCGGCTGGCGGCCATGAAGGCCGCTCTGGACGAGGTGGAGAGATCGAAGGTAATCCGGCTGGCCGCCGCGCTCAAACGCAGACAGGAGCAGGACGACGATCCAGAGTTGCTGCCCAAGGTCGGGCTGGAGGACGTGCCCGAGGATCTCAGCATTCCCGAAGGCAGCGAGACCCGCATCGCAGGCCATCACGCTACTTGGTTCAGCGCCGGCACCAACGGCATGGTGTACCAGCAGCTGGTCCTCGATCTGGTCGACCTGGACGACACGCAGCTCGATCTGGTACCGCTACTGTGCGACGCCTGGGGCGAGATCGGCAGCGCCGGCCGGAGCTATCGGGAAACTCAGGCCCTGCAGGCCGCGGTCACCGGTGGGCTCGGCGCCCGCTGCTCCCTGCGCGGGGACGTGGACGATCTGGACCGGAATCGCGGTCTGCTGGTGTTGTCGGGTAAGGCGCTGGGGCGAAACCACGAGCCGCTTTGCCGGCTCATGTTCGAGACCTGGGCGGAACCCCGTTTCGACGAGCTGCCGAAACTGCGCGAATTGATCAGCGAACACCGCGCCCAGCGCGAGGCATCGGTCACCCAGCACGGCCATGCACTCGCCATGAACGCGGCATCGGCCGGCATGAACAGCGTCGGGTGGCTGGCCCATCGCTGGGACGGCTTGCTGGGTCTCCAGCATCTCAAATCACTGGACCAGGCGTTGAGCGACCCGGCTGAACTGAGGCGCCTGGCGGATCAACTGGCGCAGGCTCATGCTCGATTCACCGGGGCCGACCCGGCGGTGCTTCTGGTGGGTGAAGCTTCGAAACGTGACGCCATGACCGAGACCATGGAGCGGATCTGGGCCTCGACCGACTCAGCGGCTGCGGCTGGCGGCAACATCACCAGGGTCTCCGCGCATCAGCTGGTGCGCGAGGCCTGGGTCACCAGCACCCAGGTGAACTTCTGCGCGCGCGCCTATCCCGGCGTGCCCCAGGGGCATCCGGATGCGCCGGCGCTGACGGTGTTGGGGGGCTTTCTGCGCAACGGCTTCCTGCACCGAACCATTCGTGAACAGGGCGGCGCCTATGGTGGTGGCGCCGGCTATGAACCGGACAGCGGGTCGTTCCGCTTCTTTTCCTATCGTGACCCACGGCTTCTGGAAACCCTGGCGGATTTCGACCGATCGCTGGACTGGCTGATGGGCAACTCGCATCCGGCACGTCTGCTGGAGGAGGCGATTCTGGGCGTGATCAGCAGTATTGACCGGCCGGCATCGCCCGCCGGGGAGGCGGCTTCGGCGTACTTCGCAGCGCTGCACGGGCGCACACCCGAATGGCGGCGCGGGTTTCGGAAACGGGTTCTGGACGTGACGATGGCGGATCTGATCCGGGTTGCCGAGCGCCATCTGGCGCCGCAGCATGCCAGCACCGCGGTTATCAGCAACCAGGCCACACTGGCGGGATGTCCGGAACTGGATCTCACCGTTCGGCGGCTATAATGTGTGCGCCCGCCGGGTCGTGCCATTGCCGGATCTTCGGGGATGGCCATGGCGCGATGCATCGAGGCGGCGCCGGGCCCAGGTTACCGCGCCCACGCTGAAACCACGGCAATCCGGGAGCCCACCCAATGAAGGTCTACCTCAGTGTCGGCTCCAATCAGGGCGACCGCCTGACACATCTTGAATCGGCTCTGCGCCATTTCGAGGGCGGGCCGCTACAGATCGTGCAGGTGTCCCCGGTAATGGAGTCTCCCGCCAGCCTGCCGATGGGCGCACCCAGCGCCTGGAATCAACCGTATCTGAACCTGGTACTTGTGTGCCAAACCGAGTCTGCCCCGGAGCTGTGCCAGGCCTGGTGCCGCCGGATATCCAGCGAACTGAGTCCGCCAGCGGAGTCCCGCTGGGCGCCCCGGGCGGTGGACCTGGATTTGCTGATCTGGGGGGACAGCGTGCTTGAGCAGGACGATCTGGTGCTGCCTCGCCCGGACCTGCACAACCGAGCCTTCATCCTCAGCCCTTTGGTCACGATCGAGCCTTCACTGGCGATCCCGGGGCTGGGCGAACATACGGTACTGGACTGGAGCCGCCGACTCACCCACCACATCCCGCTGTGGATGGGCATCGTGAATCTGACGCCCGATTCGTTCTCGGACGGTGGTCAGTTAGAGACTCTCGCCGCGGTGATGGCGCGGGTGGATCTCATGGTCGAGGCCGGCGCGCATATCATCGATCTGGGCGCCGAATCCACACGCCCGGATGCAGCCGGCGTTCCGCCGGACTTGGAATGGCAACGTCTGGAGCCGGTTCTGCTGGCGCTGCGTGAGCGACGGCAGGACAGATTGCTGGGCCCAGCGATCAGCGTCGACACACGTCACGTTGAAGTGGCCAGCCGCGCGCTGGAACTGGGCGTGGACTGGATAAACGACGTCAGCGGACTCCAGGACCCGGGGATGATCGCGCTGGCGCGGGCGCATCCGGCCCAGTGGATCGCCATGCACAGTCTGACGGTGCCGGCCAAACGCGGCACCCTCATGCCCGAGGATCTGGACCCGGTCGCCGGGGTCGAGGACTGGCTCACGCGTCGACTGTCGGAGTGGGACGCGGCGGGCCTCGATCTGGATCGTATCGTGTTCGATCCCGGCATTGGCTTTGGCAAGAGCGCGCTGCAGTCGCTGGAACTGATGCGTCATGTCGATCGCCTGCGGGGCCACGGTATACGTCTGCTGATCGGCCATTCCCGCAAATCATTCCTGTCCGGCATCGGAACCGACCGGGACGACCGCGATTTGCTCACTGTCGGGGCCTCCATGAAGCTGTGCGAACAGGGCGCCGATATCATCCGGGTGCATGACGTGCCCCAGCATCTGGCAGCCTACCGGGGATGGTCGCATCTTTGCCCGGCCGGCTGGTGACGCCCAGGCAAACCCGGCCGCAATGGGCAGCCGTGTATCGAACCGCTATAGTGTGGGCCCGCAAGCGCCTTCGGCCATGCCCATCGCCCGCGCCATCCGATGTGGCTGAGGCGTAAGCCATGACCGACGCGAGAATCAATAAAGAATCGGACCCCATGAGCGAGCAGACCGTTACCCCAGACCCCAGTTGTGCCGACGATTTCGACCCGAATTCCCTGTCCGTGATCGAGGCGCTGGCGCGCATAGACACCGCCGTCAGCCCGATTCGGGGTTACCAGAAGCTGGCCCTTCGCGACGCCCTTGACCGGGTGCTGGTAGAGGCGATCGACTCCCCAATCGATGTCCCCGCGCATACCAACTCTGCCATGGACGGTTACGCCCTGGACAGCAGGGAGCTGGCCGATCACGGCAACACGCAACTCGCCGTGATCGGCACCGCCTATGCCGGCAAGCCGTTCAAGGGCGCACTCGGTCCCGGCCAATGCGTGCGCATCATGACCGGCGCGGTGATGCCGGAGGGCAGCGATACGGTCGTGATGCAGGAGCACGTTTCCGTCGAGGGCGAGCGCATTCTGCTTGGCGGCGACCACAAGGCAGGGCAAAACGTTCGTCGCGCCGGGGAGGACCTGCGCGCGGGCGCCCGGGTGCTGGAACCCGGCACCCGAATCCGGCCGGCAGAGCTGGGGCTGATCGCCTCCCTGGGTATCGGTGAGGTCCGGGTTGCGAGACGCCCCCGGGTGGCGTTCTTCTCCACCGGAGATGAGCTCAAATCCATCGGCGAGACCCTGACACGGGGCGATATATACGACAGTAATCGCTACACGCTGTACGGCATGCTGACGCGACTGGGGGCAGACGTCGTAGACATGGGCGTGGTCGGCGACCAGCGGGCCGATCTGGAAGCCGCTTTCCGTGACGCCGCCGACATCGCCGACGCGGTCATCACATCCGGTGGGGTGTCGGTTGGGGAAGCGGATTTTGTAAAAGATACGCTCAATTCGCTGGGCCAGGTGCATTTCTGGAAGATCGCCATGAAGCCGGGGCGACCCCTTGCCTTTGGCCGCGTGGGCAATGCGCTGTTCTTCGGGCTTCCCGGAAACCCGGTGTCGGTGATGGTGACTTTCTATCAGTTCGTGCAACCCGCCCTGCGCCGACTGATGGGCGAACGAGAGCCGGCCACCATCACGGTACCGGCGCGATGCACGGGCCGACTCAGAAAGCGCCCTGGTCGAGTGGAGTATCAAAGAGGTATCCTGCGCCGCGATGACGACGGTGGGCTGGTTGTCAGCAGTACCGGGGAACAGGGGTCAGGGATACTCAGCTCGATTGCGCAGGCCAACTGCTTCATCGTCCTGTCCTCGGAATCCGAAGGGGTCGATGCCGGCGCCGAGGTTCCGGTACAACCCTTCGACGGATTGATCTAAGGCCTGCGCCCGCCCGCACAGAGCTTGGGCGCTTCTCTGTTGCTGAAATGCAACCAGCCCATGGGACGAGACGCCGGTAAAGCGCCATGTGGGACAAATTGTTCAAGGGCTGGGGCATTCTGCCCTGCCCAAATGTTGTTCCACTCCCTCGTAAAAACTGCGCGTACAACCCGGCGCGCACTGGTAACGCTCTGTTTTTGGTTTTAAGTTAGAAGGGAGCAGAGTCCATAAGGGGCGGTCGTGTGAGGTATGGTATCTGACTTGCACCCCAGCCAACTTCGCGCAACCGGGCAATCAGACCCGTACGAACAAGAACAGGCACCGGGCCGGAGGAGGCCAGCGATATGACAGGATGCCGCGACGTTATGGGGTCGCCAAGGCAGTCCAGCAGTTTATTGGTGGACCGTTTCGGCCGGGAAGTGAACTACGTGCGTATTTCGGTCACCGATCGCTGCGATTTCCGGTGCGTGTACTGCATGGCGGAGGACATGACGTTTCTGCCCCGGGCCCAGATCTTGACCCTGGAGGAACTGGGCGAATTGTCCGCGGCGTTCGTGGAACTGGGGGTCCGGAAAATTCGCCTGACCGGTGGCGAACCGCTGGTGCGGCGCGGCGTAATCGATCTGGTCAGACGGGTCGGCGCGCTGCCAGGCCTGGGCGAACTCGTGCTGACCACCAACGGCTCCCAACTGCGCAAGTATGCCGGGGCGCTCAAGGCCGCCGGCGTGCGGCGCATCAACATCAGTCTGGATTCCCTGCACCCGGATCGATTCGAGCGCATCACCCGGGCGGGGACTCTGGCAACGGTGCTGGACGGGATCGAGGCGGCACGGGAAGCCGGATTTGAACGCACCAAACTGAACGCCGTGGTGTTGAAGAACCGCAACCACGACGAGGTCTCGGATCTGGTGCGCTTCGCCATTGAGCGCGGGCTGGATATCAGTTTTATCGAGGAGATGCCGCTGGGTGTGATCGGCGATCACGACCGCGGCGAAGCCTATTACTCAAGCGATGAAATCCGTCGCGATCTGGCCGATCAGTTCGAGCTGATCCCTACCACCGAGACCACTGGCGGACCGTCACGCTACTGGCGCATCCCGGGGGCAGACACCCGGGTCGGCTTCATCTCCCCCCACAGCCACAACTTCTGTGACACCTGCAACCGTGTCCGGGTGACGGTGGAGGGCCGCCTGCTGTTGTGTCTGGGGCAAGAACATTCAATGGACCTGAAACAGGTCATGCGCGCCCACCCGGGGGATCGGAATCGCCTCAAACAGGCGATCATCGCCGCCATGGACCTCAAACCGAAAGGGCACGATTTCCGGCTGGATGCCCAACCGATCATCTTTCGCCACATGAATACCACCGGAGGCTGATCTATGCTCAGTCTCAGGCTTTGAGGATGACGCCGATACAACGCCTGTTTTAGACCAGCGAGAACAACACACCGCATACCCGACCGCCATAGACCATCTGAGGAGACGAACCGTCATGCAGAAATCGCTACACATAGATCCGCAGAAGTGCACGGGTTGCCTTCAATGCGAGATGGCCTGTTCATTGGAGAACGAGGG